>NZ_JBFUKR010000026.1:0-67635 GCF_056400745.1 Rhizobacter sp. P5_A1
CTGCAGTTCGCCGGCCGCGCGCGCATGCGGCGCGATCCGCCCCGGCGCCGCGTGCTGCGCCTCGAGCGCCGCGCCGATGCGGCCGTGCAGCCACGCGCGCAGGGCCTCGGGCACGGCGGCGCGGCACGCCTGCCGGATCAGGTCGTGGGCGAACCCCTGGCCACGCACCACGTCGGCGGCCTCGAGCTCGCGCCAGGCATCGAGCAGATCGAGCGGATGCTGGTCGAGCACCGCCGCGGCCACGTCGACGCTGAAGTCGGCCGCTGCGAGGGCCGCGACGCGTGCCAGCTTCAGCGCCGCCGGCGAGAGCTTGGCGAGACGGGCCGCGATCAGCCGCTGCAGGCTGCCGGGCGCCGGCAGCTCGGTGTCGGCCCACGCGCCGGTGCCGGGTTCGAGCAGCGCGCGCACGGTTTCGAGCACGAAGAACGGGTTGCCCCCGCTGTGGCGGAAGACGCGGTCGGACCACGCCCGCGCATCGATGCCCGGCAGTGCGAGCGACCCCAGCAGCTCATGCACTGCGTCGGCCGCGAGCGGCGCGAGCTCGATCTGCACCGGCAGCTCGGCGAGCCAGTCGGCGCCGGCCACCCGTTCGTGCGCGCGCGCCGCCAGCAGCCACGGCCGTGGCGGCGTGGCGAGCAGCGCCGGCAGCAGTTCGAGCGAGGCCTCGTCGGCGAAATGCAGGTCGTCGAGCACGATGCCGGCGGCGTGCCGGTGCGCCAGCGCCCGGGTCAGCCGCGGCGCGTCCCAGGGCACGCTGCTCGACGCACCGAGCTCGGCGGCGAGGCGCGCGAGCAGCGCGAAGGGCACATGGGCGTCGCCGGGTCGCGCGGCGACGCGCACGGCGCCGTGCGCGCGCGCGAAGTCGTCGATCAGGCGCGACTTGCCGATCCCGGCCTCGCCGAGCACGAGCGCCGGCGCGCCGTCGCGCCAGCTCGATTCGAGCGTGTGCCAGGCGGCATCGCGCCCGATCAGGCGCGGCGGGCGCAGCGTCGCCACCGGCGCCACGTGCGCCGCGGCCGGCTCGGGCAGCGCGGCGCTGGTTTCGATCAGCGCGGCCAATGCCTCGGTCTCGGCGCCGGGCGCCACGCCCAGGTCGCGCGCCAGCGCRGCGCGCAGCCGCGCGAGCGCGCAGCGCGCGGCGTTGCGGTCGCCGCACAGGTAGTGCAGCCGGATCAGCGCCCGGTGGGCCGGCTCGTGCAGCGGCTCGTCGCGTATCAGGCGTTCGGCCAGCGCGACCGCCCGTGTCGGCTGGCCTTGCCGCTCGAAGCGCTGCACCAGTGCGCGCAGCGCCTCGCGCCGGCACGCGCGCCAGCGCTCGCGAGCGCCATCGAGCCAGTCGCGAAACTCGCTCAGCTCGTCGTACGCGAAGTCGCCCAGCAGCTCGCCGGCGGCGGCCTCGGGATCGTCCAGCAGCACCGCGCTCGGATCGCGCAGGTCATGCGCCATGCCCTCGGGCAGCGCGAGCCGCGTGGTGGACGCGCCGACGAGTTCGCAGCCCGCCGCGCGGCGCAGCCGGAACAGGCGCTGGCGCAACAGGTTGCGCGCGGCCGCCTCGTCGGTGCCGGGCCACAGCAGCGCGAGCGCGCGAGCGCGCGAGGTCGGGCCGTCGTGTGCGAGCAGCGCGAGCAGCGCGGCGTCGAGCCGGTTCAGCGCGACTGCGCGGCCGCCGCACCAGAGCTGCGGCGTGCGCAGCAGCTGCAGGCGCAGTTCGGCGTTCGTGGCGACGGCGACCGGCGATGCGGTGTCCATCGCGGGATCGTAGCGGCAGCACGGCCGCAGCGGTACCCGCTGCGGCAGCCCGCCGCGCCCATCAGCGGATCGTGAACGCGCCCGGCATCGCCTTCACCGCGCCGGCGCCGATCGCCGCGCCGAACTTCTTCGCGAGCCGCTCGGCGACGTTCTCCTTCGGCGTGTAGTCGATCACCTCTTCGGCCTTCACGACGTCGCGCGCCACCTGGTCGAGGTTGCCGAGGTGGTCGATCAGACCCATCTCGAGCGCCTGCTGGCCGTTCCAGAACAGGCCGCTGAACAGCTCCGGCGATTGCTTCAGGCGCGCACCGCGACCGGACTTCACGACCGAAATGAACTGCTGGTGAATCTGGTCGAGCATCACCTGGATGAACTCGCGCTGCTTCGGCGGCAGCGGCGAGAACGGGTCGCCGATGCCCTTGTTCTCGCCGGCCGTCAACAGACGGCGCGAGACACCGACCTTCTCCATCAGACCGGTCGCGTCGAAACTGTCCATCAGCACGCCGATCGAGCCGACGACCGAGGCCTTGTCGGCGTAGATTTCGTCGGCCGCCACCGCGATGTAGTAGGCGCCCGACGCGCACGTCTCTTCGACGACCGCGTAGACCTTCTTGTTCCGGTGCAGCTTCTTCAGCCGGCGGATCTCGTCGTTGATGATGCCGGCCTGCACCGGGCTGCCGCCGGGCGAGTTGATGCGCAGCACGACCGCCTTGGCGTCGTCGTCCTCGAATGCACTCTTGATGCCGGGCAGCAGGTTCTCGGCACTCGCCTCGGCACCGGCGGCGATCTCGCCGCGGATCTCGATCAGCGCGGTGTGCGGGCCGGTCTGCGCCGCCGCGTGGTTGCGCGCTGCGAAGACGGCGTAGGCGACCGCCATCACCAGCAGCAACCACGAGAGGCGGAAGAAGTTGCGCCAGCGGCGCTCGCTGCGGCGCTCGCGCAGCATGCCGCGCGCGAACTGCTCGGCGGCGCTGTCCCAGGAGGCCTGGCGGGCGGCGGCGATCGTGCTGGCAGGGACAGTGGCGGCCGCGGGTTCGACCGGCGGCAGTTGGTCTTCAGGGGTGCTCATGGGGGCCTCGTGGCCTCGCGCCGGATCAGGCGGCGAAGGCGGGTTGGGTGTCGCGGGAAGGATACCAATAGACCTGGCCGTCGCGTTCGAACGCATCGATCACCGTGAGCCGGCCGCGCCCGCACGGGCCGCCGGCGCAGCGGCCGGTCAGCGGCTCGTACACGGCGCCGTGGATCGAGCACATGATGAATTCCTTGCCGCTGTCGAGAAACTCGCCGTACTGCCAATCCATCTCGGTCGGCACGTGCAGGCAGCGATTCAGGTAGGCGACGACACGGCCGTCGAAGCGCAGCGCGAAGGCACGTGCGGGCTCCCGAAAGTGCAGCACGTCGAAGACGAAGGCGTTGCCCTTCTCGACCAGTTCGACCGACGCGCACAGCGGCAGCGGCTCGGGCTTCACCGGTTCGCGCGGCAGCAGGATGATCGGCCGCTCAACCATGCCGGACCAGCCAGTCGTGCAGCTCGACCACCGAATGCGCGACATGCCGCGCACCGAAGCCGGCGAACGACGCGTGGTCGTGCGCGCCGTAGCTGACGCCGACGCTCGCGGTGCCGGCATTCAGCGCGAGCTGCAGGTCGTGCGTGGTGTCGCCGATCATCAGCGTGCGCTCGGGTGCGACCTGGAACTCGTCCATCAACTCGACCAGCATGCGCGGGTCGGGCTTCGACGCGGTCTCGTCGGCGGTGCGGGTCGCGTCGAACAGGCCGCGCAGCGCCGATGTGTCCAGCGCCGCATCGAGCCCGCGGCGCGACTTGCCGGTCGCCACGCTCAGCCGATGGCCGCGCGCCTTCAGCGCCTGCAGCATCGCCAGCGTGCCCTCGAAGAACACGATCTCGTGCTGGCGCGCGAAGTAGTGTTCGCGGTAGCGCGCGCCGAGCTCGCGGTAGCGTTCGGGCGGCAGCTCCGGCGCCGCATGCTGCAAGGCGTCGACCAGGCCCATGCCGATCACGTAGCTGGCCTGTTCGTCGGTCGGCACCGCGACGCCGACATCGGCACAGGCGGCCTGGATGCAGCGCGCGATCAGCGCGGTGGAATCGAACAATGTGCCATCCCAATCGAACGCGATCAGGTCGAAGTTGCGAAGCGGAGTCATCGGTGGGCGGGACGCGCAAGCGCGTGGAGGAAGGCTTCACATTCTGCCGGCAACGGCGCTTCGAGCTCGATCGCCGCGCCGGTTCCTGGGTGCGTGAAGCGGAGATTGCGGGCATGCAGGAACATGCGGTCGAAGCGCACGCCGGGCACCGCCTCGCCACGCGCGACGGCCTTGTTCAGCGCGAAGTCGCCGTACTTCTCGTCGCCGACGATCGGGTGCCCTTCGTGCGTCAGGTGCACCCGGATCTGGTGCGTGCGGCCGGTCTTGATGGTCACGTCGAGCAGAGCGAAGGCGTCGAACTGGCGCGCGACCCGCACCAGCGTGATCGAGCGCCGGCCCGCGTCGTGGTCCTCGGCCACGGCCTGCACGCGGCGCTCGCCGCCGGTCGTCAGGAACTTGTGCAGCGCCACGTCGATGACCTTGCGGTTCGCCGGCCACGTGCCGACCACCAGCGCCGCATAGGTCTTGCCGATGGCCTTGTCGCCGCCGCGCTGGCGCAGCTGGTCCTGCAGCGCGACCAGCGCCGAGCGCTTCTTCGCGATCAGCAGCAGGCCCGAGGTCTCCTTGTCGAGCCGGTGCACGAGTTCGAGAAACTTCGCACCCGGGCGCGCCTGGCGCAGCTGCTCGATCACGCCCGAGCTGACGCCGCTGCCGCCGTGCACCGCGACGCCGGCCGGCTTGTCGATCGCGATCAGGAACTCGTCTTCATGGACGATCGGGAACTCGCGCGCCGGCGCTGCCGGGGCCGCGCTGCGATCGGCCACCCGGACCGGCGGCACCCGGACCTCGTCGCCGAGCGCCAGGCGCGTGTCGGCACCGGCGCGGCCCTTGTTGACGCGCACCTCGCCGGAGCGGATCACGCGGTAGACGTGCGTCTTCGGCACGCCCTTCAGCAACTTGACGAGAAAGTTGTCGAGGCGCTGCCCTTCCGAGGCCTCGTCGACGACGACACGCTGGACAGCCGGCGCGCTCGCGGCCGCCGGCGGCTGGGCGCCCGGTGCGGCCATCCGATTGGCCCCTATAATGCGTCGCACCACGTTGCTGCTGTAAGTGTTTGATTTTTCAGAGTTTAAGGCCGGTGTCAGAGCCGGCCGCCATCAGCACACCGCAACACGCGGCGGTCGGACCCGAAGGGTCTGACGACAAAGGTGATGCAACGCCTCGATGCCCGAAGCGGGCGCCGGCCCCAAGTGACGGCGCGGCCCACGGCTCGAAGCGGAAGAGCTAACAAAGAACGAGCCCTATCAAAGGTTTTCCCGGGCAGGAGACCCGAATCGCGCCGAACCTTCGTCATCGACGAACGGCGTCGAATCCGAAGCTCCTGCTTGCACCCAGCGGACCCCGGCTGATGTCGATCCCCATCTGCGAACCACGGCGCCACGCGCGCTTGCTGCCCAGGCCAACAGCCTGCGCTGCGGCAAGCTCGTCCGGCGTGGCTCGGCGGTGGCCGACATGCGCCCCGGTCGCTGTCGCGCACGCGCCAACGCTGCCCGTTCGGCCGGTCTGCTGACCACCGCCGAACACTGCAGTCCAGGGCGACACCCTTCGCTTCGTTTCCGTTTCTCGTGCATCGAATCGTCGCCCACCGGCATCCGCCGGGAAGCGACTGCAGGTAGTGGCGCGGCCCGACCCCGAAAGCGGCGGCCGTGCGAAGGAGTGCACAAGAATGAAACGCATGCTGATCAACGCGACGCAGCCCGAAGAGCGTCGCCTGGCCATCGTCGATGGCCAGAAGCTGATGGACTTCGAGACCGAGATCGAAGGCCGTGAACAACGCAAGGGCAACATCTACAAGGCCGTCGTGACGCGCGTCGAGCCGTCGCTCGAGGCCTGCTTCGTCGACTACGGCGAAGACCGCCACGGCTTCCTGCCGTTCAAGGAAATCTCGAAGAACTACTTCCGCGAAGGCGCCAGCGTTCGCGATGCGCGCATCCAGGATTGCATCTCGAACGGCCAGGAACTGCTGGTCCAGGTCGAGAAGGAAGAACGCGGCAACAAGGGCGCGGCGCTGACGACCTTCGTCTCGCTGGCCGGCCGCTACCTCGTGCTGATGCCGAACAACCCGCGCGGCGGCGGCGTCTCGCGCCGCATCGAAGGCGAGGACCGCGAGGAGCTGAAGGAGAACCTCGACCAGCTCGAGTACCCGAAGGGCATGAGCCTGATCGCGCGCACCGCCGGCATCGGCCGCAGCGCGCCCGAGCTGCAGTGGGACCTGAACTACATGCTCAAGCTCTGGAGCGCGATCGACGGCGCGTCCAAGGCCGGCAAGGGCGCGTTCCTGATCTACCAGGAAAGCTCGCTGGTGATCCGCGCGATCCGCGACTACTTCACCGCCGATGTCGGCGAGATCCTGATCGACACCGACGACATCTACGACCAGGCCCAGCAGTTCATGGCCCATGTGATGCCGGAGACGGCCCACAAGGTCAAGCGCTACCGCGACGACGCGCCGCTGTTCAGCCGGTTTCAGATCGAGCACCAGATCGAGACCGCGTTCTCGCGCACCGTGAACCTGCCGTCGGGCGGCGCGATCGTGATCGACCACACCGAGGCGCTGGTCTCGGTCGACGTCAATTCGGCGCGCTCGACGCGCGGCTCCGACATCGAGGAAACCGCCACCCGCACCAACCTCGAAGCCGCCGACGAGATCGCGCGCCAGATGCGGCTGCGCGACCTGGGCGGGCTGATCGTCGTCGACTTCATCGACATGGAGGAGTCGAAGAACCGCCGCGAGGTCGAGACCCGGCTGCGCGACGCGCTGCGCCAGGACCGCGCCCGCGTTCAGTTCAGCTCGATCAGCAAGTTCGGCCTGCTCGAACTGAGCCGCCAGCGGCTGCGCCCGGCCCTCAGCGAGGGCTCGCACATCACCTGCCCGCGCTGCAACGGCACCGGCCACATCCGCGACACCGAATCGTCGGCGCTGCAGATCCTGCGCATGGTGCAAGAAGAGTCGATGAAGGACAACACCGCGGCGGTGCACGTGCAGGTGCCGGTCGAGGTGACCTCGTTCCTGCTCAACGAGAAGCGCACCGAGATCACGAAGATCGAGCTGAAGCAGCGCGTCACCGTGCTGCTGGTGCCGAACAAGGCGCTCGAGACACCGAACTATCGCCTGGAGCGCTTGCGCCACGACGACCCGCGCCTCGAGAACCTGCAGGCCAGCTACACGATGATCGACGAGCCCGAAGAGGAAGTCGGCATCACGCGGCGCGAGAAGACCAAGGCCAAGCAGGAGCCGGTCATCAAGGGCATCCTGCCCGAGACGCCGGCACCGATCGCCACACCGAAGGCGGCCCCGATCGTCGTGCCGGCTCCCGCCCCGGCGGCCGCTGCGCCCGCTCCGGCGCCGGCCGCCGGCGGCGGCTTCTTCGGCTGGGTCAAGAAGATGTTCGGCGCCGAGCCGTCGGCCGTACCCGCCCCCGCACCGGCCCCGGTGGCCGCGAAGCCGGCCGAGGCACGTGGCGAGGGCCGCGGCGAGCGCGGCGGCCGCGGTGGCCGTGGCGGACGCGATGGCGGCCGTGACGGCAAGCGTGGCGAAGGCCGTGGTGAGCGTGGTGCCGAAGGCCGTGGCGAGCGCGGTGGCGAGGCTCGCGGCGAGGGCCGTGGCCGTCGCCCCGATCGCAGCGCCGACCGCCCCGCCGGTGAAGAAGGCGCACGCGGTGAAGCGCTCGACGCGACTCGCGAAGAGCGCGGCCCGCGCGGCGGCGCACGCGACGAGAACCGCGGCGAAGGGCGCGGCGAGCCGCGTGGCGAGCGCGGTGGCGAAGGCCGTCGCGGCCCGCGCCCCGAGCGTGGCGAAGCACGGCGCCCGGGTCCGGCCGCCGAAGGTGCCGCCGCGGCCGACGCGGTGTCACCGGAAGCCTTCGTCGACACCTTGCCCGGCGCCGAAGCGCCCGAGGGCGGCGAAACCCAGGGCGAGCGCCAGGGTGGCCGCCGTCGCAACCGGCGCGGTGGCCGTGGTGGTCGTGACCGCGACGCGACCGTGGCTGGTGCGGAAGCGGGCCAGCCCGGCATGCCGGCCGCTGCCGAGCACACAGAGGCGGGCGGCGAGCTTGCCGAAGGGGCAAGCGCCGGCGACGATCGCGAGGCGCCGATCGACGCGCCGCGTGCCGAAGGTGGCGAACCCGGCGAAGGCCGCCGCCGCGGCCGCGGCCGCGATCGGAATCGTCGCGAGCGCAGCCCGGAGGCCGGCGCCGAGCAGGTCGCCGGCGGCGCCGACGAGGGCCTGATCCAGCGCGGCGCGCTGGCTGCACAGGCCTTCCACGAGGCGGAGGTCACCGAAGCACCGCAGCCCCTGCATGACGACGAGTCGCGCGGGTTGACGCCGACCGCGGTCAGCCCGGTGCAGCCGGAGCCCGTCGTCGCGATGGCCGCTCCGGTGGCAGCGCCGGCACCGGTGGCCGCTCCGGTCGCGGCGCCGGTGATTGCACCGGTCCCGGCACCGGCGCCTGTGGCCGCGTTCGAGCTGCCGCTGGACTCGCTGCAGGCCGTGGCCGAATCGGCCGGCCTGCAATGGGTCAACTCCGACGCCGAGAAGATCCGCGCGGTGCAGGCCGCGATGGCCGCCGAGCCGGCGCCAACGCATGTGCCGCGCGAGCGCAAGCCGGCGCCGGTGATCGACGAGGGCCCGCTCGTGCTGGTCGAGACGCGCAAGGACCTGTCGCAGATCAAGCTGCCGTTCGAGAACGCACCGGGCTCGCAGCCGCAGCCCTGACGCCCTCGGGCCCCTGAACGCAAACGCCGCCGCGGCTCACGCCCGGCGGCGTTTTTTCGTTCAGCACATCGCGATCACGGCAGCCGTTCGAGTGCGTGCTGGTAGGCCGGCAAGTGCATCAGCTCGTCCCAGGTGAACGGCGCGGTCTGCGGCAGCAGGTCGAGGCGGCGCGCCTCGCTGTCGGGATCGGGTTGCCAGTGGTCCTGGGCCTGCGCGTCGGCCAGGCCATCGAGCAGCTCGTCGACCTTGCGGCCGCCGTCCTTCGATTGATTGCACAGCAGCACCAGGTCGCAACCGGCGTTCAGCGCGACCGCGGCCGCTTCGGCGAAGCTCACGTCGGCGCCGTTGATGCGGCGCGCGCCGACCATGCTGAGATCGTCGCTGAAGATCGCGCCGTTGAAGCCGAGTTGCTGGCGCAGGATGTCTTTGAGCCAGCGCGCCGAGAAGCCGGCCGGCAGGTTGTCGACCTTCGGGTAGATGATGTGCGCCGGCATCACGCTCGACAGGCTGGTGCTCAGCCACTCGTAGGGCCGCGCGTCATCGGCGAGGATCGCCTTCAGGCTGCGCGGGTCGACCGGCAGCGCGAGGTGGCTGTCGGCCGCGACGAAACCGTGACCGGGGAAGTGCTTGCCGCAGTTGTGCATGCCGGCGAGCAGGAGGCCGTGCATCAGGCTCTTCGCGAGCAGGCATGCGACACGCGGATCGCGATGGAACGCGCGGTCGCCGATCACCGCGCTGCGCCCGTGGTCGAGGTCGAGCACCGGCGTGAAGCTGAAGTCGACGCCGCAGGCGCGCAGCTCGGCGCCGAGCACCTGGCCGGCCGCGGTGGCGGCGTCGGTCGCGTCCAGTGCGCCGCTGCCCGGGCCGCGCCGGCCATCGTTCATCCACATCTCGCCGAGCACGCGCATCGGCGGCAGGTGCGTGAAGCCGTCGGTGCGAAAGCGCTGCACGCGACCGCCTTCGTGGTCGACGCAGATCAGCACATCGGGGCGGATCGACTTGATCTCGCTCGTCAGCTCGGTCAGCTGCGCGCGGTCCTGCCAGTTGCGCGCGAACAGAATCAGGCCGCCGCTCAGCGGATGCGCGAGGCGGCGACGGTCGTCGGCGTTCAGCGTGGTGCCGGCGATGTCGAGCACGACGGGCGCGTGTTGGATCGGCATGGTCATCCCTTGGGTTCTTCTTCTCTGGATTCGACGACGACGAAGCTCGCCGCGTAATCGGTCTCGTCGGTCACGCTGACGTGCGCCCGCAGTCGGCGCGTCTCGAACCACTCGGCGAGCGCGCCGTGCAGCCGGATCTGCGGCTTGCCGCTCGGTGCCTTGACGATCTCGCAATCACGCCAGGTCATCGGCATGCGCATGCCCAGGCCGATGGCCTTCGAGAACGCCTCTTTCGCCGAGAAGCGGGTCGCGAGGTAGCTGACGCCGCGCGCCTCGACCTTCGCGCGGCGCATCCGGAAGACCTCGATTTCATGCGGGCCGAGGACCTTTTCGGCGAAGCGCTCGCCGCGGCGCGCGAGCGTCGTCGCGATCCGGCGCACGTCACAGATGTCCGTGCCGACGCCGTAAATCATGTGGGCTCGGCCACCCGGTGAATGCAGCGCAGGTAGTCGCGCACGGTCTCGGTGTAGCCGAGCTCGAGCGCATCGGCGATCAGCGCGTGGCCGATCGAGACCTCCTGGACGCCGGGCACCGCGCGCAGGAAGTCGGTCAGGTTGTCGCGGTTCAGGTCGTGGCCGGCGTTGATGCCGAGCCCTTCGTTCAGCGCTGCGCGGGCGGTCGCGGCGAACGCCGGCAGCACCGTGTCGCCCTCGCCCGCCAAATGCGCGCGCGCGAAGGTCTCGGTGTAGAGCTCGACGCGGTCGGCACGCAGTTCGCGCACCGCGGCCATCGCCTGCGGCAGCGGATCCATGAACAGGCTGACGCGCACGCCCAGCGCGCGCGCGTCGGCGATCAGCGGGGCCAGGCGCTGCGCGTCCTGCGGGAGCTGCCAGCCGTGGTCGGAGGTGGATTGCTCGACGCTGTCGGGCACGAAGGTGACCTGGTGAACCGGCAACCCCTTCGCGACCAGGTCGCGCACGAGCTCCATCAGGTTGTGGAACGGGTTGCCCTCGATGTTGTATTCGGCCTGCGGCCATTGCTGCATCAGCCCGGCGAGCTCGTAGACATCATGGCGGCGGATGTGGCGCTCATCGGGCCGCGGGTGCACCGTGATGCCGTGTGCGCCGGCTTCGAGCGCAAAGCTCGCGGCGCGCAGCACGCTCGGGATGCTCAAGCTCCGCGTGTTGCGCAGCAACGCGACCTTGTTGACGTTGACCGACAGCGCGGCCGCGCCGCGCCGCGCATCGAGGCCGGTGGTAAGGAGTGGGTTCATGGTCGCGAATCTACAGGCTTTGCAGGCCCGTCATGACCTGGCGCGTGCGCAGCACGGTCGAGCCGAGGTGATGCTGGATCATCGCCCGCAGCGGCAGCTTCAGCGCGGCAAGGCATTGCCGGCAGGCGTGCTGCAGCGCAGGCAGGCTGCCATGTTCGAGCGCTGCCTGCAGGCCGATCAGCGCGTCGCCGCTCAGCTCGCCTTCGCCGCCGCGCGCCGCGGCAACGCCGGCATCCGGCAGCAAGGCATAGCGGGCGTCCGGCCGCACCGGCTGCTGCGTCAGGGTCAGCAGGCTCAGGTCGGGCAACAGGCCGATCTGCTGCAGCAGGCTCAGCTCGAAGGCGCGCAGCGCAGCCTGCGCCTGCGCTTCGTCAGCGACGGCCAGCTCGGGCAGGGTCGCCGCGTAGACATCGAACAGCGCCGGGTGCGGGTCGTGCCGCGCGAGCAGCTTCATCAGCAGCTCGTTCAGGTAAAAACCGCTGAACAGCGCGGCACCGGTCAGCATCGCGGCGCCGCCCGCCCATTCGGCGCCGCGCAGGGTCTGGACCTCGCTGCCGCCCGCATCGGCGACCGCCGCCTTGCCGAGCGAGACGTTGATGCGCTGGAACGGCAGCAGCACGCTGCGCAGCTGCGAATACGGCCGCTTCGCGCCCTTCGCGGCCACCGCGAGCCGACCCTGTTCGCGCGTGAACAGGTCGAGGATCAGGCTCGATTCGCTCCAGTCGTAGCGGTGCAGCACATAGGCCGCGAGCGTCGCGGCGTAACGCGGCGCGCGGGTCGCCATCGGCGGCCTCAGGCCAGCGCCGGGCCGCCCCAAGCGGCCTGAGCGCCCCTCGGGGGCCGGTGCCGAAGGCGCCTTGGGGTCGTCATTCCTACTCGTAGCCGTAGGAACGCAGGTGTGCTTCGTCGTCGGCCCAACCGGAGCGCACCTTGACCCACAGCTCGATGAAGACCTTCGCGTCCATCAGTGTCTCGAGTTCCTGGCGCGCCTCGGAGCCGATGCGCTTCAGGCGCTCGCCACCGTTGCCGATCACCATGCCCTTGTGAGCATCGCGTTCGACGACGATGCTGGCCGAGATGCGCCGCAGGTTGCCTTCTTCCTCGAACTTGTCGATCACGACGGTCGAGGTGTAGGGCAGCTCGTCGCCGGTCAGGCGGAAGAGCTTCTCCCGGATGATCTCGCTGGCGAGGAACTTCTCGCTCCGGTCGGTCAGCGCGTCTTCGTCGTGGAACCAGGGTTGCTCGGGCAGGTAGGGTTTGACGATGCCGAGCAGGCGCTGCACATCGGCATCCTTCTTCGCCGAGAGCGGCACGAACTCGGCGAACGCGTGGCGCTCCTGCATGCCCTTCAGCCAGGGCGCGAGATCGGCCCGGCGCACCACCGCGTCGAGCTTGTTGGCGATCAGGAAGACCGGTTTGCCGGGGGGCATCAGCGCCAGCACCTTCGCGTCGTCCAGCCCGAAACGGCCGGCCTCGACGACGAACAGCACGACGTCGACATCGCCGAGCACGCCCTGCACGGTCCGGTTCAGCGTGCGGTTCAGCGCCGCGCTGTGCTTGGTCTGGAAGCCGGGCGTGTCGACGAACACGAACTGCGCCTCGTCGACGGTGCGGATGCCGGTGATGCGGTGCCGCGTGGTCTGCGCTTTCGCGGACGTGATACTGACCTTCTGGCCGACCAGCGCGTTCAGCAGCGTCGACTTGCCGACGTTCGGCCGGCCCACGATGGCGACCAGCCCGCAGCGCTGTGCGGCCGGCGCGTTCGCGTCGGAAGAAGTTTCGTTGTCGGTGGTCATCGGACCCTCAGGATTGCAATGGGCTGCCGGGCTGATCGCTCTTTTTCAGGGCGTCGAGCATGCGGCGTGCGGCCTCCTGCTCTGCCACCCGGCGCGAGCGGCCGACGCCCTCCTCGACCAGGTTCAGCGCCGGCACGACGCACTCGACCTCGAAGGTCTGCGCGTGCGCCTGGCCGCGCGTCGCGCTGATGCGGTAAGTCGGTACCGGCAGGCGGCGGGCCTGCAGCCATTCCTGCAGTTCGGTTTTCGCGTCTTTTGACCAGCTTGCGATGTCGGTCGTCGCGATGATCTCGCCGAACAAGCCCTTGACGACGGTGCGCGCGGCATCGAAGCCGCCGTCGAGAAAAGTGGCGCCGATCAAGGCCTCGAGCGCATCGGCCAGGATCGACGCGCGCTGCGCGCCGCCGCCGCGCGCCTCGCCTTCGCCGAGGTGCAGCACCTCGGGCAAGGCCAGTTGCAAGGCCACGCGATGCAAGCTCTCTTCACGCACGAGGTGCGCGCGCACGCGGGTCAGATCGCCTTCGTCGGAGCCGGCGAAGCGCTCGAACAGCAGGCCAGAGATCACCAGGCTGAGCACCGCATCACCGAGGAATTCGAGCCGCTCGTTGTGATCGGCGCCGTAGCTGCGGTGCGTCAGTGCGCGGCTCAGCAGCCGCGCATCCTCGAAGCGGTGGCCGATGCGCCGCTGCAGTGCGTCCAGGCGGGTGTCCATCATCGACCGACAGTCTACTTCGAGCGCCCCTCGTACTTGATCAGCAGGAAGACCGGGCTGATCAGCTCGATCTCCTTGTCGTAGGCGAAGCCGATCACGACCTTGTCGTTCTCTTTGGTGATGTTCAGGTCTTTCGCCGTGATCGACGTGATCGAGTATTCGATGTCCTTGGTGCGCTCGAACGCGGCGCGGATCTCGGGCACGGTGGTTCCGCCTTCGTTCGCGATCTTGTTCACGGCCTTCTGGATCGTGAAATACTCGTTCAGCGTGGGCAGGACCTTCATCACGATCAGCGCGACAAAGCCGACCACGATGGCCCACAGCATCAGCCCGAAGAGCGTGATGCCGCGCTGCCGGCCTGCCGATTGGTGATGCTCAACCCTCATGCTTGAAGCTCCTGTCGCGGGACCGATCGTTGTTCACTGGAAGCCGCCGAAACGTTTCGGACTGCTGAAGTTCATCCAGATCCAGAATGCCTTGCCGACGATGTTTTCGTCAGGGACAAAACCCCAGAAGCGTGAATCCTGCGAGTTGTCGCGGTTGTCGCCCATCATGAAATAGTGGCCGGGCGGCACCTTGCAGGTCACGCCCTCGGCACTGTAGCGACAGTTCTCGCGGAACGGGAACGTTATCTTGTCTTCGGCGCCGTAAAACGGCTGGCTGCGCACGTTCAGCAGGATGTTGTGCTCGGTCTCGCCGAGCTTCTCCTTGAATTCGGGAAAGTACTGGCGCAGGTCTTCGTCGTAGAAGCCGGGCGGCGGCAGCTGCTCCATCGGCACGGCCACGCCGTTCAGGTAGATGCGCTGGTCGCGGAACGAGACCTCGTCGCCCGGTACGCCGACGACGCGCTTGATGTAGTCGATGCTGGGGTCCTTCGGGAAGTGGAACACCATCACGTCGCCGCGCTGCGGGTCGTGATTCGCGACGATCTTCTTGTTGATCACCGGCAGCCGGATGCCGTAGTGGTACTTGTTGACGAGGATCAGGTCGCCGACCAGCAGCGTCGGGATCATCGAGCCGCTCGGAATCTTGAACGGCTCGAACAGGAACGAGCGCAGCAGGAACACCACCAGGATCACCGGGAACAGCCCGGCGGTCCAGTCGAGCCACCAGGGCTGCGCGAGCAGCGTCTCGCGCGCCTGCGCGACGTTGTCGTCGACCTTCGTGATGCCTTGCCCGGCGAGCTTGGCGCGACGCGCGGCGTCTTGTTGCTCGAGCGTGGCGGCGGCGGCGGCGCGGCGCGGCGCGAAGACGAAGCGTTCGGCGAGCCAGTAGCCGAAGGTGACGACGGTCAGGATCAGCAGCAGCAGCGAGAAGTTTCCGCTCCACTTGCCGAAGTACCAGCCACCGAGAAACACCACGAGAAAGCCATAGAGCAAACCGGTCAGTGCAGCCATCAATCTTCCACCTGGAGGATGGCCAGAAAGGCTTCTTGCGGCACTTCCACAGAGCCGATCTGCTTCATGCGCTTCTTGCCGGCCTTTTGCTTTTCGAGGAGCTTGCGTTTGCGCGAGATGTCACCGCCGTAGCACTTGGCGATGACGTTCTTGCGCAAGGCCTTGATTGTCTCACGCGCAATGATGTTGGCTCCGATCGCGGCCTGGATCGCGACGTCGTATTGCTGGCGCGAAATCAGCTCGCGCATCTTCGCGACGACCGCGCGGCTGCGGTACTGGCTCTGGCTGCGGTGCACGATGATCGAGAGCGCGTCGACGCGGTCGCCATTGAGCAGGATGTCGACCTTGACGACATCGGCGCCGCGGTATTCCTTGAACTCGTAGTCCATCGACGCGTAGCCGCGCGACACGCTCTTCAGCTTGTCGAAGAAGTCGAGCACGATCTCGGCCAGCGGCATCTCGTAGGTCAGCATCACTTGCCGGCCGTGGTAGGCCATGTTGATCTGGTTGCCGCGCTTCACGTTGGCCAGCGTCATCACCGGGCCGACGTAGTCCTGCGGCATGTACAGGTGCACCGTGACGATCGGCTCGCGGATCTCGGCGATGCGCCCGAGGTCGGGCATCTTCGACGGGTTGTCGACGCGGATCACGCTCTTGTCGCCGAGCTCGACCTCGTAGACGACCGACGGCGCGGTCGTGATCAGGTCCTGATCGAACTCGCGCTCGAGCCGCTCCTGCACGATCTCCATGTGCAGCAGGCCGAGAAAGCCACAGCGGAAACCGAAACCCAGCGCCTGGCTGACCTCGGGCTCGTAGCGCAGCGACGAGTCGTTGAGCTTCAGCTTCTCGAGCGCGTCGCGCAGCTGGTCGTACTCGCTTGCCTCGGTCGGGAACAGGCCGGCGAAGACCTGCGGCTGGATCTCCTTGAAGCCCGGCAGCGCCTCGAGCGCGACGCCCTTGTTGTTCGGCAGCTTCTTCTCGAGCGTGATCGTGTCGCCGACCTTCGCCGCCTGCAGTTCCTTGATGCCGGCGATGATGAACCCGACCTCGCCGGCGCTGAGCCGCTCGCGCGCGACCGACTTCGGCGTGAACACGCCCAGGTTGTCGGCGCCGTAGACCGCGTCGCTGGCCATCATGCGGATGCGCTCGCCCTTCGTCAGCGTGCCGTCGACGACGCGCACCAGCATCACGACGCCGACGTAGTTGTCGAACCATGAATCGATGATCATCGCGCGCAGCGGCGCGTCGACCACGCCGCGCGGCGCGGGCATGCGCGCGATCACGGCCTCGAGGATCTCGTCGATGCCCTCGCCGGTTTTCGCGCTGCACGGGATCGCGTGCTCGGCGTCGATGCCGATCACGTCCTCGATCTCGGCCTTCGCGTTCTCCGGGTCGGCGTTCGGCAGGTCCATCTTGTTCAGGACCGGGATCACCTCGACACCGAGGTCGAGCGCGGTGTAGCAGTTCGCGACCGTCTGGGCCTCGACGCCTTGGCTCGCATCGACCACCAGCAGCGCGCCCTCGCACGCCGACAGCGAGCGGCTCACCTCGTACGAGAAGTCGACATGGCCCGGCGTGTCGATCAGGTTCAGGTTGTAGACGCGGCCATCGCGCGCCTTGTATTCGAGCGCCGCGGTCTGCGCCTTGATCGTGATGCCGCGCTCGCGCTCGATGTCCATCGAGTCGAGCACCTGGGCTTCCATCTCGCGATCCGACAGGCCGCCGCAGCGTTGGATCAGGCGATCGGCAAGCGTGCTCTTGCCGTGGTCGATGTGGGCAATGATCGAAAAGTTTCTGATGTGATCCATGCTTGCTGCGATGTGTTTGACGAGAGCATCAACGCGAAATCACAACGGCGCAGCCGTTGCGTTGAAGGCTCATATCGCGAAGCGATGTGAAGGCCCGAAGGGCCGGGCTGGAAACAAAAAAAAGGCACGTCGAATCAATGACGCGCCTTCCAACAAAACGTATGGCAACTGCTTGTTGGGATTTCATTGTAGTCAAAAGAGGCTGGCCGCAAACCGCGCCGTTGCTCGATTTCTCGTCGTTGCAGCCTGCCAACAGCGAAATCCATCAACAGCTTATCCACAAATGCTTGTGGATGTCTTGGGGATAGTTTTGCCGCTTCGTTTTCGTTGCGCGATTCAGCAAAATGCATCCCGACAAGGCGTCGATTCTAGCGTCCGGCGGCAGCAATCCGTCACAGGTCGCCCGATGTGAGCAATCGCCAACTTATTGACCCGTTCGTCACTGGACCTGGACCGCTCCGGCGGGAAGTTGTAACAGCTGCCCAGGTCCCATGTGGCGGAAAGACCTGCGGCGGCGACCGGCTTTCGGGTCAGCGGACGGGCTTGACGATCACGAAGTTGACGACCTCGCCGCGCCGCACCAGCAGCGTCACCGCCCGCGCCTTGTCGAGCTTCGCAACCGTCGTCTCGAATTGCTTGGCGCTCGCGATCTCGGTGTTGTCGATCGACAGCAGCACGTCGCCTTCACGCACGCCGGCCTTGGCGGCGGCGCCGTCGACGCTCTCGACGCGCACGCCGCCCTTGATCTTCAACTCGCGCCGTTGCGCATCGGTGAGATCGGCCACCGCCAGGCCCAGCACGCCGGGCGCGGCGGCCGATGGCGGCTTGGCCTGATCGCGCCCCGCCGCACTCGCCACGCGTTCGGCCTCGAACTCGACCACCGTGACGCTGACGTCGCGATAGCCGCCGCGGCGGAAGAGCTGCAACACCGTCTTGCTGCCCGGCTTGACGCCGCCGACCATGCGCGGCAGGTCGCTGGACTTGTCGACCGCGCGGCCATCGACCTTCGTGATGATGTCGCCGGCCTCGACACCCGCCTTCTCGGCGGGCCCGCCCGACTCGACGTTGCTGACCAGCGCGCCGATCGGCTTGCCCAGGCCGATCGATTCGGCCACTTCCTTCGTGACCGGCCCGATCGCGACGCCGATGCGCCCCCGAATCACGCGCCCGCTGGTGCGCAGACTCTCGGAAACGCGCGTCGCCTCGTCGATCGGAATCGCGAACGAGATCCCCATGTAGCCGCCCGAGCGGCTGTAAATCTGCGAGTTGATGCCGACCACCTCGCCGCGCATGTTGATCAGCGGCCCGCCGGAATTGCCCGGGTTGATCGCGACATCGGTCTGGATCAGCTTGACGAGGTCGCCGGTGTCGCGCGCCTTCGCGCTGACGATGCCGGCGGTGACGGTGCTCTCGAGCCCGAACGGCGAGCCGATCGCGATCACCCATTCGCCGACCTTGAGCTTGTTCACGTCGCCGACCCGCACCGTCGGCAGGCCGGCGGCATCGATCTTCACGAGCGCGACATCGGAGCGCTTGTCGGCGCCGATGATCTTGGCCTTGAACTCGCGCGCGTCGGTCAGCGTGACGATCACCTCGTCGGCACCGTCGACGACGTGGGCGTTCGTCATCACGTAGCCGTCGGCGCTCAGCACGAAGCCGGAGCCGACGCCGCGCTGCTGCGGCTCCGCATCGGGCGCCGGCTGCTGCGGCGCGCGCGGATTCGGGCGCTGGTTCGGCACCGGGATGCCAAAGCGGCGGAAGAACTCGAGCATGTCTTCATCCATCTCGGACCCGCCGCGCGCCGAACGTGCACGCTCGGTGGTGCGAATGCCGACCACGGCGGGACCGACCTTCTCGACCAGTTCGGTGAAATCGGGCAGCCCCTGCGCGCCGACCGGCGGCGCAGCCAGCGCACCTGTCATGCCCAGGCAGAGCGCGAGCGCGCCGAGCCAGACGCGGCGGTGCGCGTCGCAGTGAACGGATGGCAGTGATGCTTGGATCAAGGTCGGCTCCCCAGGCGTTGCGGGTTCAAAAGGATTCGATCTGAGATGGGGGCGGGCGGGGCGGCACACGCGCGGTCCGGCTATTTGCGGCTGCGTTCCAGGCCCTTGGCGAACATCCGCAGTGTCGCAGGTGGCACATCGCCGACGACGGTGACCCACCAGTCGCCCTGCTGTTGCATCAAGGTTTGCGTCGGCCCGACCGAGGCCAGCATCGGACGCGTGTGGCGCTGCGGATCGAAGGCCTCGATGAACAACGAAACGTAGGTCAGGCCATCGGAGAAGATCGCCTGCAGCACCTGCGGCCCGGTGGCGGGCCGACTGTCGTCGGCTCCGGTCTCCATCGGCCGCTTCACGCAGCTGACCTGGCGAAAGCCCGGCACCGACTGGCGCATCGCCCAGCCCTCGGCGTCGAGCTTGGTCGGCGTCAGCACCGGGCGCACGACACGGTAACCCTCGAGCCGCTTCATCGGCTGCAGCACCGACTCGGGCTGCGGCTTGACGCCGATCGTGACGTCGGAAAAGGCCGACGATTCGAGCACCTCATGGTGCTCGCCGAGCACGTCGGCGCGCAGCAGCAGCCCGGAAGCCTGGTCGGCCCAGAGCCGGTAGCCATAGCGGTAGGCGTCGCGCGGCTTGACGACGAGCACGTTGGCGTCGCGACCGGCGATCCGGCCCGTCCCCTGCGGGCGCACGTCGTAGAACTCCGCGATGCGATCGTCGCCGGCCTGCAGCAGCGCCGGAAACTGCGCGAGCAGGTCGCGCTGCTCGACCATCGCGGTGCGGCTCGCCGGCCACAACGTGGTCACGACGTCGTTGTGCCGATAGACATGGCGGGTCTGGCCGTCGAGTGCCTCGCTGCGCTCGAACTGGTTCGGCCCTTCGCAGAAGTGCGCGATGCGCGCGCTCGACACCGCCCCGCCGCCGCTGACGACGAAGGTGCCTTGGAAGTTGCGGTGGCCCGCCGCCTCGTGGATGCGCAGCAGCCAGGCACGCACGTCGGGGGCCTGCACATCGGCGCCTGCGGCGCTCGCCTGTGCGCACGCCGACGCGGCCACGACGGAGAACGCGCAGAAAGCGCCGGCCAGCGCGAGCGCGCCGCGAGAGCGTCGGAACTGGATGAACGGGAAGCAGCGCTGCACGATCCGCTCAGCGACCCGAGACTTCGGCGGTCGCGTTGCGCAGGTAGGCCGACGGCACACCCAGCGCGGAACTGCCGGCGAACTGCTTGTGCGCGGCCAGGTAGCGATCGAGGCGCGCATCGCGAATCACCTGGCCGCTGGCGACGAAGGCCTGCGGCTCGGCGCCGAGCGACGCCGGGCCGATCAAGCTGGACGCGGTCAGCGGCGCCGCAATCGACGCCGGTGCGGCCGCACGCGCGATGTCGGTGCCCGCCGCACGGTTGGACGCCTCGCCGGCGCCGCGGGTCAGGGTCAGCGTCAGCACACCGGCCGCCGCGACGAAACCGGCGGCGATCGCGGTCGGCGCAATCCAGTGCCGGCGCCGCGCGCCATGGTGTGCCTCGCCAACCGCGTGCACCGCCGCAGCCGACGGGGCGATCGGCGCGGGTTCGACGGCGAGCGGCCGCGGCGCCAGCACGACCGGTTCGGCCGCGAGCCGGGCGCGCAGCGCGCCGAGAAAGCCCGCGTCGCGCGCCGGGTCGCCGGCCAGATCGTCGGAGCGCAGCACGTCACCGATCAGGCGGTACGCGTGCCAGGTCGCGCGCGACTCGGCGCTCTCGCGCCACTGCACGCAAGCCTGCCCGACAGCGCCGGCATCGAGTTCGCCGTCAAGCAGCGCAGACAGACGCTCGTGCGCCGACCCATTCACCTCTTCGGAATCATTCAACATAGGGCACTCCAGCAACCATCACCAACGCTCTCCCTCCCGCGTGTCGAGCAGCGGGCGCAGACGCAGCGCGATCGCCTCGCGCGCGCGGAATATCCGCGATCGCACCGTGCCGATCGGGCAATTCATCAGCTCGGCGATCTCCTCGTAGCTGAGACCTTCGATCTCGCGCAGCGTGATCGCCTGGCGGAGGTCGTCGGACAACGCTTCGATCGCAAAGTTCACTGCCGACGCAATTTGCTTGCTCGCCAGCACCGCGTCGGGCGTTTCGCCGTTGCTGAGCTCGTTTTCGACGCGCGAACTGTTGTCGTCTTCGTCCTCGCGCGAGGCGCGGGCCGATTCGGTGACCAGCGGATCGCGCTTCAGTTCCATCAGCGCCTTCTTCGCGGTGTTCACCGCGATCCGGTAGAGCCAGGTGTAGAACGCGCTGTCGCCGCGAAACTGCGGGATCGCGCGGTAGGCGCGGATGAAGGTTTCCTGCGCGATGTCGGGCACGAGATCGACATCGCGCACCATGCGGCCGATCAGGCGCTCGATGCGGCGCTGGTACTTGACGACCAGCATCTCGAAGGCCTTGACATCGCCTGCCTTGACGCGCGCGATCAGCGGCGCATCGGCATCGGGGCTGAGCATGCCGTTCATGCTAGGGCTCGGCAGGCGACTCGTCGGTCGGCGTTGGCCGCGGCGAATGAACCGTGCAGCGCAGTGCATGCCACTGTGCTTCGAGACCGCGGCGCTGCGCCGGCAACCAGGCCGCGCGCCATGACGCTGCGGGGGCCGCCGGGCTGAAGCGCAGCAGCATCCACGGGCCGAGATCGATCGCGACGTGCAGTTCGCCCGCCACCGGCTCGCCGCTGCTCGGGCCGAGGTACCAGCTGAGGCCGTCCCAGCGCAGATGGGCCGCCGGCGTGCGCAGCAACGATCGGCTGAGCCCGACGATCGCCAGCGCGGCGAGGATCGCCGCGCTGAGGATGGCCAGCCTGATCGGCCGTTGTTGCAAGGCCAGCCAGGCGGCCATCGTCGCGAGCCCCGATCCGGCCAACCCCATCACTGCGCCGCGCCACACCCCGAAACGATGCAGCGTGACCTGGAATGGCGGGGCTGCGCGCATGGGCGCGGTGGTGGTGTCGAGGCGGCGGCAGCGACGTCGTCAAACGCGCTTGAAGACCAACGTGCCGTTGGTGCCCCCAAAGCCGAAATTGTTCTTCACGGCATGTTCGATCTTCATCTCACGCGCGGTGTTCGCGCAGTAGTCCAGGTCGCATTCGGGATCCTGGTTGAAGATGTTGATCGTCGGCGGCGCGATCTGGTGCTTCACCGCGAGCACGGTGAACACCGATTCGATGCCGCCGGCACCGCCGAGCAGGTGCCCGGTCATCGACTTGGTCGAGCTGACGACGAGCTGGTCCTTGGCGTGCGCGCCGAACGCGAGCTTGATCGCGTTGGTCTCGTTCAGGTCGCCGAGCGGCGTCGAGGTGCCGTGCGCGCTGAGGTACTGCACCTGATCCGGGTTCAACCCGGCGCTGCGCAGCGCGGCCTTCATCGAGCGCTTCGGGCCGTCGACGTCGGGCGCGGTCATGTGGTACGCGTCGGCACCCATGCCGAAGCCCACGACCTCGGCGTAGATCTTCGCGCCGCGCTTCTTCGCGTGCTCGTATTCTTCGAGCACGACCACGCCGGCGCCTTCGCCGAGAACGAAGCCGTCGCGATCCTTGTCCCAAGGGCGGGATGCGGTCTGCGGGTCGTCGTTGCGGGTCGAGAGCGCCCGCGCGGCCGTGAAGCCGCCGACGCCGAGCGGCGAGACGGTCGACTCGGCACCGCCGGCGACCATCGCGTCGGCGTCGCCGTGCTCGATCAGCCGCGCCGCCATGCCGATGCTGTGCAGGCCGGTCGTGCAGGCCGTGACGATCGCGAGGTTCGGCCCCTTAAAGCCGTAGCGGATCGACACGTGGCCCGAGATCATGTTGATGATCGACGCCGGCACGAAGAACGGCGTGATGCGACGGGGGCCTTTCGCGACCAGCTCGCCGTGCGTTTCCTCGATCAGCGGCAAGCCGCCGATCCCTGAACCGACGAGCACGCCAATGCGCTCGGCCTGCTCTTCCGTCAACGCATCGCCGGTTGCCAGCCCGGAGTCCTGCACCGCCTGGATCGACGCCGCCAACCCGTAGTGGATGAAGGTGTCCATGTGACGGGCATCCTTGGCCGGGAAGTACTCCTCGACCTGGAAGCCCTTCACCTCGCCCGCGAACTTGCAGGCGAAGTTCGACGCGTCGAACTTCGTGATGTTCGCGATGCCGGAGCGCCCGGCGATGATGTTGGCCCAGCCCTCCTGCACCGTGTTGCCCACGGGGCTGATCAGGCCCAGGCCGGTCACGACAACACGTCTGGTCATGGACTTTGCGCTGAGTTCTGGAACGAAGGCCTGCCTACGCAGCCTTCTGGTGCTTCACGGCGTAGTCGATTGCCAGCTGCACCGTCGTGATCTTCTCGGCCTCTTCGTCGGGGATCTCGATGCCGAACTCGTCTTCGAGCGCCATCACCAGTTCGACCGTGTCGAGGGAGTCAGCACCGAGGTCGGCGACGAAAGCCTTGTCGTTGATGACATCGGCTTCGGGAACACCGAGTTGTTCGGCAATGATTTTTTTGACACGTGCTTCGATATCGCTCATGACTCCTCCGGGAGTGTGTTTACAGAAACAGCCCGCGATTCTACGGCCTCCCCGATGTCTTCTCTGAGACTGGCGGCCGTACGCCGGACGGGCCATCCGGCGGGGGTCGGCGAATGCGCCGCACCCGTATCAGTTCATGAACATCCCACCGTTCACATGCAACTCGCTGCCGGTGATGTAGCCGGCCTGCGGCGACGCGAGGAACGCGACCGCGTGCGCGATGTCGCTCGCATGGCCGAGTCGGCCGAGGGGGATCTGCGTCATCAGCGCCGTGGTCTGCGCCTCGGACAGCGCCTTCGTCATGTCGGTCTCGATGAAGCCTGGCGCGACGCAGTTGACGGTGATGCCGCGGCTGCCGAGCTCGCGCGCCAGCGAGCGCGTCATGCCGGCCACGCCCGCCTTCGCAGCCGCGTAGTTGGCCTGGCCGGCGTTGCCGCTTGCGCCGACGACCGAGGTGATGTTGACGATGCGGCCGTAGCGCTGCTTCATCATCGGGCGGGTGACCGCGCGGCTGACGCGGAACACGGCCTTCAGGTTCGTGTCGATGACCGCGTCCCAGTCGTCGTCTTTCATGCGCATCGACAGCGTGTCGCGCGTGATGCCGGCGTTGTTGACGACGACATGCAGCGCGCCGTGTTCCTTGACGATTGCGTCGACTGCGGCATCGACGCCGGCGCCGTCGTTGACGTTCAGCATCAGACCCCTGCAGCCCGCAAACGCGCTCAGCGCCTCGCCGATCGCGGCGGCGCCGGCGTCGGTGGTCGCGGTGCCGACCACCTTCATGCCCTGCTTCGCGAGCTCGAGCGCGATCGCGCGGCCGATGCCGCGCGATGCGCCGGTCACGAGCGCCACCTGGCCCGCCATCTGCAGTTCGGTCGTCATGCGAGCAGCCCCTTGACGTCGGCGAGCGAGGCCGGGTCGAGCACGCTCGCGCTGATCGCGTCGGCATCGATGCGCTTGACCATGCCGGCCAGCACCTTGCCCGGACCGCACTCGATGACGTGCGTGACGCCGCGCAAACGCATCGCCTGCACGGTTTCGACCCAGCGCACCGGGCCGAAGGCCTGGCGATACAGCGCGTCGCGGATCGCGGCCGGATCGGTCTCGATCGCCACATCGACATTGTTGATGACGGGGATCGCCGCCGGCGCGAACGTCAGGTCGGCCAGACGAACCTTCAGCCGTTCGGCGGCCGGCTTCATCAGGCTCGAATGGAACGGCGCCGACACCGCCAGCATCAGCGCGCGCTTCGCGCCCTTCGCCTTCAGCGCCTCACAGGCCTGCTCGACACCGGCCTTGGTGCCGGCGATCACGGTCTGCTTCGGGTCATTGAAATTCACTGCCTCGACCGCGTCGCCGCTCGCCGACGCGACTTCGGCGCAACCGTCGCGCACCGCTTGCGCGTCCATGCCGAGGATCGCCGCCATCGCGCCGACGCCGACCGGCACCGCGTCCTGCATCGCCTGCGCCCGGAAGCGCACCAGCGGCAACGCGTCGGCCAGGGTCAGCGACCCGGCGGCAACAAGCGCCGTGTATTCACCCAGCGAATGCCCGGCGACGACGCTCGGCGCCCGCCCCGTCTCGGCCAGCCATGCGCGGTAGCAGGCGATGCCCGCGGTCAGCATCACCGGCTGCGTGTTCGTTGTCAGGTCGAGCTGGTCTTTCGGCCCGGCACTGATCAGTCTGGCGACGTCCTCGCCGAGCGCGTCGGAGGCCTCTTGCAGGGTCTGCCGGACCGCGGGGTGGTCGCCCCAGCCGTCGAGCATGCCGACGGCCTGCGAGCCCTGGCCCGGGAATACGAATGCGAAGGTTGTCATCGCTGTGCTGCGCTGCTGCGCGGTCGGTTGGATTGGGAGGAAGCCGTGGCGGCCGCGCGCTCAGAGATCGAGCAGCACCGCGCCCCATGTGAAGCCGCCGCCGACACCTTCGAGCAGCACCGTGTCGCCCGCTTTGATCTTGCCGCCGCGCACCGATTCGTCGAGCGCGAGCGGGATCGATGCCGCCGAGGTGTTGCCGTGCTCGTCGACGGTGACGATGAGCTTTTCGAGCGGCAGCTTGAGCCGCTTCGCGGTGCTCTGCAGGATGCGGATGTTCGCCTGGTGCGGGATCAGCCAATCGATGTCGGCATCGCTGCGGCCGGCCTTCTCGAGCACCGATTTCGCGACGTCGTAGAGCACGCCGACCGCGAGCTTGAACACGGCGGGCCCGTCCATCTTCAGCAACGGGTCGCCGAGGACCTGACCGCCCGAGACATGGCCCGGCACGCACAGGATGTCGACATGGCGGCCGTCGGCGTGCAGTTCGCTCGCGAGGATGCCGGGCGTGGCGCTCGCCTCGAGAACGACCGCGCCGGCGCCGTCACCGAACAGCACGCAGGTGCCGCGATCCTTGAAGTCGAGGATGCGCGAGAAGACCTCGGCGCCGATCACGAGCGCGCGGCTCGCAGCACCGGTGCGGATCATCGAGTCGGCGATCGTCAGCGCGTAGACGAAACCCGAGCACACGGCCTGCACGTCGAACGCGGCGCAGCCGGCGATGCCGAGCTTCTGCTGCACCAGGCACGCGGTCGACGGGAACACCATGTCCGGCGTGCTGGTCGCGACGATGATCAGGTCGATGCTCGCGGCGTCGACATCGGCGGCCTCGAGCGCACGGCGCGCGGCCTCGAACGCGAGATCGCTGCTGCCCACGTTCGGCTCGGCGAAGTGGCGCGCGCGGATGCCCGTGCGCTCGACGATCCACTGGTCGGAGGTCTCGATGCCGTCGGCAGCCAGCTGCGCGGCCAGCGCGTCGTTGGTCAGGCGCTTCGGCGGCAGGTAGCTGCCGGTGCCGGTGATGCGTGAGTGGCGGTTCGGGAACGATGTCATGCGGTGCGTGCGATGTCCGGTGCGACCTGGTCGCCGGCAGTGGCGTCGCCCGCGACAGCAGGCCCGGGCAGCGCGGCGAGCGATTCGAGAATCCGGTCGTGGACCCGATCCAGCAGGCCGTTTCGAGCGGCATCATAAGCCCGATTCAGAGCCTGCTCGAACGCGAAGGCATCGGCTGATCCGTGGCTCTTGAAGACCAGCCCACGCAGGCCCAACAAGGCCGCGCCGTTGTAGCGCCGATGGTCGACGCGCTTCTGCAAGCGCCGCAGAACCGGCAGAGCGGCCAGCGCCGCGAGCTTCGTGAACGGGCTGCGCGTGAACTCCTGCTTGACGAACTTCGACAGCATCGACGCGAGGCCCTCGGAGGTCTTCAGCGCGACGTTGCCGACGAAGCCATCGCAGACGACGATGTCGGTCGTGCCCTTGAAGATGTCGTTGCCTTCGACGTTGCCGTGGAAGTTCAGCATGCCGCTCGCGGCAGCGTCGCGCAGCAGTTCGCCGGCCTGCTTGATCGTCTCGCTGCCCTTGATCGCCTCTTCGCCGATGTTCAGCAACCCGACGCTCGGGTTCGACTTGCCTTCGACCGCCGCGACCAGCGCGCTGCCCATCACCGCAAACTGCAGCAGATGCTCGGCCGTGCAATCGACGTTCGCGCCGAGGTCGAGCACGGTCGTGCCGCCGTCGCGCTCGTTCGGCAGCACGGTCGCGATCGCCGGGCGATCGATGCCTTCGAGCGTCTTCAGCACGTAGCGCGACACGGCCATCAGCGCGCCGGTGTTGCCGGCCGAGACGCAGGCGTGCGCCGCGGCGACGCCGTCTGCATCGGGCTTGACCTGGTTCACCGCGATACGCAGCGAAGAGTCCTTCTTGCGCCGCAACGCGACCTCGATCGCGTCGTCCATCTCGACGACCTCGGCGGCCGTGACGACGCGGCAGCGCGGCCAGCTGGTCGCATCCGCCAGCGCCTCGGCGCGCCCGACGAGGATCAGCTCGGCGTTCGGGTGCGCGGCCAGGAACGCCTGGCAGGCCGGCAGCGTCGCCGATGGGCCGTGGTCGCCGCCCATGCAGTCGACGGCGACGCGGATCACGCCCGGCTCAGTCATGCACAAACGCGAACGCCCGGCACTGCGCAGCAGCGCAGACCGGGCGATTCGAGGGAATCAGAAGCGATTCGAAGCACGGACCGTGTACGCGGCAAACGCGACCGGCTCGATGCGCCGACGGGGAACGCCTTACGCGTCCGCCTTGGTCTTCAGCACCTTGCGGCCACGGTAAAAGCCGGTCGGGCTGATGTGGTGGCGCAGATGCTGTTCGCCGGTGGTCGGCTCGATCGCGGTACCGGGCGCGTTCAGCGCATAGTGCGCGCGGTGCATGCCACGCTTCGACGGGGACTTCTTGTTCTGCTGGACGGCCATGAAAATCTCCTGGGCCCGCTGCGGGCCGGCGCTGAATTTGAGAACTCTGTGAGGACTCGGCGCGCGGTTGATCGCTCGCGCGGTTGTCGCTCTGGGTCACTCGGGAATTGCTGGGGCGTAGCGTTCGTCCTGGCTTGGCCAGATCGATCCGCACGCCGGAAAGCCGAAGATTCTAGCACGGCAGGGGTTGTCGGGCGCCAACCCGGCCGCAGAGCCTCAGTTCGGCGGCTGGCCGCGCTTCAGTGCCGCCAGCGCGGCGAACGGGTTGGGCTTGTCGTCGACCGGCACCTCATCGTCGGCCGGCGCCAGCAACGGCGACGGGCAGACCTCGTGCCGCGGCACCAGCGGCAGCGCGAGCAGCAGTTCGTCTTCGATCAGTTCGCGCAGGTCGAGCGCGCGGGTCAGCGCGAGCACGTCGTCCTCGCTGTCGGTGTCGAGTTGGGCCGCGGCATCCTCGCCCGGCACGAACAGGAAACTCCGCTCGATCGCGAGCGCCACGTCGACCGGTTTCAGGCAGCGTTGACACTCGAGCGGCAGACCGGTCGACGCTGCGATGTGCAGCCAGACCTGGGTCTCGCCGCCGCGCATCGCACGCAGTTCGCCGCGGGCGCTCCAGCTCACCTCGCCGGCGTCGGACGGCAGTGCTTCGGCAACGGCCGACTCGCTCAGCCGATCGAACTGCGGCAACGGCCAACGGCTCTCCAGTTCGCCGGCCGCCTTCGCGAAGGCGGCGACATCCAGGCGAAACGGGTCGAAATCAGGCGAGCTCATGTCGTCAGTGTACGGCGCAGGGGACAATCGAATCATGAGCACGCGCCCGACATTGATCCTGGCTTCGACCTCGCGCTACCGGCGCGAATTGCTGGAGCGCCTGCGCCTGCCGTTCGAGCTGCGATCGCCCGATGTCGACGAGACGCCGCTGCCCGGCGAGCGCCCCGCCGCGCTGGCGCAGCGCCTGGCACTCGCGAAGGCGCAGGCAGTCGCGAAGGCCTTCCCGGATGCGGTCGTGATCGGCTCGGACCAGGTCGCCGACCTCGATGGCGAGCCGATCGGCAAGCCCGGCACGCACGCGCGCGCGGTCGCGCAGCTGCGCGCGATGCGCGGCCGCAGCGTCGTATTCCAGACCGCCGTGGCGGTCGTGCGCGCCTCGACCGGCTATGTCGGCACGGCGCTGGCGCCGGTCACGGTGCGGTTTCGAGCGCTCGGCGATGCCGAGATCGAGCACTACCTGCGAACCGAGCAGCCCTACGACTGCGCCGGCAGCGCGAAATGCGAGACGCTTGGCATCGCTTTGCTCGACGCGATCGAATCCGACGACCCGACCGCGCTGGTCGGGCTGCCGCTGATCCGCACCAGCGCGCTGCTGCGCGCGGCCGGGATCGACCCGTTGCTGCCTTGACCCGCGGCCCATGACGATGCTGCCCGGCTCGCTCTACCTGGTCCCGAACACGCTCGACTTCGGCACCGCCGCCGAGGCGGGCCGCATCGACGAGGTGCTGCCCGCTTCGGTGATCCGCACCGCGGCGCGCCTGACCCATTGGGTGGCGGAGAACGCAAAGACCACGCGCGCGTTCCTGAAGCGCGTCGACGCGGTCGTGCCGCTCGTGCAGCCCCTGCAATCGCTCGCGATCGTCGAGCTGCCACGGCCGCAGAAAGGCGCGCACGGGGTCGCTGCGGTCGATCTCGACCCGCTGCTCGCGCCCGCGCGCCAGGGGCACGACCTCGGCCTGATCTCGGAGGCCGGGCTGCCGGCGGTCGCCGACCCTGGGGCCGCGCTGGTACAGGCCGCGCACGCTGCCGGCATCAAAGTGGTCGCGCTGTCAGGGCCGAGCTCGCTGGTACTGGCGCTCGCGGCCAGCGGCCTGAACGGACAGAGCTTCGCGTTCGTCGGCTACCTGCCGGTCGACGCGGCCGCACGCGGCGCGCGCATCCGCGAGCTCGAGGCGCTGTCGCGCCGAGGCGCGCAGACCCAGCTGATGATCGAGACGCCGTACCGCAACGAAGTGCTGCTCGGCGCGCTGCTCGCGCACCTGCAGCCGGCCACCCGCGTGTCGGTCAGCTGTGGGCTGACGCTGCCGGACGGCTTCACGCGCACCGACAGCGTGCAGGGCTGGAAGGCCCGACCGATGGCGTTGCCGAACAACGTTCCGGTCGTCTTCTCGCTGCTCGCCGGCTGAGCCGGCGCCTGCCCGGTCAGGACTCGACCGGCTCGGGCTGCTTCGCACCGAACAGCGCGGCGACGCGCTTCTTCGGCTTGATGTTCGGCGACAGGCTGCGCGGCGCCGCCGGCGCCTTGCTTTCCCAGGCCGGCTCGGCCGAGGTCGCGCTCGGCTCGTAAGGCTTGTCGAAGAACGGGTCGCTCGGCGCGCGCGGCGGCGGCGCATAGCTGCGCGGCGCCGACACCGGCCGCGGCGCGCGGCCCTCGGCGCTTTCGGAGCGCGGGCTGTCGTGGCGCGCACGGTCGCGGTATTCGCGCGGCGGCGGCGCGTCGTCGAGCTCGAGCGGCTCCAGGTCGATCTTCTTCTTGATCAGCTTCTCGATGTCGGCGATCAGCCGCGCGTCGGAGGACGACACCAGCGTCACCGCCAGGCCCGAAGCGCCGGCGCGGCCGGTGCGGCCGATGCGGTGCACGTAGTCCTCGGCATTGAACGGCACGTCGAAGTTGAACACCGCGGGCAGGTCGGCAATGTCCAGGCCGCGGGCGGCCACGTCGGTCGCGACCAGCACGTCGACCTCGCCGCGCTTGAAGGCTTCGAGCGCTTTCAGGCGCTCGTCCTGCGACTTGTCGCCGTGCAATGCGTTGGTGCGAAGGCCGTCGCGCTCGAACGAGCGCGCCAGGCGCGCGCAGCCGAGCTTCGAGTTCACGAACACCAGTGCCTGCGTCAGCGCGCGCTCCTTGATCAGCTTCAGCACCGCGCGGCGTTTGTCGTCGGTCGAGACGCTGTAGAAGCGCTGCTCGACCGTCGTCGCGGTCGCGTTCGGCCGCGCGACCTCGACCAGGATCGGATCCTGCAGGTAGCTCTCGGCCAGGCGCTTGATCTCGGGCGAGAAGGTGGCCGAGAACAGCAGCGTCTGACGCGCCTTCGGCAGGTAGCTCAGGATGCGCTGCAGGTCGGGCAGGAAGCCGATGTCGAGCATGCGGTCGGCCTCGTCGAGGACGACGTACTCGACCTGGTTCAGCACGCAGTTCTTCGCCTCGATGTGGTCGAGCAGCCGGCCCGGCGTCGCGACCAGTACCTCGACGCCGCCCTTCAGCTCGAGCGTCTGCGGCTTCATGTCGATGCCGCCGTAGACCACCGCAACGCGCAGCTTGGTCTGCGCGGCGTAGCCCTTGATGTTGGCGGCGACCTGGTCGGCGAGCTCGCGCGTCGGCGCGATCACCAATGCACGCACCGGGTGCCGTGCCGGCGACATGCTGGCGTTCTCGTGGCGCAGCATCTTGTGCAGCAGCGGCAGCGAGAAGGCTGCGGTCTTGCCGGTGCCGGTCTGCGCCGCGCCCATCACGTCGCGGCCGGCCAGCACGATCGGAATCGCCTTGGCCTGGATCGGCGTCATCACCGTGTAGCCCTGCGCGGCGACGGCGCGCTGCAGGCTTTCGGCCAGGCCGACGCTGTTGAACAGCGCGGCGGGAGGCGCCGGCTCGCTCACGGGTTCGCCTTGCGGCAGGGGCTCAGCGCGTTCGGTCGTCAAGTCTGCGGTGTTCTCTATCATATTTTCGGTCATCCGCTGATTATCGCCGTTCCGGCCCGGCCGCGCGGTGGGGTCGCTCCGCCCTTACTAGAATGCCCGCTTTCGCGAAGCCCGGATGCGCTCATGAACGTCATCACCACCGCCATCGAAGGCGTGCTCATCCTCGAACCCAAGGTGTTCGGCGACGCGCGCGGGTTCTTCATGGAGAGCTTCAACCAGAAGGCCTTCAACGAGGCGATTGGCCACGAAGTCACGTTCGTGCAGGACAATCATTCGCGGTCGAGCAAGGGCGTGTTGCGTGGCTTGCACTACCAACTGCCGCCGCATGCGCAGGGCAAGCTGGTGCGGGTAGTCAGCGGGGCGGTGTTCGATGTGGCCGTGGACATGCGGCGCAGCAGCCCCACGTTTGGGTGCTGGGCCGGCGAAGAACTCAGCGCGGAAAACGGGCGGATGCTGTGGATTCCGCCGGGGTTTGCGCACGGCTTTTTGGTACTCACAGACTCGACAGACTTTCTATACAAGACCACCGACTACTACGCGCCGGAGGCAGAGGGCGCCGTGCGGTGGGACGATCCTGCGATCGATGTGGCGTGGCCGAGCGTAGGGGTGACACCACAATTGTCGGCCAAAGACCTCGAAGCGCCTGCACTCGTCGCGGCTCGGGCATTCGCCTGAAATCGGAGCTCGTCCGACCGCTGACTGGCGCGCGGAATCTGCGCCACAAGACGGCGAAGTGTTGGACTCAAGGCGCTATCATTCGGGCCCGTTCAATCAATGAACAAGTGCTGCGATGAGTGTCGATAGTTTGTACTACGAGCTGTTGTGCCAGCTGACCGACCAGCCCGTGACGAGTCAACGGCACTTGGCGGAACGCATGGACGTCAGCGTCGGAAAGGTGAACTACTGCCTGCGCGCCTTGATGGAAAAGGGCTGGGTGAAGATGAGGAACTTTCGCAGAAGCGACAGCAAGCTGGCCTATTCCTATCTGCTCACCCCGTCTGGCGTCGTCGCCAAGTTGGCGCTCATGCGTCTGTTCTTGGCGAGCAAGGAACGAGAATTCGAGTCGCTTCAGAAGCAGATCGTCATGCTTCGATCCGAACTCAACCACGCCACACCGCCTAGCTCCAGTGGGCATCCCGGCTGACCGAGACCGCAGTCAAAAGCGCCAAGCCGGACCGCCGGCGAAACCCGCACCGCCGGGCAAGACTCCACACACAGCAAGAGAATCCCCATGAAAGCAGTGATATTGGCCGGAGGCTTGGGCACCCGCCTCAGCGAGGAAACCGCCCTGCGCCCAAAGCCAATGGTCGAGATCGGTGGTAAGCCGATCCTGTGGCACATCATGAAGATCTATGCCAGCCATGGCGTGGACGATTTCGTGATCTGCTGCGGGTACAAGGGCTACATCATCAAGGAGTACTTCGCCAACTACTTCCTGCACATGTCTGACGTAACCTTCAACATGCGTCAGAATCATATGGAGGTGCACCAAGAACGGGCCGAACCGTGGAAGGTGACGCTCGTCGACACCGGCGACGATTCGATGACCGGCGGGCGCCTGCTTCGTGTCGCCGACTACGTGCGCGACGAGGAAGCCTTCTTCTTCACTTACGGCGACGGCGTGGGCGACGTAGACATTACCGCTTCGCTCGCTTACCACCGCACGCACGGCAAAGCCGCGACGCTCACGGCCACCTATCCCCCGGGACGGTTCGGCGCACTCGACATCGAGCAGGGTCGCGTTAACAGCTTCACCGAGAAGCCGCGAGGGGATGGTGGCCTGATCAACGGCGGGTTCTTCGTGCTCTCACCCAAGGCGCTTGCCCACATTAAGGACGACCGCACCGTCTGGGAACAAGAGCCCCTGACAGACCTTGCGCGCGGCGGCGAACTGATGGCCTACGAGCACGGAGGCTTCTGGCAGCCGATGGACACACTCCGTGACAAGATGCTCCTCGAGTCCTTGTGGGATTCTGGCAAGGCCCCTTGGAAATGCTGGAAGTGAGCGCGCCATGACCCCCACGTTCTGGCAAGGTCGCCGCGTCTTCTTGACGGGGCACACAGGGTTCAAGGGCAGTTGGCTTTCGTTATGGCTCCAGTCGCTCGGAGCCGAATTGCGAGGGTACTCACTGGCGGCCCCAACCACGCCCGCACTGTTCAACGAAGCTCGAGTCGCACGTGCGATGGACTCGCTGCAGGGCGACATCCGGGATACCCATGCGCTTCGCAACGCCATGGTGAGTTTCAAGCCCGAGATCGTCATTCACATGGCGGCGCAACCGCTGGTGCGCCTCTCCTACTCTGAACCTGTAGAGACGTACCAGACGAACGTGATGGGCACGGTGAACCTCCTCGAAGCCGTGCGGGCGACCGACAGCGTCAGAGGTGTCGTGAACGTCACGACGGACAAATGCTACGAGAACCGCGAGTGGGTCTGGGGCTATCGCGAGACCGATCCGATGGGTGGATTCGACCCGTACAGCAGCAGCAAGGGATGTGCTGAATTGGCGACCGCCGCCTACCGGCAGTCATTCTTACAACAGGGCCGCACTGCGTTGGCCTCGGCCCGAGCCGGGAATGTCATTGGCGGTGGCGATTGGGCCCAGGACCGCCTTGTTCCAGACATCCTCCGTGCCTTCGAGAAGAACCAGCCGGTCACGTTGCGCAATCCCCGGTCCACCCGCCCGTGGCAGCATGTGCTGGAGCCTCTCTCGGGCTATCTGACCCTGGCCGAACGCCTGCACGAAGAGGGTCAGCGCTTCGCAGAGGCATGGAACTTCGGCCCGGCCGATGAAGATGCCCGGTCGGTCGAATGGATCGTCCAGCACGTAGCCTCAGCCTGGGGCAGCGGCGCTCGCTGGGAGGTCGACGGCGGCGTGCATCCACACGAGGCGCATTACCTCAAACTCGACTGCTCCAAGGCGAAGCAGCGGCTCCACTGGTCGCCGCGCTGGTCCCTCGGTGCGACGCTCGACCGCATCGTGAGGTGGCACCAGGCGTGGCGGGCTGGCGAGGACGTGCATCGGCATTGCCAGCAGGAAATCGCCGACTACATGGACTCGGGCGACCTCCGTGCGGCCGCCTGAATCCCTCCTTGCTCGCCCGCGGTGTTTCTCCGGGCGAAGCCGCCGCAGATGACGAGTCAAGCATGAAGCGAGTGTTGATTACCGGAGCGTCGGGGTTCGTTGGCGCGGCTGTAACGCGTGAACTGGTTCGTCAGGGCCGCGACGTCGCCGCGCTGCTGCGTCCGACCAGCGACACGCGCCGCATCGAGGCACAGTTGGGCAAGATCCAAGTCATTCGGGGCGATCTGCGAGGTCTGGATGTCGTGGCGCCGCAGATTCGCAGTTTCCGGCCGGAGGCCGTACTGCACCTCGGATGGGAAGGCGTCAAGGGCAGCGAACGGAATGCGCCTGTCCAGGCCGACAACGTCCCGGCCTCGGTCTCCTTGTACCAGTTGTCCGAGGAATGCGGCGCCCAGACCTTCGTGGGCATGGGATCCCAGGCCGAGTACGGACCCGCGTCCGGCAAACTCGACGAGTCCGCGCGAACCCAGCCCACCACCGTATATGGCGCGGCGAAGCTGTCCACCTGCCTGTTGCTCGAACGAACCGCCGCGGCTTCCGGCCGTTCATTTTCGTGGCTTCGCCTCTTCTCTTCCTATGGGCCCGGCGACGACCCGAGTTGGTTGCTGCAGTACCTGGCCCGCTCGCTGCTCACCCGGCAACGCCCTGCGCTCACAGCGGCCCAACAAGTATGGGACTACATCCACGTCGACGACGTCGCGGGCGCCGTGATTGCGGCCATGGACTCGAAAGTCCATGGCGTTTTCAATCTGGGCTCTGGTCAGGCCCACAAGCTGGAACACATCATCACGACCTTGCGCGACCTGATCGACCCGGCGCTTCCGCTCGGGTTCGGCGAACTTCCGTACCGCCCCGACCAGGTCATGCACCTCGAAGCCGACATCTCAAAGTTGACTGCCGCCACGGGCTGGGTGCCCACGATCGCGCTCGACGCGGGCTTGCAGCAGGTCGTCTCGTGGTTGCGCGAGCACGCCTGACGACACCCACCGTCAAGATCGGCCACGCGGTGCCTGGCTCTTTCGGTTTACAGGAGAATCACATGAAGAACGAATCGTGCCGGTTGTGCACGCACGGCGAGACCGAGGTCACGCTGACGATCGGGCGTGCCCCGCGCAATATCCAGAACCTGCTGCGCGAGGAGGACGTCGGACGCGACCATGCGATCAAGCTCGAGGTACGCACCTGCGGTCGCTGCGGCTTCGTCCAGATCCCCCCAGTCCTGGACGACACCTACTACGACGACTATCTGATGGCCACGACCCATTCCGTGCAGATGCAGTCGTACCAACAGAAACAGGCCTCCCAGTTCGTGCAGCGCTTCGAGCTGAACGGCAAGAAGGTGATCGAGGCGGGATGCGGCGACGGCAACTTCCTGAACCACTTGAGGGCCGCGGGGGCCATGGTCTACGGCGTCGAGCCGTCGCAGCGCTTCCGTGAGATCGCCCTCGGCCGCCAGCACGTAGTGGAGGAAGGCTATGTGACGGCCGAGCGCGTTCTGCGAGACGGCCCGTTCGACGGCTTTGTCACCCGCCAGGTGCTGGAGCACGTGCCCGATATCCACAGCTTCCTGACCGGCATCCGTCGCAATCTGCGTGATGGCGCGTTCGGGCTGATTGAAGTGCCGAGCCTCGAGAAGGCTTTGCAGGACCATCGCTACTACGACTTCTTCACCGACCATGTCAACTACTTCTCGCTCGGCACGCTGCGCCTCGCACTGACGCTCAATGGTTTCGAAGTGCTGGACACCTACCAAGATATGTTCGACGAGTACAACGTTGCGCTCGTCCGGTCGGCAAGCCCGCCGAGCCTCGATGACATCCAGCGCGCATCGTCGAACCTCGGGGACGACCTCCGGCGCTTTGTGCTCGACCACCACGCCAAAGGGAAGAAGGTCGCGGTCTGGGGCGCTGGCGGCAAGGGTCTGAGCGTGCTCGCCTCCGCAGGTATCGACAATCTCGACCTGCTGGTCGACAGCGATCCGCACAAGCAAGGGCGCTACACCCCCGTGTCCCATTTCCTGGTTCAGGAACCCACGCAGCAGAACATCCGCGGGGTCGATGCCGTCATCATCACCGCCATGGCTTACCGTAACGAAATCGAGACCGCGCTGCGCGGCCGCTACGGATTTGAAGGCTCGATCGCGGTGCTGGGGCACCGCCTCGAATTCGCGAAGGACGCGGCGTGAGCGAGCAGTCAATCCAAGCCCAGTCGCTTCGGGCAGACAAGCTCTCGGTGGCCGTGCGCCGCGACGTCCTGAACATGGTGTTTCGCGCCAAGGCATCGCACGTCGGTAGTTGCTTCTCGGCGGTCGACGTCATCTCGGTGTTGTACGGCGAGGTGATGAAATTCGATCCGCGAAACCCTGCCGCGCCCGGCCGAGATCGCTTCATCCTGAGCAAGGGGCACGCCGCAGCCGCGGTCTACGCCACGCTGGCCAACATTGGCGTCATTCCACGGACCGACCTCGACACCTATGGCGCGGACTTGTCGCCCTACATGACCCACGCCAGCCACAAGATCGCCGGCATCGAGTTTTCCAGCGGGTCGCTGGGTCACGGCCTGCCCTTCGGTGTCGGCAAGGCGTTGGCCGGGAAAAGGTCCAGCCAGGATTGGCGTGTGTTCGTATTACTGAGCGACGGCGAGATCGATGAAGGCTCCAACTGGGAAGCGCTGATGTTCGCGAGCCACCACAAGCTCAGCAATCTCGTGGCGGTGATCGACTACAACAAGCTCCAGAGCCTCACCTCCATCAGCCGGACGCTCGGGCTCGAACCGCTCGTCGCGAAGCTTGAGTCGTTTGGTTGGGCGGTTCGCGAAGTCGATGGGCACGACCACGCCGCGTTGAAGGACCACCTGGCCTCGGCGCCCTGGCACCCCGAAATGCCATCGCTGCTACTCGCCCACACCGTGAAAGGCAAGGGGGTGAGTTTCATGGAAAACAAGGTCGAGTGGCACTACCGTAGCCCTGACAGCTCGCTGCTCGCTGCGGCCCTCGAAGAGATTGGTCATCCCGATGCGTAACGCCTTCATCGATGAGTTGGTGCTGCTCGCGACCCAGCGTCCGAACATCGCCCTCGTAGTCGGCGACCTCGGCTATTCCGTGGTCGAGCCCTTCGCCGACCGATTTCCGGACCGCTTCATCAACGCAGGTGTCGCCGAACAGAACATGACCGGCCTCGCGGCCGGGATGGCCTCGGAGGGCTATCACGTCTTCACATACTCCATCGCCAACTTTCCCACCTTCCGGTGCGCCGAGCAGATTCGCAACGATGTCGACTATCAAAAACTGGCCGTCACGGTGGTGGCAGTCGGGGGCGGGCTGGCGTATGGCGCGCTCGGCTATTCGCACCATGCGGTTCAAGACTATGCGCTGATGCGGTCGTTCCCCAACATGCTTATCGCTGCGCCAGGAGACCCGCTCGAAACCCGGGCGTGCCTGCGCTACCTCGCTGACCATCCCCAGCCGTCTTACTTGCGGCTCGGCAAAGCCGGTGAGCCCGTCTTCCACAAGGCTGTCCCGACGATCGAGCCCGGCCAATGGATTCCGGTGTCTCCGGCCAGAGCCGCATCGCCCGATGTGTTGCTGGCCACCGGAGCCACGCTCGGCCTCGCGATGGATTGGCAGCGCAGGGATGCGTACCGCGATCACGCTGTCATGTCGATGCCGCTATGGAGCATGGCATCGAAGGTCAAACAGGTCGCGCAGATGCGGCAGATGGGTCAGGTGACCACGCTGGAGGATCACCTCGCCGACGGTGGGTTTGGTTCATGGCTGATGGAATCGCTGGCCCGCGAACCCGGGTTGCGGACGCGCCTCGAAAGCGTTGCACTCGATCCAGTCGTGTGCGGCATGGTCGGTTCACAAAAGACCTTGAACGAACTCGGCGGACTGCGGTGAGCCGCGCATCTGAATGAGTGCGCCCTTCCCGGAGTCGAGCGTGATGCGTCTAACCATCGCTATCCCGTCATACAACCGCGCCGCGCTATTGCTTGAGAACCTCAAGTCCATTGCGGGGCGCTTGCCCTCTTGGGTCCACATCCTCGTCGTGGACAACTGCTCCGAGCCTCCGGTGCGCTTCGATGACGCACTGAGCCGGACGCTTTCCGAACGCGGGGTGACTCACACCATCATCAGGAACGCCACGAACATCGGCGGCGGCGCGAACATCTTGCGATGCTTCGAGCATGTCGAAACCGAATGGTTCATGCTGTGCGGCGACGACGACCTGCTCGATCCGGACAAGCTGGAAGAACTGCGTGAACTGGTTCGCTCGCGCCCCGACGCGGCATTCGTCAAGTTCTCGTCGTGCTTCCACCAATACGATTCGCTCGTCACGGGCACCGGGCTCGCCGAACTCCTTCGCGCCCCTGGCAACTTCAGCAGCCTGCTGTTCATGTCCACGTACATGTTCAACCGGACGCGGTGCAACCCATTCATCCGTTTCGGGTACCTGATGAATGCCGCCTATGCCCCGCACGTCGCGATCGCCTTGCTCGCGGCACGACAGCATGCCTTCGTGCTGTCGCCGATCTTCGGCACGCAGGCGAGCCCCGAGGACGCACAGTGGTCCCCTTTGGATGTGGTTCTCTGCGCCTACTACCTTTCGGACATGCCCCTGACGACCAACGAGCGCAGGCTGCTAATCGAGAAGATCTATGCCACGCACAACGTTGGCCGCGAACTGCTGGACATCGTGACGATCCTTAACACTGCCGGCCTTCGTGACGAAGCGAGGTTCCTACGCAGAAAGGCGATGCGGACGCACCTGTTCTTCGGCCACGGGTCGAAGCGGGTCGCGGCCCTGCTGCTGCTCGCCGCCAGCCCGCTGTTCGGCGCCGCAGGTCAACGCCTGCTCGCTCGCTCGTACATGCGCGCCTCCGGCCGCCCGTACACGCGAAAGTTCGTCGCGCGGCATGTCGGCCTGTAGGGGCCGTTGATGCGCAAGGAATCCCTGCCGTTCGGAATCGAACTGGCGCAATTGGTCAGCCTGGCCGCGCGCACGTCGCAGATCCTGTCGGGATTCATCACGCTGCTGATGGTGGGCTTCTTCTTCGATCTGAAGACCCAAGGCTACTTCTACACATTCAACAGCCTCATCGCGTTGCAGGTGTTCGCCGAAATGGGATTGAGCATGGTGTTGATCCAGTTCTCCGCCCACGAAATGGCGAAACTGCGGTGGAGCCATGCTGTCGTCGAAGGCGATCCGGTCGCAAAGGCGAGGCTCAGATCGCTCATGACCTTTTCTTTTGGTTGGTTCGGCATCACCGCTTCATTGCTGCTGGTCGTGCTGATTCCGAGCGGATACTGGTTCTTCACGATTGCAGCGGGCCGTGGTGGCGCGCCTCCCGGCGTACTTTCGAGTTGGGCGCTTCTCGTGCTGTTCGTAAGCGGAAACCTGATAGTGACCGCTCTGTGCAACATCATCGAGGGCACCGGGAAGGTCAGCGAGGTCGCAACCGTGCGCCTCGTGCAGGCCACTTCGGGAGCGATCGTGGCATGGGTCGCGATCATGATGGACGCCGGCCTTCATGCGCTGGCATGGCAAAGCCTGATGCAGTTGGTCGCAGGCCTGGCCTACCTGGTCGGATGGCGGCGCCGATTCGTCACCGACTTGCTGTCCGCGAGTGGGACGGCCAGTTCGCTGAAGTGGAGAACGGAGATCTTTCCGTTCCAGTGGCGCATCGCGATCAGTTGGCTCAGCGGCTACTTCATCTTCCAGTTTTCGACGCCGTTGCTATTCTCGGCGCAGGGCCCCGAAGCCGCCGGCCGGATGGGCATGAGCATGCAAATCTTCTCTGCCCTCAGCAGCATCTGCATCATCTTCGTCAGCGCGCGAATCCCTGTTTTCGGGCGCTTGGTGGCGAGCCGCGCCCGGTCGGAACTGAATCGTCTCTTCAGCCGGTCCGTGGTCCAATCGTTCGTGACTCTTGTGGTGGCGATCAGCCTCGTCCTGGTCGCACTGGCCTTGTTCGATGTGCTGGCCCCGGGGATGCGCGCGCGCGTCCTGCCACTGTCACAATCGCTGCTTCTGGCCGTGTCGACGCTCGGCAGTCACGCGGTCTATGCGCAATCGATCTACCTCCGTACCCACAAGCAAGAGCCATTCATGAGGCTTTCCATCATCAACGGCGCGGTGATGGCTGCGCTGGCGAGTTGGGCCATCCCGAGATTCGGCACGGTCGGTGCGGTGAGTTCGTATGCCGTGGTCACCCTCGCGCTGTCCCTTCCGGTCGGAACCTGGATCTTCCTTCGTTTCAAGTCGGACTCGCACGACGCGGCAGCCGGTTGACCATGCAATCCCGGACCCACGGCGGCCTACTCGCTTTGCTGGCGACTGTGGCATTCGCGACCTCGTTCCTGTTCCCGGGTGTCCGGATCGGAAGCGTCCCAATCTCATTCCCATCGCTGGTGGCTCTGGCGTTTCTTCCGCTCGCGGTCGGGGCCTATGATCGCCGGCGACGGCGCACGATCACCATTTCGATGGTGCTGCTGATGGCTCTGACGGTACTCAATGCCGGTTTGTACGGGTTTGATATCCGTAACGTCCTCTACTTGCTCATTCCGCTGACGGCCATCGGCGCGGCCGCGCTCATGGAGCGACTCGTCGACCAGTACGGGATACTGCGCGTACAACGCTGGGCGTTGTGGTTTTGCGCCCTGAACGTCGCCGTCATGCTGGCCCAAGCAGTCAACCTGCTAGGAATTAACGAACATTTCTCGTCGATCTGGATGGCCAACATCGACTTCGTTGCAGCCAACGAGAACGAACGGGAGATCCTCGCCCTCACATTGCCGATCCGGCCACCCGGCCTCTTCCCCACCGGCATCTACGTCAGCACCGTCATCTACATCGTCTGCCGCGGCATCTTTGTCTATCAAAAGAAGTCATGGCCCCTGTTGCTCGCGCTGATGGCCATTCTCATCAGTACCAACCGCACACTGGGCGTCATCTTTGTGCTCTACGAATCGGTTGCCTTCGCGCACGTGATGGGGTTGAAGCGCTTTGCCCTGCGCGCGTCGGCCGTGGTGGTCATCAGCGTCGTCACCGTCTTGGCAGCTTCGCAGATCGGCGTCGATCTGTTCCTGCTGAAGTTCCTCGACGAGGAAGTCGTCGAACTGGACGTGGAGTCGAATGCATCGGTGGTCGAGCGGCTGAAGACCCTGGAGATGTTCATGGAGAACGCCCCGCGGCATGCCGTGACCGGGGGTTTTTCGTCATCGTCCTTGGTCGACGCCGAACATGTCTTCGACTCGGAGTTGATGCTGCGTGTGCTTCAGTTCGGCCTTGTCGGCGTCGTCAGCATGGCCGCGATCATCCTGCTGCCGAGAAGAGGCTCGATCAGTTCTTCCTGGGCATTCCTGATCTTTCTATGCCTGATGGCATCGTTGACGACAACGCTGATGACCAGCGTCGTGTACGCGATGGCCATTGCCTTCTACAAGGAAGCAGTCGTCCGGGCCGCCGAGCCGCGACCCTTGCGCCACCGGGGCGCGCGAGGGGCAAAGTCGGCCTGGACGCGGGAGCAAGAACAAGCCGTGACCTCCACTGCCTTTTGAGCTTGTTCCTTGCTCGAGCACTTCCTCACTTGTGCATGCTCAGTCCGTCGGATAATCCGCTGGAGTGGCCTGCTCCGGTCCGTGCCTTCGACCTGCGCAACCATGTTCCCCTGCATCGGGCAATTCCGCGAGAGAAGCGCCTTGCCAGGCGGCGATCCGGCGCGCTGCCCGACTGCCCACCGTCGTCCAGTTGCGTCCCCCAGTCAACCAATCAGTCCCAATGAGCGCCTCCCATAAGCAACTGATCGTCGTTCAGTTGAACGAGATCAACTTCGATCTGGTGCGGCAATATCTTGCGACGGAGGATCTGCCGTCCTTTCGCAAACTGCTCTCGTCGTACCAGCAGTTCGAGACGTTCGCCGAGAACGAATACCAGAACCTCGAGCCTTGGATCCAATGGGTTTCGGCACAGACCGGAAAGAAGTTCGACGAGCATGGGGTGTTTCGCTTGGGAGACATCGTAAATACCGATGCACTGCAGATCTTCGAAGTTCTTGAGAGCTCTGGACTGAAGGTCGGCGCCATTTCGCCGATGAACGCCCGAAACGACCTGCGGAATCCGGCCTTTTTCATTCCCGATCCCTGGACTGACACCCAGTGCGACCCGTCCGGATTCTCGAAGCGCTTGACCGAGATGTTCAGGCAGACGGTGAACGAAAACGCAAAAGGGGTCATTTCACGGAAGTCCAAGATCACGATCGGCGAGGCCGTCGTCCGCACGGCCAGCGTTCGCGGGACCCCGCGGCTTCTTCGGCTGATCGCCGACTCCCGGAAGGAGTCTTGGATCAAACCCCTGGTGTTGGATCAGCTGATTCATCTCATCCACCTGAGAAAGCTCCGCGGCAGCCGGCCCGATGTCTCTTTCGTGTTTCTGAACGCCGGCGCGCACATCCAGCATCACTACCTGCTGAACTCGCCGTTCTCTGGCCGCGATCAACGCAATCCACCCTGGTACGTCCCGCGCGACGCGGATCCCGTCTTGGACATGTTGAGAGCCTACGACGCAATGCTGGCGGACTACCTCGAGATGACGAAACACGGCACGCGACTCATGGTGGCGACCGGACTGACCCAGGTTCCGTACAACCGCGTCAAGTTCTACTACCGGCTCAAGGAGCATTCCCTGTTCCTGTCCGAGTTGGGGGTCGAACACGCGCGGGTACTGCCTCGGATGACTCGCGATTTCGAGGTTTTCTTCGCGAACCGGGAGCAAGCGCAACAGGCGGCCTCGCTGCTGGCCCGCGTGACGATGAAACGCGATGGCTTGCCCCTCTTCAACGAGATCGAAGACCGGGGCCTGAGTCTCTTCGTGACCCTGACCTACCCACAAGAGATTCATCCCGGTGACAGGGTTGCCGCACCCGACGGAACGGAGATCGACGTTTTCGGCAAGGTCGCGTTTGTCGCGATCAAGAATGGGATGCACTCCAGCAAGGGGTTCGTGTTCATGTCTCCCGGTACGGTCTCTTCCGTACCTTCCCAGCCCATTCACGTGGCCGGATTGTTCGACCTGACGCTCGAAGCGGCGGGCGTCAGCGGGGCGCATTGACATCGCTCGAGTCCTGATCGCCCGCCCCCTTTGTTCGTTGACACTCGGTCGGCCCCTTCTGCCCTTGCGTCAGCGCACGATCCACCCAACGTTGCCATCCGAGACGGCTGGCACGCTCCTTTGAATCCGACATGAGCCATCAGCAAGAATCCTTCGTTTCACTCGTCGCCGGCGGCGCCGGGTTCATCGGCGCGAATCTGTGCGGCCGTCTTCTCGACGAAGGAAGGGTCGTCGTGGCGGTCGACAATTTTTCGCGCGGTGACCGCGCTTACCTAGCGAGCATCCGCAACGCGGACCGCCTGCACCTCGTCGAAGCCGACCTGTCCGTCCGAGCCGAGGCCACACGTGCTTTCGAGTCGGCGTCCAGGCTCGGATCGGTTTCCGAGGTCTGGCACCTGGCCGCCAACTCCGACATTCCCGCAGGCGTGGCCGATGCCGACGTCGACCTGAGGGACACGTTCCTGACCACTGCCGAAATCCTCCGCGCGACGAAAGAGTACGAGGTTGGCGAGCTCTTTTTCGCATCTAGTTCGGCGATCTACGGTGACCTCGGCAATCTGCCGCTTCACGAGGACATCGGCCCTTTGTTGCCCATCTCAAACTACGGCGCGATGAAACTCGCGTCGGAGGCCCTGATCAGCGCGGCGGCTGAAAGCCACCTGAGGCGGGCCTGTCTGTTCCGCTTTCCGAACGTCGTCGGGGTTCCCGCCACGCACGGCGTCATTCTCGACTTCGTCCGAAAACTGAAGGCCTCGACCGAGGCGTTGATGGTGCTCGGCGACGGGACGCAACAGAAGGCGTACTTGCACGTCAGCGACCTCATCGATGCGATGCTGCTGGTGCGGAGCCGCAAGGATCTGGGCAGGGTGATGCCGATCAACATCGGCCCCGTGGACGAGGGGGTCTTGGTGCGATGGATCGCCGCTCAGGTCATCGCCCGCGTCAGCCCTGCGACCCCCATCCAGTTCGGCACCGGTAACAAGGGTTGGGTCGGGGACGTGCCCCGCTTCCACTACTCGACCGATCGCATCAAGCGACTTGGGTGGGTGCCGTCAATGGCATCCTCGGCGGCCGTGCTCCGGGCGATCGATGAGATTGCCACGCAGGAAGGTGTCTGACCCCTTTCCTCTGACCCTTTCCGTCTCACACGATGAAGTCCAACCCACCTCTCGTCTCCGTCGTCGTTCCCTCGTTCAACGAGTCGCCCGACATCATGCGTGCAAGCCTGCAAAGCCTTCGCGACCAGACCTTTTCCGACTTCGAGTGCATCGTCATCGACGAGAGCACCGTGCCGGAGCGAGCGGCGGCCTGCGAGAGCTTCTGCCGACAGGACGACCGGTTCGTCTACGTTCACCCCACCGAACGCCTCGGCCTCGCCCGTAGTCTGAATCTGGGCCTCGAACAGGCTCGCGGCCAGTTGGTGGCACGCTTCGACTCAGACGACCTGTGTTCGTTGGACCGACTTGCTTTGCAGGTGGCATTCCTGCGAGCCAACCCGCAAGTCTCGGTGGTCGGTGGTGCCCTCGAGATCATCGATGAAGAGGGGCGAACGAAGGCGTTTCGCAGCTACCCGCTGGCGCCTGCCGACGTCGCCAAGGGCATGCACCTGGCCAACGCCGTCGCGCATCCCACCGTCATGTTTCGGCGCGAGGTCGCGCGCGCCCATGGCGGCTACAACCCGCAGTTCCGTTTCGCCGAGGATCTGGACCTTTGGCTGCGGTGGCTCAATGTGGGCGTCGTATTCGCGAACCTCCCGCAGGTGATCGTTCGCTACCGGCAGACAAACGCCCGTCGCGAGACACGCCACTACCTCTTCTATCTGCGAGCCCGCGTTGGCAACTTTGCCGGCACTCACCTACTACGGCGCATTGTTGGTATTGGGTGCATCGCGGTGTGGACCGTGCTGCCCAACGTGGTCCAAGAGCAGGTCTTTCGCGCCATGCTCTTTCGCCAGAAGCATCCCGGAAGATCGAAATGAGGATCACGCCCGCGTCGGCCATGCCGAGCACAGTCGCGATTCTCGCCGGCGGCCAAGGCACCCGTTTGTCCACACGCGCCGGCAATCTGCCCAAGCCCATGGTGTCCGTAATGGGCAAGCCGCTGTTGCAGCACCAGATCGAACTGTGCCGCGACCACGGCTTCCTTGATCTCGCATTGCTGGTGCACTACCGCCACGAAACCATCGCCGACCACTTCGGAGACGGCTCGCGATTCGGTGTCCGCATTCGCTACGAGGTGGAGGCCGCGCCGCGCGGCACGTCGGGCGCGTTGCGCGACGCGCTGGGCGGATTGGCCGAGCGATTCCTGCTGCTATACGGTGACACGTACATGGACGTGGACCTCACGCGACTGTGGCAACGCCACCTCGACGCCGGCGCCGCCGCGACCTTGTTCCTGCATCCCAACGATCACCCGCAGGATTCTGATCTTGTCGACATTGATCGTCGCGGCGACGTACGTGCCATCCTGCCCTACCCTCACCCGCCAGGACAGATCAGTCGCAATCTCGTGAACGCGGCCCTGTACGTGCTCGAGCGGGATGGCCTGGAGGCGTTCATGCCCGCCGAGGGCAAGGGCGATATTGCCAAGCACATGTTTCCCGCGATGCTTGCAGGTGGAAAGCGCCTGCATGGCTACGTCTCGTGCGAGTACATCAAGGATATGGGCACACCGGAGCGCCTGGACAAAGTGGAACGCGACATCGAGTTCGGGCTTCCCGAACGGCTGTCGAACCGGGGGCTGCGTTCGGCAGTGTTCCTCGATCGGGACGGCACCCTGAATCGCGAAGTCGATCACCTGCGTGATCCCGAACAGCTCGAACTGCTCGACGGGGCAGTGGAAGCAGTGCGGCGCCTGAACCGCGCCGGCCACTTGGCCGTTGTGACGACGAACCAGCCAGTGGTGGCGCGCGGGGATGTCACGATGGAGCAACTCGACCGCGTCCACGCGCGCATTGAGTCGATGCTCGGCGAAGGCGGCGCCTACCTCGACGGCCTGTACCTTTGCCCGCATCACCCCGACAAGGGCTTCGCCGGGGAAGTGGCCGCCTTGAAGATCGTCTGCACATGCCGCAAACCGCTTCCGGGCATGATCGACGCTGCCTGCCACGACCTCGGCATAGGGCGCGCCGCCTCGTGGATGGTGGGCGACAGCACGGCCGACATCGAGGCGGGCCGCCGGGCCGGCGTGCGCACGATCCTGTTGCGCACTGGCCACGCCGGCCGCGATGACAAGCATCTGCTGCGACCGGACTACATCTGTCCCGACCTTCCGGCTGCGGTCGTCTGGATCCTCGAGGGGCATGCTGCGATGAGCCGGGCGCTAGCCACGCTCGCCGCGCGCGCCGCCAATGGCACACGGCTGGTGCTGATCGGCGGCCTCGCGCGCTCGGGCAAGAGTTCGGCGGCCCAAGTGCTGAAGGAACTGTTGGCACCCCTCGGTCGCGTGGCACACGTCATATCGCTGGACAGCTGGCTGAAGCCCGCCGCCGAACGCCAAGAGGGTACGGGCGTTCTATCACGTTACGACTCCGTCGCGGCCATCGCGACGTTGCGTGCGGTCGTCAGTTCGCCCACCCGGAAAATGCTGTCGACCCAAGTCTACGACCGGCTGAGCCGCACAATGCACCGTCATACGTTGACACACTCTATCGGCGTGGACGACGTGATGATCGTCGAAGGTGTGCCGGCTCTGCTGCTACCCGAACTGGCCGAAGGACCCCTCGTCCTGAAGGTGCATGTCGAAGCCTCCGCGGCCAGCCGTCTTGCGCGCTTGACGGCTGACTACCGCTGGCGTGGCGTCGAACTACGCGATCTTGAAGCGCTAGTCGCATCCCGCGATGTCGACGAGGCCGTCCAGGTGAACGAATCGCGGATACTGGCGGATTGCGTTGTTTCCTCCGAGGGACAGGAATGATTGTCAGCAAGACACCGCTGCGAATGAGTTTTGTGGGCGGCGGCAGTGATCTTCCCGCGTTCTATCGGGATGAGGTGGGAGCGGTATTGTCGACATCGATCGACAAGTACATGTACATCTGCGTCAACAAGAAGTTCGATGGACGGATACGGGTCAGCTACACCCGGACCGAAGACGTGCAGACTCGCCAGGAGGTCGAGCATCCGCTGGTACGCGAGGCGCTCGACGTGGTCGGCATTGATGGCGGCATCGAGATCGCTTCGATGGCGGACATCCCCTCGAAGGGGTCGGGGCTCGGCTCTTCCAGCACCTATACCGTCGGCTTGCTCAACGCATTGTCGGCCTACCGGAACCGGTTCGCCTCGAAGGGAACCCTGGCCCGGCTCGCCTGCGAAATCGAGATTCAGCGCTGCGGCGAACCCATTGGCAAGCAGGATCAGTACGCTGCAGCCTACGGAGGGCTAAACCTGATCCGCTTTCATCCAGATGAATCCGTGTCGGTCGATCCGGTCATTTGCGCGCCGTCCGTACTGAGCCGCCTCGAGGCGTCGATCCTGGTCTTCTTCACAGGGCGCACGCGCAGCGCGTCGGCAGTGCTGGCCCAGCAGTCTGCCGCAATGCAGGTCTCCGATCGGCGCCAACTCATGCGACGGATGGTCCAGTTGGCCTTTGAACTGAAGCAGGAGTTGGAGTCAGGGCAACTCGACAACTTCGGCGACTTGCTTGACGAAAACTGGCGCCTCAAGGCCCAACTCACGTCGGGCATCTCCGACCCGCAAATCGACCGCTGGTATGCCACCGGCATGGCCAACGGGGCTCTGGGGGGAAAGCTCCTCGGAGCTGGCAACGGCGGCTTCATGATGTTTTTCGCACCGCCCGAGCGTCATCAGCACGTTGTGGACGCGCTGTCTGACCTGAGCCCGGTCAAGTTTCGATTCGACCGCAACGGCGCACAGATCGTTTTCTATCAACCTACTGAATAGCAGCCATGAGCACGAACTTCTCCGTTTCCAACTACTTCGCGGCACATGGGCGACTGGCCCAGGAACTGGATGCATCGGTGTTCCAGACCGGAATCGACACGATCAAGGCCACCTTCGAGGCCGGCAAGAAGATCATCACTTGCGGCAATGGTGGCAGTGCGTACACCGCCTCGCACTACATCACCGACTGGAACAAGATGATCAACCTCGCCACGGGCAAGAAGTTCCGCGGCATTTCGCTTTGCGACAACATCGGGCTCGTCACCGCTTACGGCAATGACCTGTCGTACGACGAGGTGTTTTCCGGTCAGCTACGCGCGATCATGGACGAGGGCGATCTGCTCGTGGCCATCAGCGGTAGCGGCAACTCGCCGAACGTGCTCAGAGCGGTCGAGTACGCGAACGAGGCGGGTGGCAACACGCTGGCAGTGGTGGGATACGACGGCGGCAAGCTCAAGCCCATTGCCAAGCACAGCGTCTGGGTGCCGTCCTTCGATATGCAGTTGTGCGAAGACGTCCACCTGATGTTCGGCCACATGGTCATGAAGACGCTGTGCGGGACGCCGATCAAGAACTGATCGATCCCGCAGATCGTTATCTCGAAGCGCGTTCCAAGGGCCGGAATCAGCCTTCGAACAACCGACCCGCGAGGGCAAGGGCCTTCATCATCGTCTGACCGCGTGGTTTCATGACCTACTTCGCCAGTTGCTTCCTGATCGGCCTGCTCGCCACGTTGTTCATCATGCGATCGTCGATGCGGCATGGCCATCTGTCGGCAGATCACGATCTCAGCGGCCCGCAAAAGTTCCATGGCCGCCCGGTGCCGCGCGTCGGTGGTGCGGGGATCATGGCGGCCATCGTTGGTGGCGCCGCAATCGCGCGGCTTACCGGGTCGCCCGTCGCTGACTCCCTGTGGCTGCTGGTCGCGTGCAGCCTGCCGGCTTTTGCCGCCGGCATCACAGAAGATCTCACCAAGAAGGTGTCGCCCCGCCGACGGCTCATCGCCACCGCCGTCTCGGCCATCCTTGCCGTCTGGCTGCTCGGTGCCGTGATCAACAGGACTGACATCCCCGGCGTCGACCAACTGATCCGCTGGCTTCCGTTTGCCGTGCTGTTGACGGTCTTTGTTGTTACTGGCGTAGCCAACGCGGTCAACATCATTGATGGCTTCAACGGTCTCGCGTCGATGTGTGTGTTGATGATGGTGCTAGCACTCGGCTACGTGGCGTTTCAGGTCGGTGACATGTTCATCTTCACCGCGTCGCTGATCACCGCCGGCGCGGTGCTCGGCTTCTTCGTCTGGAACTTCCCCGCCGGCCTAATCTTCCTTGGCGACGGCGGCGCATATCTGCTCGGCTTCCTGCTCGGCGAACTCAGCGTCTTGCTGTTGCATCGCAACCCGGCCGTCTCGCCGATCTTCCCGCTGCTGCTGTGCGCGTACCCGATCTTCGAGACCATCTTCACGATGTACCGACGCAAGGTCGTTCGTGGCGTCGCGACCGCCGCACCCGACGGCATCCATCTGCACACGCTGATTCATCGCCGCTTGATCCGGTGGACCCTCGCAGACAACCTCGAGCGCCGACGGTTGAGGCGGCGCAATTCGATGACCTCGCCTTATCTCTGGCTGCTGTGCCTGACCTCGGTGATCCCGAGCGTGCTGTGGTGGAACAGCACGGTGGTTCTGTCGTGGTTCCTGCTCGCGTTCGTCATCGGCTACATCTGGTTGTACGCACGCATCGTGCGGTTCAAGACGCCGCGGTGGATGATCTTCCGCCGAACGCGCTGACGCTCATTTCGTCGCTGCACCTCGAGCTTCAACTCGGCCGGTACTCCGGCACATGCCGAAGCAGCCAGCGCTTGACCGCCTCGTCGGATGCCCCGACGCCACGCGCGTCCATGCTCGCACGCAAATCCGCGACCAGGCATTGACCGTCTTCGGCTGCATGCAGCAACGCGATCCGCAAGCGCGGATGCGCCGTCGGCAGCGTCTGGTCGGCATCCGCCAGCAGTTCCTCGTACAGCTTCTCGCCCGGCCGCAGGCCGCTGAAGACGATGCCGATCTCGCGCTCGCCGTGGCCGCTCAATCGGATCAGGCTGCGTGCCAGGTCGACGATGCGCACCGCGTGCCCCATGTCGAGCACGTACACCTGCCCGCTTTGCGCCAACGCCGCGGCCTGCAGCACCAGCCGCGCGGCCTCGGGGATCGTCATGAAGTAGCGCGTGATGTCCGGGTGCGTCACGGTCACCGGCCCGCCCCTCGCGATCTGTTCCTTGAACTTCGGGATCACGCTGCCGCTGGAGCCGAGCACGTTGCCGAAGCGCACGGCCGAGAAGATCGTCGCGTGGCCGAGCGTCGCCAGGTGCGAGAGCACCATCTCGGCGGCGCGCTTGCTTGCGCCCATCACGTTGGTCGGGTTCACGGCCTTGTCGGTCGAGATCAGCACGAAGCGCTCGGCGCCGCATTCGGCCGCCGCGGTCGCGGCGTTCCAGGTGCCGAGCGTGTTGTTCTGCAGCGCGGCCCAGGCGTTCTCTTCTTCCATCAGCGGCACGTGCTTGAACGCGGCCGCGTGAAAGATCAGATGCGGCCGGTGCGCGCCGAACGTGGTGCGCAAGTGCTCGAGGTTCTTCACGTCGCCCATCAGCCGCACCAGCGGAAGATGGGGGTGCAGCTCGCCGAGCTGCTGCTCGATCTGGTAGAGCGCGAATTCGCTCAGCTCGTACAACACCAAGCGCGACGGGCCATAGCGCGCGACCTGGCGGCACAGCTCGGAGCCGATCGAGCCGCCGGCGCCGGTGACGAGCACGGTCTTGCCCGAGATCAGCTCGGCGACGCCGGCCTCGTCGAGCTGGACCGGGTCGCGCCCGAGCAGGTCTTCGGGCTCGATGCTGCGCACGCGCTCGATGCGCGCGCTGCCGTCCTGCAGTTCGCTGACCGATGGCACGGTCAGCACCGGCAGGTCGGTCGCACCCGCCAGCTCGATCGCCCGGCGGCGCTGCACCACTGTCGCGCCCGGCAGCGCAACGATCACGTGCGTCGCACCCGCGCGGATGTCGGGCCGGGCCACGTCGGCCAGCGCGCCCAGCACCGGCACGCCGCCGATTCGCGCGCCGCGTTTGGCCGGGTCGTCGTCGAGCAGCCCGAGCGCGATCCAGCCCTGCTGATGGATCGTCGCGAGCAGGCGCTTCGCGGCTTCGCCGGCACCCATCACGATCGCGCGGCGCACTTCGGCATCGCCGCCGGTGATGCGCGAACGCGCGTGCTCGTACAGCATGCGGTAGCCCACGCGCACCATGCACAGCCCGATCAGCGTCACGAACGGGTGAAGCGCGAGCACCGCGCGCGGCACCTGCGTCAGCTGCGCCATCAGCACCGCCACTGCGCACAGCAGGCCGCTCGCGAGGCAGGCCAGCGTCAGTCTCTTCACCTCGCCGAATCCCGAGAAGCGCCACATGCCGCGCGGGATGCCGGCGAGCATGAACACGCCCAGGTAGACCGCGATCACGCCGAGCAGCACCCAGACGTCGTAGCTCGGCCGCGCGTGCAGCCAGCGTTCGAAGCCGAGACGGAACAGGTAGGTCGCGTTCCAGCACAGCGCGATCACCAGCGCGTCGATCAGCAGCGACAGCGGGCGGCGGTGCACGCGCACGCGGGCGAGCACGCGGTCCAGCTGATGCCAGAACGAGAGCGCGGTCGTCATCGCGCCGTCATCGCGCCGTCACCGCACCCATAGCGCGCGCAGCGTGGCGCCGATCAGCCGGACATCGCCGAGCAGCGACATGTGGTCGACATACTGCGCCGCGCAGCGCAGCTTCGCCGGCATCACCTGCTCGACGTAGACGCGCTCGGGGTCGGCCGCGCGCGCCAGCAGCGCACTCTCGTCGCAGTACTCGATCGACGCCGGGTCGGTGATGCCGGGCCGCACCGAGAGCACCTTGTCGCGCAGCGCCGCGGGGTACATCGCCACGTAGCGCGGCACCTCGGGGCGCGGGCCGACCAGGCTCATCGTGCCGGCCAGCACATCGAGCAGCTGTGGCAGCTCGTCGAGCTTGGCGCGCCGCAGAACGCGGCCGGCGCGCGTGATGCGCGGGTCGGCGCCGATGGTCAGCGCCGGCCCGAGCGCGGGCGCATCCTCGCGCATCGTGCGGAACTTGTGGATGCGAAACGGCGCACCGCCGCGGCCGACGCGCTGCTGGCGGAAGAACACCGGCCCGCGCGAATCGAGCTTGATCCACAGCGCGATCGCCAGCAGCAGCGGCGCGAGCAGCAGCAGCCCGGCGCCGGCACAGATCAGGTCGAACAGGCGCTTGGCCATCGCGGGCGGGATCAGGCGACGAGCGCGCGCCGCACCGCATCGGCGACGCGCTGCACGTCGGCATCGGTCATGCGCGTGTAGATCGGCAGGCTGAGCATGCGCTCGTACGCGCGCTGGCTGTGCGGAAACGATTCGGGGCGCAACGCATAGCGCTCGCGCCAGTACGGCTGCAGGTGCAGCGGGATGTAGTGCACGCTGCAGCCGATGCCGGCGGCGAAGAGTCGCTCGATCAAGGTGTCGCGGCCGATCGGGGCCGCATCGGCCAGGCGCAGCGGGTAGAGATGCCAGGCATGCAGATCGGCGCCCCGCGGGCCCGGCGGCGTGATCAGCGGCAGCCCGGCGAAGGCCGCGTCGTAGCCGCGCGCGATCTGTGCGCGGCGCACGTGAAAGGCGCGCGCGCGCTTCAGCTGATGGATGCCCAACGCGGCCGCGATGTCGGTCAGGTTGTACTTGAAGCCCGGCGCGACGATCTCGTAGTACCAGCTCGGCACCTTCGCGGTGAAGCGATCGAAGGCATCGCGGCTCATGCCGTGCAGGCGCATCGTCCTGATGCGCTTCGCGAGTGCGGCGTCGCGGGTCACGACCATGCCGCCCTCGCCGGTCGTGATGGTCTTGTTCGCGTAGAAGCTGAACACCGTCGCATCGGAGCCGAGCGTGCCGACGAGCGCGCCGTCGACGGTCGTCGGCAGCGCATGCGCGGCATCTTCGACGACCTTCAGCCCATGGCGCCGCGCGATGGCGAGTAGCGCCTGCATGTCGGCCGCGAGGCCGCCGTAGTGCACTGGCAGGATCGCCCTTGTGCGCGGCGTGATCGCGGCCTCGACGAGTGCCGGATCGATGCACAGCGTGGCCGGGTCGATGTCGACCAGCACGACATCGGCGCCGAGGTAGCGCACGACCTCGGCGGTCGCGGTGAAGGTGTGCGTCGTCGTGATGACCTCGTCGCCGGGACCGATGCCGAGCGCCTCGAGCGCGAGGTGCAGGCCCGCGGTGGCCGAGTTGACGGCCATGCAGTGCAGCGCCGGGTCGCCGAGGAACGCGCCGAAATCATCCTCGAAGCGCTTCGCCTTCGGCCCGGTCGTGACCCAGCCGGAGCGCAGCGTGTCGACGACTTCGGCGATCTCTTCCTCGCCGATCTCGGGCAGCGCGAACGGCAGGAATGGCTGAACGTTCGGCTTCATCGCGCGGCGCCCTCCCACGGGTTGATCAGTTCGAGGCCGGGCACGAGCGCGAAGTCCTTCGTGTTCCGCGTCGCCAGCCGTACACGGTGGTGCACGGCGATCGCCGCGATCTGGGCATCCTCGACCGAGATCGGCCGGCCCTTGCGGCCACGCAACGCGACGATGGCCGCGTACCCTGGCGCGGCCTGCTCGTCGAAGGCCAGGTTCAGCCCGTGAAAATCCTGCTCGAACATGGTTCGGGCCACGTCGGTCAGCGCGCTTCGCTTCTTGCCGGTGGGGAGCAGCGCGATCCCAAGCAGGATCTCGGCCTGCGTGACGGCACTGACCATGAAGCGAGTCTGCGAACCCTGGGCCGCGAACCAGTCGAGCACGGCAGGCTCCGGCCGCGGCCGCATCAGCTCGGACAGCACATTGGTATCGAGAAGGATGCGCACAGCGCTCACCGGCTGCCGAACTTGGGCGGCGGGCGCGGCGCCTGCCGCGGGGGCACCGGCAACGCGTCGACGGCAACGTTCGCAAAGCGCCGGCGGATGCGCTGGGCGAAGGGCTCGTCGTCGGACGGGCCGAGCACCGCCCGCTCGAGGATGTCGCGGGCGTGCTGCTCCATCGAGACGCCGCGGCGCGCGGCCAGCACGCGAAGCTCGGCCTTCACCCTGTCATCGATGCTGCGAATCATCAGCGTGGCCATGCGGACTCCGCGACTGCCAAAACAGCATCCATTGTAGTCAATGAATGCATTGAATTCAGGGCTGGCCCAGCGGCTTGGCGATCCATGCGAGCACGTGCGTGCGCAGCGGCGGGATGGCGTTGAACAAGGTGTAGAGCGAGGGATGCACGCGGGTCACCGCACGGGCGATCGGCGGTGCGAGCGTGATGCGCCGGGCCTGAAGGTCGCCGCGCGGGAACAGCTCGCGCACGCGGCGCAGCGGCACGCCGCGCACGTCGGGGTTGCGCGGGTTGTTCACGGTGAAGTCGTACCAGAGCACGCCGCCGCCGGGCCTGACCGCCGCCCACATCGCGTCGGCGAGGCGCTGCTGGAAGGCATCGTCGAGCAGCGACGAGAACACCGTGGACTGCAGCACGATGTCGACGCGCGCATCCTGCGGCACCAGCGTCGTCGCATCGCCTTGCATCAATCGCACCGACGCGGGCAGGCGCGCCCGCGCGACCGCATGGCGTTCCGGCAGCAGTTCGATGCCGGCCAGCTTCTGCGGCGCGAAGCCCATCAGCAGGCACTCGACGAGGTTGCCACCGCTGCCGCTGCCGACCTCGAGCAGTTCGAGCACCGACAGGTCGGCCCAGCCGAGTCGGCGGAACAGCGCCAGCAGCGCGCGCTGCCGCTCCTGCCAGGCGCAGAGTGCGGCCGGGCTCAGCAGGCTGTAGCGCGCGTCGTGCGCCGCGCGCCGCGCATAGCGCTGTCGCACCGCTTCCGGCTCGCTCGACTCGTCGCGCGGATTCGATCCCATCGGGATCACCGCGTCAGCGTGCCGAAGCGCGCGCGGCCGCGGCCGTGGCGCAGCGCGTCCCACCAGCCGACGACCGAGCCGGTGCCGTAGCCGACGTGGTATGCCGCGATCACCGCGGGGATGCGCCACAGCACCGGCCATGGCGTCGGCTGCGACACCGCGATCGCGGCCGTCATCGCCAGCAGCGCCGACCCGTACAGCGCGACGAGCACGGCGAATGGCCACGCGGCACCTCCAAGCAGCGCGAGCGCAGCGGACAGCGCCAGCGCGACCACGAACCCGCCCGGCACCACATGCCGCAACGATGCCGCCTGGCCGTGCTTGCGCATCACGAAGGGTTTCCAGTAGCCGTACTGCAGGTACTGCCTGAAGACCTGGGCCAGTCTGGCGCGCGGCCGATAGATGCTGAGGATGCGCGACGATTGCCAGACGCGCCCGCCGCCCTTGACGATGCGCAGGTTGTGTTCGTCGTCCTGGTTGCGCACCAGCGACGCGTCGAAATCGCCGAAGCGCTCGAAGCTGCGGCGCGGCCAGCAGCCGAGATACACCGTGTCGACCCAGCCGTCGTGGTCGAGTCGTCGTGAATGCGCGCCGCCCGCCACCCAGCGCGACTGGAAGGCCGCCGCGACCGCGTGCTGCATCGCGCCGGCGCCCGCCTCCGGCACGGCGCGCCACGGCCCGCCGACGTTGTCGGCGGCGGTCTCGGCAAGCACCGCGATGCACTGGGCCACGTAGTCGGCGGCGTACTCGCTGTGCACGTCCATGCGCACGATGACTTCGCCCACCGCGATCCGCAGTGCGGCGTTGAGGCCGGCGGAGACGATGCGTTCGGGATTGGCGATCCACTCGATGCGCGGCTCGCTCGCGGCCAGGCGCTGCAGCAGCTCGCGGGTGCCGTCGTCGCTGTCGCCGTCGGCGATCACGAGCTGCAGCTGCCAGCCCGGCGCGAGTTGCTGGCTCAGCACGCCGGCACAGAAGCCCTCGAGGTACTTGCGCTCGTTGCGGCACGGCACGATCACCGACACCAGCTTCATCGCGCGCCCACCTCGCGCACCAGCGCCGCCCAGCGGCGTGTCTGCTCGTGCGGGCTGAACACCTCGCGGGCGCGCTCGATCGCCGCCCAGGCCATGCGCTCGCGCAGGGCGCTCGACGCCAGCAGTTCGATCAGCGCGGCCGCGAGCGCGGCGATGTCGCCCGGCGGCACCAGGCGGCCGGTGCGTTCGGTGATGATTTCCGCCGGCCCGGTCGGGCAATCGAAGGCCACCGCCGGCACGCCCATCGCCTGCGCCTCGAGCAGCGCGAGCGGCATGCCTTCGTAGCGCGAAGCCAGCACGAAGAGCGACGCCTCGCGGTAGTGGCGCTCGATCTGCACCGTCGGGTCCAGCCATTCGATTCGCGCATCGATCCCGAGCGCGCGGGCCAGGCGCTCGTGATCGGCCCGCAGCGGCCCGTCGCCGACGACGCGCAAGCGCGCATGCGGCAGCGCCGATGCGACGCCCGCCCAGGCCTGCACGAGCAGGTCGAAGCCCTTCTGCGCCACGTGTCGGCCGACCGCGAGCACGATGCCTTGCGCCGGCAGCGCGGGAATGTCGGCGTGCAGCGACGAGGCGTTGTAGATCACCTGCGTGTTCGCGTTCAGCGCGCGGAACTTCGCAGCGTCAGCCTCGGTCAGGCTCACGACCGCGCCCACCTTCGGATAGAGCCAGCCCCGCAGCGACTGCCACAGGGCCGAACGCGCGGTGAAGTGGTTGTGATCGCAGCAGATGGCGCGGGCCGCGCAGCGGCGATCGAGCGCGAGCACCGAGCAGGCCGTCGTCAGGCCGTTGAGCACGACGACATCCGGCCGCTCCGATCGGACCAGCGCGCCCAACGCCCGGCCGAGCCGCCATTGCGTGCGCAGGAGCCGCCACGCGCGCGCCACGCGGCCGCGTGAGGCCTCGGGAAGATCCGCGCGCCGGCGCGTTCCCGACAGCGCGCGCACCGTCGGGTTCAGTGGATAGTGGACATCCGCGCGCAGCGTGTCGACGCTGCCGACAGCCACGTTCATGCCTTCGCGGTCGAGGTGGTTCGCGAGCGCGCAGACGAAGCGCTCGACGCCGCCGGCGATGTCGAGGCGGTCGCACAGCAGCAGCACGCGCAGCGGTCCTCGGCTCATGGCTTCGATGGCTTGCCGATCAGCGCACGCACGTCGACGCGCCGGTAGTCCGGCGCGGGCAGTTCGAGCCCGCCGTGCCGCAGCACGCGCAGGCGCTCGCGCCCCGCGCGCAGCGTGCCGATCAATCCCCAGCGCGCCAGGCGCCGCACCAGCGCCTGGCGCGCGCCCGACGCTGCGGGTGGTGCGGATGCGGGCGCGCGCAGCCACTCGTCCTGCGCGTAGTCCGACTGCTGCGGCGCCGGCAGCGGCCCGATCTCGCGCAGCTTGCGCGCGATCACGAGCATGTAGACCTCGTGGGCATTGCGCAGATTGACGCGCCGCTTCACCGCCAACGGGTCGGCCACGGCCCACCAATGGCGCGCATCGGGCTTCAGCGCAAAGTACAGGCCGCGCAACTCGAAGCCGTTGCCCGGCTGATAGAGGTTGAAGAACAGCTCGGGCGAGAACTGGTAGAAGCCGTGGCCCGCCAGGTTGTTGGCCGGCAGCGCATGCAGCACATGACCGCCGACGCGACACAGGTCGACGCAGTTGCGCCAGGCCACCGGAAAGTTGAAGACATGCTCGAGGCAACCGAAGTCGAGCACCGCGTCGAAGCCGGCGCGCTCGGCACTGTCGGCCGGCCACGGCAGGTTCATGTCGTGGATCAGGCGCGCGTTCTCGTACGGCGACGCATCGACCGAATCGGTGACGCGCGCGCCCAGCCATTGCTGCAGCAGCGGCTCGAAGTAGCGCGGTCCGCGCGCCGCCGCCGCGGGCTCGACCAGCGGCGGCAAGCCGCGCAGGCGGCGATGCTGCTCGAGCTCGAAGTCTTCGATGAACAGCGCCTGCCGCCCGATCGCCAGCGTGCGCTCGAAGCCGACGCCCAGGTCCTGCGCATGCGCGAGCAGGTTGAGGTTGTGGATGTCGATGCCCACGGCGATCCTTTGAATCAGGCGAGTCAGGCGCGGGCACGCCGGTGTGCCAACAGCACGCCGGTCACCGCCACGCCGATCACGACCGCCTCGGCCGCCAGCGCCGTCCAGGCCAGCCCGACCGGGCCCGCGGCGCCGCCGATGCCGGCCGCGCCGCTCACGCCGACGATGCCGCCGACGATCACGCAGCGGCGATAGGCCGCGTCGAAGCGGCCGCTGCCGAGGATCCAGTAGCCGATGAACTTCCAGCCGAGCAGCAGCGGCAGCAGCCCGCCCAGGATCGCCAGCACGGCGCGCACGCCGGGCACGTCGAGGCCGCCCGCGCGCGGCACGATCAGCGGCTCGACCGCCGGCCACAGCAGATGGCCGATCGCGAGCAGCAGCGCGCCGACCGCGGCGCCGCCGACGGCCCAGCGCGCAGCGTAGCGAAAGGCCGCGCGCGCGCCCCGGGCGAACAGCGTGACGATGCGCGGGTACACGACCGAGAGCACCGGCTCGGCCGCGTTCAGCACCGCGCGCACGATGCGGTCGGCCATGAAGTAGGTGCCGAGTTCGGCCCGCGCCATCTGCAGCGACGCGGCCGCCGGCAGCGCGAACGAATAGGCCGCCCCGGCGATCGCCACCGGCATCATGGTCCAGCCGAGCCTGAGCCCGTCGCCGAGTTCGGCCCGGGCCCACAACGGGGCCGGACCCGCAGCGGCGAAATCGCGGCGCAGCCAGCGCCAGCCCAGCGCCGCCAGCACCGACGACGCGGCCAGTTGCAGCAGCACGTAGGCCTGCACGCTGCGCGCGAAGGCCCAGCACCCGGCCAACAGCACGAGGTAGACGACGAGCTCGACGCGGGCCCAGCGATTCAGCTGCTGCGTGGCCTGCAGGTACCAGGTCGCGGGCCAGCCGAGCGCGCAGGCCAGCAACGCGATCGCCAGACTGTCGACCCACGGATGCGCCGACCCGCGGCCTGCGACCTGCACCGCGATCACGGCCAGCAGCGCGGCCGGCACGCACAGCACGCAGCGCGCGGTGAAAACCTGCTGCGCGATCTGCCAGCGGCGCGGCGCAGCGGCGGTGACGGCGAGCCGCGTCGCCGCGGCGAGAAAGCCGCCTTCGACGAGCATCGACAGCAGGCTTGCCCACACGAGGATGAAACTCAGGCGCCCGAATTCCTCGGGCCCGACGCGCGCCGCCACAAGCGGCAGCACCAGCAGCGGCAGCAGCAACCGCATCGCGGCCGCCGCGTAGACCGGCGGCAGCGACTGCCGCAGCCGTGGTGCCGCATTCGATGCGGTCATGCGCCGTCGTGCTTCACGACCAGCCGCGCGGTGTAGTCGACCCGGTGCAGGAAGACCGGCTCGGCGCGCTCCGCGAAGTACTCGTCGACCGCTTGCCGCGCGCCCTGCCAATGCCCGTAGTCGTCGACGATCAGCACGCCGTGCCGCGCCAGCAGCGGGTACAGGTGCGCGAGCTCGTGGCGGGTCGACTCGTACCAGTCGGTGTCCAGGCGCAGCAGCGCGATGCGCGACGGCAGCGTGCGCGGGATCGTGTCTTCGACCTTGCCCTGGATGAAGTGGATCTGCTCGCGCGGGTAGCCGGTCGACCACAGGTTGGCCTGCACGTCATCCAGCCCCGCCTCGCACCACACGCCCTCGCCGCGCCGCGTGCGGTCGAGCTGGGCCTGCGCCGACTCGCCGCCGACGGTGCGGTCTTCGGCTGTCGGGGCGCTCATCCCTTCGAAGGTGTCGTAGAGGTAGAGCTGGCGCGAGGTGTCGCCGCGCGCGATCAGCGCGAGCGCGACCGCCATCATGCTGCCGCCGCGCCAGACGCCGCACTCGACGATGTCGCCCGCGATCCGATGCCTGACGATGTGGTCGACGGCGCCGAGCAGGCTCGCACGCCGCTCCAGGCTCGTCATCGTGAACGGATCGACACGCGCGACGATCGCGCGGTCGGCGGGCGACAGATCGGCCAGCGCCTGGGCCTGCCGATCGGCGCTGCGCGCCAGTTCCCAACCCGAGCGTTCGAGCGCGGCCTTGACGATTTTCTTCATGGCCGGAAGTCTATGCGCTGCGGTACGCCGATCCGGCATTCGCCAGCAGGCGATCCCAGCCCAGCGCCTGCTGCGCGCGGCGCAGCGCATCGATCACGGCGGGGCGATTCGCGTCGAGGTAGCGCAGGCAATCGATGACCGCCGGGGCGCTGCGCTCCTTCAGCAGCAAGCCCTCGAGTCCGAAGCGCCGCATGAAGGCGCCCAGATCGCCGACATCGGCACAGATGAACAGGCGCCCATGGTTCAGCAACGAGTACAAGGCGCCCGACTGCGACGCTTGGCCGTACGGCAGCAGGAACACCGCGTCCTCGGCGAGCAAGGCCAGCAACGGCGCTGCGTCGAGGTAGCGGTCGTCGACGCCGACGCCCAGCGCGATCAGTTCGTCGCGCAGCCCGCGCAGTTCGCCGGCCCAGGCGCCGTGCACCTGCAACGACCAGCCGCGCGCACGGATGTCTTCGCAGCGCGCCAGGTCGGCGAACAACTCGACCCCTTTGTACGGCCTGACGCTGCCCCAGAACAGCAGCGCGCGCGGCGCCGCGGCGCCAGCGTAGTCGACCGCAGCGCACTGCGGCGCCACTGGCAGCAGCCCATGCGGCAGCACCACGGCCTTGGCCCGGAACGATTCGCCATAGCGGCGCATGAAGTCGTCGCGCGTCGCCTCGCTGACGAACACGAGCGTGCGTGCCAGCGCCGCCAGCCACTGCGTCGGGCGATGCCGGAACCCCGCGAAGCCGTGCGGCACGGCGTTGTGGACCGTGAACACGAAGCGATCGCGCAGCGCGGCCATCACGACCCATTCGAGCGGCCAGACACCGCTGAACTGCAGGTTCACGGTGGCGTAGCGGCGTGCGTGGCGCAGCAAGCTCGCGAGCAAGGCCAGGTACGCCAGCGCGCCGCGCCAGCGCGATGCCACGCTGCTGGAAATCGCGCGCGTGCGCACCGAGACGCCGGGCAGCTGCCGCATCGCTTCGAGAAAGTCCGCGTTGTAGCGGGTCGTCGAGCCGTAAAAATCGACGCCGTCGCCGCGCGCGGCCAGGGCTTTCACGAGCTGGTAGTCGTAGGGGAGGACGAACGAGCCCGGGTCGATGACCGCGATCCGCACGGTCATGGGCGCGCCCGCCGGCACGACGCGCTCAATGCGCGAACCAGAAGCGCCGGCCGAGCCGATACGCCGGCTTGCAGCCGCGCTCGCCGATGTCCTGCGCCGGGTTGCCGCCGACGATGCGCCCGGCCGGCACGCTCTTCGTGACCACCGCGCCGGCCATCACCACCGCGCCCTCGCCCAGGTGCACGCCGGGCATGATCAACGCGCCGGCGAACACCACCGCGTAGTCGTCGATCCGCACCGCCTGGCCCTTGATCGCGAAGTTCGCGTCGTGCACATCGTGACCCATCGTGTAGATGCGCGCGTCGTGCGCGATCGACACCTGCTTGCCGATGCGGATGCCGGCCCGGTTGTCGAGGTACACGCCGCGGTTCACCAGCGTGCCTTCACCGATCGCGAGCCGGCCGATGTGGAAGAAGCGCACGCCCCCCTGCAGCGTCGCGCCGCGCGCGACCTCGAAGCGGCACAGCCGGTACAGCCACGGCCGGAGCGCGAACGGCAACAGGCCGTGGACCAGGTTGATCGCCGCGAGGCCGAGAAAGTACGCCTGATCGCGCGCGCGGGCCCGGCGTGAACCCGCGTCGTGCTCGTCAGGCGGCATGTTCCGTCGGGGACGTCCGCCCGATCGCGAAATACTCGAACCCGGCCGCCTTCATCGCGGCCGGTCCGAACAGGTTGCGTCCGTCGAAGATCACCGGCTGCCGAAGTGCCGCCTTGATGGCGCCGAAGTCGGGGCTGCGAAAGGCCTTCCATTCGGTCACGATGACCAGCGCATCGGCATCCTGCAGGGCCTCCATCGGCGCCGGCAGATAACTCACCCGCTCGAGCGCGGCGGGCTGGTCGGCGAGATCGGCTTCGAGGCAGCGCCGGGCCTCGTCCATCGCGACCGGATCGTGCAGCCGCACGCGCGCGCCGCGGCGCAGCAGCCCTTCGACGACGACGCGGCTCGGCGCCTCGCGCATGTCGTCGGTGTTGGGCTTGAAGGCCAGGCCCCAGATCGCGAAGCTTCGGCCGGTCAGGTCGTCGCCGAAGCGGGCGACGATCTTGTCGACGAGCGCGAGCTTCTGCTCGCGGTTGACGGCTTCGACCGCGCCGAGCACCTTCAGCGCCATGCCGTGATCGAGCGCGGTTCGGCCCAGCGCCCGAACGTCCTTCGGCAGGCACGAGCCGCCGTAGCCGGTGCCCGCGTACAGAAACCCGTAGCCGATGCGCGGATCGGAGCCGATCCCCTTGCGCACCGACTCGATGTCGACGCCGACGCGATCTGCCAGGTTCGCGAGCTCGTTCATGAACGAGATGCGCGTGGCGAGCATCGCGTTCGCGGCGTACTTGGTGAATTCCGCCGACTTCACGTCCATCACCAGCGTGCGTTCGTGATGGCGGTTGAACGGCGCATACAGGCTGCGCATCGCCGTGAGCGCACGGCTTCCGGCGTCGCCGCCGTCGACGCCGATGACGATGCGGTCGGGCCGCATGAAATCCTCGACCGCGGCGCCCTCCTTCAGGAACTCCGGGTTCGAGACCACCGCGAAACTCGGCGGCGCTGCGGGGTTCGCGAACACGCGGCGCTCCAGCGCCTGCGCGATCACCTGCCGCACCTTGTCCGCGGTGCCCACCGGAACGGTCGACTTGTTCACCACCACCTTGAAGCCGGTCATGTGGCGGCCGATGTTGCGCGCCGCCTCGAGGACGAAGCGCAGGTCGGCCGAGTCGTCTTCGTCGGGCGGCGTGCCGACCGCGATGAACTGGACCTCGCCGTGCAAGACGGCGGCCTCCACGTCGGTCGAAAAGCTCAGGCGGCCCGCCGTGCGATTGCGCGCGATCAGCTCGGCCAGGCCCGGCTCGTAGATCGGCACGCCGCCGGTGTTCAGGATGTCGATCTTGCGGGCGTCGACATCGAGGCAGACGACGCTGTTGCCGAGTTCCGCCAGGCAGGCGCCGGTGACGAGACCGACATAACCCGAACCTATCAAAGTGATCTTCATTCGCGGAGGTCAGCAAAGCGCAGCCGCGATTCTATCGGGCGCCCCCAGGGCCGGGCTGCGCCCAGCCCGCGCGGGCCACAGGACGCGTCCGATGCGGCCCCTAAAATCGCCGGTTCACCGAAAGCCACAGATGACGGACGAAAACCAGTTGATCACCGAGCGCCGCGAGAAGCTGGCGCTCATCCGCCGGCAAGGCATCGCGTTCCCGAACGACTTCAAGCCGAAGCACCACGCGGCCGAGTTGCTGCGCCAGCATGGCGACCAGGAGAACGAGGAACTCGAGCCGCTCGCGATCAAGGTCGTCGTCGCCGGCCGCCTGATGCTCAAGCGCGTGATGGGCAAGGCGAGCTTCGGCACGCTGCAGGACGGCTCGGGCCAGATCCAGCTCTTCGTCACCCGCGACGCGCTCGGCGAGGCCGCCTACGCCGCGTTCAAGCACTGGGACCTGGGCGACATCCTCGGCGCCGAAGGCCTGCTGTTCAAGACCAAGACCGGCGAGCTGTCGGTGCGCGTCACGGCCCTGCGCCTGCTGACCAAGAGCCTGCGCCCGCTGCCCGACAAGTTCCACGGCATGGCCGACCAGGAGCAGAAGTACCGCCAGCGCTATGTCGACCTGATCACCGACACCGACGCGCGCGCGCGCTTCATGGCGCGCAGCAAGGCGCTCAGCTCGATCCGCCAGTTCATGGTCGAGCACCACTTCATGGAAGTGGAGACGCCGATGCTGCACCCGATCCCGGGCGGCGCGAACGCCAAGCCCTTCGTCACGCACCACAACGCGCTCGACCAGCAGATGTTCCTGCGCATCGCGCCCGAGCTCTACCTGAAGCGGCTGATCGTCGGCGGCTTCGAGCGCGTGTTCGAGATCAACCGGAGCTTCCGCAACGAGGGCGTGTCGGTTCGGCACAACCCCGAGTTCACGATGATGGAGTTCTACGCGGCCTACTGGAATCACCACGACCTGATGGACTTCACCGAAGAAGTCCTGCGCCACGCCGCGCGGGTCGCGACCGGTTCGGCCGCGATCACCTACGCGGGCCGTGCCGTAGCGCTCGATCAGCCGTTCGCGCGCCTGTCGGTGCGCGATTCGCTCGTGCGCTACGCGGGCCTGAGCGAGACCGAGGCCGGCGATGCCGCCGCGCTGCACGCGAGGCTCAAGTCGCTCGGCGAGGAACCGCCCGCGCACTGGACGCTGGCCGAGCTGCAGTTCGGGCTGTTCGAGGCCGCGGTCGAGGAGCAGCTCTGGGATCCGACCTTCATCATCGACTACCCGGTCGAGGTGTCGCCGCTGGCGCGCGCCTCCGACACGAATCCGTCGATCACCGAGCGCTTCGAGCTGTTCATCACCGGACGCGAGTACGCCAACGGTTTTTCGGAGCTGAACGATGCCGAGGACCAGGCCGCACGCCTGAAGGCACAGGTCGCGAACAAGGACGCCGGGGACGAGGAGGCGATGTACTACGACGCCGACTTCATCCGCGCCCTCGAGTACGGCATGCCGCCGACGGGCGGCTGCGGCATCGGCATCGACCGGCTGGTGATGCTGATCACCGACTCGCCGAGCATCCGCGACGTGATCCTGTTCCCGTCGCTGCGCAAGGAAGGCTGATCGCCCTCGCGGGCGCCGCGACGCCTGCGATTCAGGCCGTCACGCTGAGCGTGTTGCCGATCGCGGCGCTGCTCGTCGTGCTGTCGGCACCGTAGCCCAGGCCCTGCTGCAGGCGCGACAACAGCGCCAGCAGCGTGAAGGTCGGCGCCGCGGGGGCGGGTTCGGAAGTCGCGGCGGCCGTCGTGGCCGCGGCAGTTGCGGGGCTCCCGGCAGCCGCCGCCGCGATGGCTTCCTCGACGTCTGCGATCGGGTCGACCGGTGCCGGCAGCGAGATCGGCGTTTCGACGGGCGCCGACGCGACGGGCACGCTGACGGGTTCGGTCGTTGCGGGCGCGGGGGCCGGCGCGGCCGCCGCCGGCTGCAATGCCGCGGCCAGCTTGTCGAAGGCCGCCTGCAGCGCCGCCGGCGCCGTGCCGTTGCTGGCCTCGGTGACCAAGGCCGAGAGGCCCGCCGAGAAGCTGGCCTTCGGGTCGTTGCGCGACCCGCTCGAAGACCCCGACGGCGCCGATTCGGCGGCGACGGCCTGGAACAGCGCGTGCATGAACTGCGCGGTGGCGTGCTTGATTTCGCCTTTCGCGGCGCCGGATGCGGTCAGGCCCAGCCCGTCGAGCGCCTGCGTCAGCGTCTGCCGGAAGTGGCCGTGACCGCCGTGCGTGCCGTGCGCCTTGCCGGGGTCCTCGTCCGGCGTCTCCACGGTCGTCGGCTCGGCCGGGGCGACAACGGCCGGGGCAAGCAGCAAGGCGGTGGCAGCGGTCGCGGCGGCGGTGGGGGCAATGGCAATCATGGCGAGGTCTCGAAAGTGGCACGGACGTTCCCAGGACATCGACCGCCCGCGCCCCCGATTGAGCCTCGGCTTTCAATTGCTCACACATGCCGGCCGCCGCCGGCCGCGCCGTCAGCGCTGCCGGAACTGCGCCTTGCGCTTGTTCAGGAACGCGTCCATCCCTTCCTTCTGGTCCTCGGTCGCGAACATCGCGTGGAACAGGCGCCGCTCGAACATCACGCCGTCGGCCAACGTGCCCTCGAAGGCGCGGTTCACGCTCTCCTTGGCCGCCATCACGCTCATCGCGCTGAGCTCGTTGATGCTCTCGGCGGCGGCCAGCGTCACGGCCATCAGCTCGGCGGACGGCACGACGCGCGAGACGAGACCGCCGCGCTCGGCCTCGGCCGCGTCGATCATCCGGCTCGTCAGCACCATGTCCATCGCCTTGGCCTTGCCGACCGCGCGCGGCAGGCGCTGGGTGCCGCCGGCGCCGGGAATGATGCCGAGCTTGATCTCGGGCTGGCCGAACTTCGCGGTGTCGGCCGCGATGATGAAGTCGCACATCATCGCGAGCTCGCAGCCGCCGCCGAGCGCGAAGCCCGCGACCGCGGCGATCACCGGCTTGCGGATGCTGCGGATCGTCTCCCAGTTGCGGGTGATGAAGTCGTTGCCGTAGGTGTCGGTCAGGTCGTACTTCGCCATCGCGCTGATGTCGGCACCGGCCGCGAAGGCCTTCTCGCTGCCGGTGATCACGATGCAGCCGATGCCGGCATCGGCATCGAAGGCACGCAAGGCGGCACCGAGCTCGTCCATCAGCGCGTCGTTCAGCGCGTTGAGCTGCTTCGGGCGGTTCAAGGTGATCAGGCCGGTCTTGCGCGAACCCTCGCCGCGCAGCTCGGTCAGGATGTTCTCAAAGCTCATGTCGGGCTCCTTCGGGGTGAGCCGTCACTGTAACGTCGGCACTCAGTTGGCGATCTCGGGCGGGCGCGAGATCGTCAGGTCGATGTAGGTCTGCGCGTCCTGCTCGAAGCGGATGCGCACCGGCAGGTAGCGCAGCTGCGGCGCCATCCACATCTCGACGCTCAGCGAGCCCGCCTTCTGGTCGCCCGCGCGCGGCTTCAGGTGGATGCCGGTGAGCGGGCCGAACGGCGTGTTCAGCACTTCCTCCTCGACGACGTCGTAGGTCCAGACCGCCACCTTCTTCGGCAGTGCGAGCGGGATCTCGACGCTGCCGCCGACGCGCAGCAGCTCCGGGCGCGTACTGAAGACGTAGGTCAGCTGCACGAACTGGCTCGCGGTGTCCTGCAGGCCCGGCAGCGCCCTGCGCACGTCGCCGTTCGCGAGCACGACATTGCCGGCGTCGAACAGGACGGTCTGGCGCGGCCGCGTGGTCGCGAGGAACTTGATGTCCTGGTCGTAGCGGCGCGGCGCGAGGCCCGCTGCGGTGATCTCGCCGTCGCTGGTCGAGCGCTGCGTGATCAGCGGCGCGAAGCTCGGCCCGACGATGAAGTCGACGTGCACCTGGTAGTGCGAGCCGGAGCGGGCCCACTCGACCTGTGCACTGCCGCTGACCTCGCCGCGGTAGTTGCCGGTCAGCAGGTAGCTCATGCGGGTCGAGGCCGGCCACTCGAACGGTGCCCCGGGGCCGCTCGCGGCGGCCGCGGCCGCCTCCGGTGGCGGGAGCGATGCAGCCACCGCCGGCGCTTCGGCGCTTCGATCGGGCGACGGCGCATCGATCGGCGCCGAGGCCGGCGCGCTCGCGGCGACGACGATCGGCGCGGGCGCCTCGGGCCGCGGTTCGGGCG
>NZ_JBFUKR010000027.1:0-67176 GCF_056400745.1 Rhizobacter sp. P5_A1
CGCCGCATGCGCGCGCGGCCGGCGAACTGCAGCGCGCCGGTACGCAGTTCCGCGCCGCGGCCGACGCCGCGCGCGCGGCCGGGCGCCTGTCGGAAGAAGTGCGCTTGCTGGCCACCGCCGCCGAATGCTTCGACGAACTCGGCGATCGGTCGGCGCGCTTCGAGAGCCTGGCCCGGCGCGCGACGGCCGCCCTCGAAGCCTTGCCGCCGGCGCAGGCGATGGAGGCGGCCGAGGCGCTCGTCGAAGCCGCCGGCGACGACCGCGAGCTCGGCATCGCGCTGCGCCTGGTCGGCGCCTGCCACCTGAACGGCGCACGCTTCGAGCGCGCCGCGCCCGAGCTCGAGCGCGCGATCGAGTGCTCCGAGCGCGGCGGCGACATCGACAGCGCCTGCCATGCGCGCTACCTTCTCGCGCTGACCGTCGTGCAGACCCAGGGCGCCGCGCCGGCGCTCGAACGCATCGAGTCGCTGCTCGAATGGGCCGAGACACAGGCCGACATCGGCTTGCGCCACGCCTTCATCGCCGACCTCGCGATCCTGCTCGACCAGGCCGACCAGCGCCGGCGTGCGCGGCCGCATTTCGAACGCGCGCTGGCGCACTTCGACGCCGTGCGCGCGGTCGGCGACGCCGCGAGCACGCGCATGATGTTCGCGCGCAGCCTGGGTCTGCTCGGCGATCTGGCGCAGGCGCGTGTGCTGCTCGAGGCCGCCGAGCGCGAGCGCGAGGCCCTCTCCGAAGGCGGCGGCGGGCAGGGCATCGAGGCGCTCAACCTCGGCCGTGTCTATTGCGAGCTCGGCCACTACGGCGAAGCGCTGCGTCTGCTCGAGCCGACGCGGCAGCGGCTGGCCGAAGGCGGCGCGAGCGTCGTCGGCACCGCGATCGCGCTGGTGATCGCGCGCGTGCTGTTGCACCTGGGCCAGGGCGCGCGGGCGCAAGCGCTCTGCACGGAACCGGGCCCCGAGGCGCCGTTCCACCAGCGCGCGACCTGGCTCTGGACCTGCGCGCTGCTCGCGCTCGAGCGCCCGGCCGAGCGCGCGCGCCTGCTCGGCGACGCCGAGCGCGAGTTCGACCGCACCGACCTGCCGTTCGTGCGCCTGCCGATCCAGTTCGATCGCCTCGGCAGCGAGGCGACCGGTGATGCGGCCGGCGCTGCGGCGATCGCGGCCTGCCGCCTGCTGGTCAACGAGTGCGAGCGCCGCGAACTGCCGGCGCCGCAGATGCTCGGGCGCGCGCGGCTTGCCCAGCTGCTGCTCGCGCAGCGCGAGCTCGACACCGCGATCACCGTCGTGCACGGGCTGCAGGCCGATCTCGCGCACTGCCACCCGGTCGGCATGTACCTGCCCGAGCTGCACTGGATCTGCCATCGGGTCGCTCGCGAGGCGGGCGACGCGGCCTTCGCGGCGCGCTGCCTGGACGCCGCGGTGCGCTGGATCCGCGACACCGCGCTGCCGCATGTGCCCGCGCCGTATCGCGACAGCTTCGTCCGGCGCCAGCCGATCAACCGGCGCATCCTGGCGGCTGCGTCGTTGCTGTAGGAAGGCTGGGCGTAACGGGTCGGTAACGGCCTGCGCCTAGGCTTGCAGCGTGCGACAGGTGTTCGTCCGGCCTGTCGCCGTCGCAAGCCAACGAGGAGGCGAGCATGCGCCCAGCGGGCCGCGGAATCGTGCTGTCGGTCGCCACACTGGCGGTGGCGCTGGCCGGCGTCGGCCTCGCGCTGCTGTGGCCCCGCCGCTGCGCCGCCGCAGGCCTGTACTACCTCGACCACCGTGCGCAGCCGCGCGGGCCGATCGACCGGGGCCGCCTGCGCGCGATGCTCGCCGACGGCCGGCTCACGCCGGATGCGCCCGTCTCGCTCGACGGTTCGGACGATTGGCGCGCGGCGATCCACTGGATCGGACGTGGCCGCCACGACTGAGAAGGGAGAGCACCCCATGGATCCGCGAAGCACCTCGAAGTCCCGAAGCGCGGGCTGCGCCCTGATCGGCGCCGCGCTGCTCGCTCCGGCGTGGGCCCAGCAGCCCATGACGCCGTACGAACGCAGCATGCAGCAGCAACAGCTGTACGACCTGCAGCAGCAGAACGCCCGCCAGCAGCAGCAACTGCAACAGCAGAGTCAGGACCAGCTCTACAACGACGCCGCGCGCCAGCAGCAGGCGCGCCAGCAGGGCGACATCGCGCAGGGCCAGGCGGTGCTGCGCAGCTGGCAGCAGCGCCCGCCGCTGGCGGCGGACAAGAACCCGCTGCTGGGTCGCTGGAATTCGCTCGGCTCGGCCGGGGCGAAGCGCTCGGCGCCGGGGGTCAGCCCCGAGATGGCCCAGCTCGCCAACGCGCTGATCGGCGGCATCACCGGCGGCCTGTGCGATTCGATGCTCGGCCGCGGGCTGGTCGAGTTCCGGCCGAACGCGGTGGTCGCGATCGGCGCCGGCGGCCGCGAGCGTGTGATGTACCAGGCCGAGTATCGCGGCGGCGGGTCGCGCGTCGTCGTGCTGCCGCACGGCGCGACCTCGTTCACCCACATGATCATCGACTTCAACGGCCGCGATCAGGCGAGCGTCGCGGCGGTCGGCTGCGGGCTGACGCGCGTCGGCGGCGCGGCGGCGGGCGAAGGCGCCGCGCAACCGACCGATGTCGCGGCTGCGGTGGTGGGCGCGCAGTGGGAGTCGGCCGGCAGCAATCACGACGGCGACGGCTACTACCTCGCGCCGGCGACGATACGCCGCAGCGGCGACACCGTGAAGCTGTGGGACATGTACGACTTCAAGGTCGCGCACATGAGCGAAGGCAAGCCGATGCTGTCGATGCGCAGCCTGTGGCACTACGACTGCCGCGGCGCGCGCCGCCGCATGCTCGCCGCGACCGCCTATGCCGGGCACCTCGGCAAGGGCGCCGTCGTGGGCTCCGAGAACTTCGCGAACCCCGGCGCCTGGGAGCCGATCGGACCCGACGAAGGCTCCAGCCGGTACGTCCTGAAGCTGGCCTGTGCGCGGACCTGAGGTGCCGCGCGCTCAAGCCTGCAGCAGCAGGCCCTTGGTCTCGATGAACGCGACGACCTCGGCCAGGCCCTGGTTCGTCTTCAGGTTGCTCATCACGAACGGCCGGGCGCCGCGCATGCGCTTCGTGTCGGCCGCCATCACCTCGAGGTTCGCGCCGACGTACGGCGCGAGGTCGGTCTTGTTGATCACGAACAGGTCGCTCTTCGTGATCCCCGGCCCGCCCTTGCGCGGGATCTTCTCGCCGGCGGCGACATCGATCACGTAGATCGTCAGGTCGGAGAGTTCCGGGCTGAACGTTGCGGCGAGGTTGTCGCCGCCGCTCTCGATGAAGACGATGTCGGCATCCGGGAACTTCTCGAGCATCCGGTCGACCGCCTCGAGGTTGATCGATGCGTCTTCGCGGATCGCGGTGTGCGGGCAGCCGCCGGTCTCGACGCCCATGATGCGTTCGGCCTCGAGCGCGCCGGCGACCGTCAGCAGGCGCTGGTCTTCCTTCGTGTAGATGTCGTTCGTCACGACGACGAGGTCGTAGCGCTCGCGCATCGCCTTGCACAGCATCTCGACCAGCGTGGTCTTGCCCGAGCCGACCGGCCCGCCGACGCCGACCCGCAGCGGCGGCAATTTGCGGGTGCGGTTCGGGATGTGGTGCAGGGCAGTGCTCATCGCGCCGATTATCCCCGGTGCCGGCCGCTGTCATCGGCACGTCACCGGCTGGACACGACATCGTCACCGGGCGCGGCGACGATCCGGCCTCATGCAGCGCGACCTTCCTTCGATGGAACTGCCGCTCTCGTCAGGGCCCGGCGACGACGCGGACGATCCGTCGCCCGGCGGCAGCCTGCGCGTGCGCACGGTCTGGATTTCCGACCTGCACCTCGGCACGCCGGGCTGCCAGGCTGCGGCGCTGCTCGCGTTCCTGAAGCACGTCGAGTGCGAAACGCTCTACCTCGTCGGCGACATCATCGATGGCTGGCAGCTCAGGCGTGCGTGGTACTGGCCGCAGGCGCACAACGATGTCGTGCAGAAGCTGCTGCGCAAGGCGCGCAAGGGCACGCGCGTGATCTTCGTGCCGGGCAACCACGACGAGTTCGCGCGCAAGTACGTGCAGCACAACTTCGGCGGCGTCGAGGTCGTCGACGAATGGATCCACGAGACCGCCGACGGCCGCAAGCTCTGGGTCATCCACGGCGACCTGTTCGACGGCGTGATCCAGTGCGCGAAGTGGCTCGCGCATCTCGGCGACTCGATGTACGAGTTCACGCTGAAGCTGAATCGCCACCTGAACTCGCTGCGCGCGCGCCTCGGGCTGCCGTACTGGAGCCTGTCGAAGTACCTGAAGCTGAAGGTCAAGCGCGCGGTCAGCTACGTCAGCGATTTCGAGGTCGCGGTCGCGCGCGAGGCGAAGAAGCGCGGGCTGCAGGGCGTCGTCTGCGGCCACATCCACCACGCCGAGCTGCGCGAGATCGACGGCGTGCTGTACGCGAACGACGGCGACTGGGTCGAGAGCCTGACCGCGCTGATCGAGCATGCCGATGGGCGGCTCGAGATCTTCGACTGGCTGCAGCGCGCGCCGCGTGCCGGCGCCGAGCCGGCGCGCGACTTCGCGCCGGCCGCGTGGGCGCCGGCATCGTCCACCTGAAGGAGCCCGCATGAAGATCGTCATCGTGACCGACGCCTGGCTGCCGCAGGTCAACGGCGTCGTGACCACGCTGCTCGAGCTCGCGCGCGGCCTCGAGGCGCGCGGCCACGAGCTCGTGCTGATCGAGCCGTCGACCTTCAAGCGCTTCGCCTGCCCCGGCTATGCCGAGATCGAGCTCGCATGGCGGCCCGGCGCGAAGGTCGCGAAGCTCATCGACGACGCCGGCGCCGATGCGATCCACATCGCGACCGAAGGTCCGCTCGGCAGCGCCGCGCGCCGCCATTGCCTGCGCCGCAAGCTGGCGTTCACGACCGCGTTCCACACGCGCTTTCCCGACATCCTCGCGAAGGCGCTGCACCTGCCGGCGTCATGGGGCTATGCGTGGTTCCGGCGCTTTCACGCGCCGTCGTCCGGCGTGATGGTGCCGGCCGAGGGCATGCTGGCGATCCTGAAGCAGCACCGCTTCGAGCGCCTGCTGCGCTGGTCGCACGGCGTCGACCTGGGCCTGTTCAAGCCGGTCGAGCCGCTGCCGCTGGATCTGCCGCGGCCGGTCTTCCTGCACGTCGGCCGGATCTCGTACGAGAAGAACCTCGAGGCCTTTCTGCGCCTCGATCTGCCCGGCTCGAAACTCGTCTACGGCGTCGGCCCGCTGCTGCCGAAGCTGCGCGAGGCGTACCCGCAGGTGCATTGGCGCGGCGTCGTGCCGCGCGAGGCGCTGCCGGCGATCTACAGCGCGGCCGATGCCTTCGTGTTCCCCAGCCACAGCGAGACCTTCGGCCTCGTGATGCTCGAGGCGATGGCCTGCGGCACGCCGGTCGCCGCGTTTCCGGTCGCCGGGCCGCTGGACGTGATCGGCGACTCCGACGGCGGCGTGCTCGACGACGATCTCGCACGCGCCGCGCTGCAGGCGCTGCAGGTGCCGCGCGCCCGCGCCCGCGCCCGCGCGCTCGAGTTCGACTGGGAGCGCGTGTGCGACCAGTTCATCTCGTTCCTGGTGCCGGCGGGCGCGGTCGGGCGCGCCGCCGGGCCGCGATCGCAGGCGCTGCCGTCGTCGGCGCCATCCTGAAGCCGGGCCGGCGAGCGCGTTGGCGCGCTACTTCGGGCTCTTCGCGGCCGGCGCCGCGACGGTGGCGGCGGGGCGGCCGGTCTTCAGGCTCGGCACGCCGTTCATCGCCGCGAGAAACGCCTTGTCGCTCATCGCATTCAGCGCGCCGATGCCGGCGCGCAGTAACTCGCTCTTCTTGACCGGGCGGGCCAGGTTCGCGGCACGGACCTTCAGGGACTCGAGCACCGCGTATTCCGCCTTCGGGATCGTGAAGCTGTCGCGCACCAGCTTGTGCTTCGGCTTCGGTGCCGCGACCACCGGCGCGCTGGCCGCCGCCGGCGCTGCGGCCTTGGCCTTCGCCGCCGCGGGCGCCGCGACAACCTTTCGTGCCGGCGCGGCGGGCTTCGACGATTTCGACGCGGCGGTCGTTTTGCGCACGATCTTGCGGGTGGCCATGGGATGGGGTTTCCTTTTAACGGGGTATACCGTATAAACGGTTTATACCATAGGCCAACCGGCCGAACGAGACCGCAAACGGAGGCAGACATGCAAGCGACCCGATCCCCTTCCGACGAGATGCCGCACTCGGTCGGCGCGTTGATCGACACCGCTTTCGTCCGCAGTGCCGTGGCCGCCGCGAACGAACCGGCGGGCGCGCGGCCGGCGGTGGCGCCGTCGGCATGGCAGCGCGCTGCCGCCTGGGTGCAGGCCGCGCTGGCCCGCCTGACGGCGCCGCCCCGGTGACCTTCGACGTCGCGGGCCAGATCCGCGCGTTCAACGGCGGGCGCGACCCCGAGCGCCTGCAGCGCAAGTACGCGGCGATGCGCGCGAGCCCGTTCACCTTTCTGCGCGGCACCTGCCACCTCTTCTACGCGCGCATGGCGCGCGGCGGCGTGCACAAGTCGGCACCGCCGGTGTGGGTCTGCGGCGACCTGCACCTCGAGAACTTCGGCAGCTACAAGGGCGACAACCGGCTCGTCTACTTCGACATCAACGACTTCGACGAATCGGCGCTGGCGCCGGCGAGCTGGGATCTGGTGCGCTTCCTCGCCAGCGTGCAGGTCGGCGCCGCGACGCTGAAGGTCGGCGGGGCGAAGGCCCAGCGGCTGTGCGAGACCTTCATCGAGGCCTACGCCGACGCGCTCGCGCTGGGCAAGGCGTATTGGGTCGAGCGCGACACCGCGACCGGCCTCGTGCGCGACCTGCTCGACAACCTGCGCGGCCGCGAGCGCGCCGCGTTCATCGCCGAGCGCACGCACCTCGATGGCAAGAACCACCGGCTGAACACCGACGGCAAGAAGGCGCTGAAGGCGACGCGCGATCAGCGCCGGCGCGTCGTCGCGTTCATGCGCGAGTTCGCGAAGACGCAGCCCGAGCCATCGTTCTTCGAGGTGCTCGATGTCGCGCGCCGCATCGCCGGCACCGGCAGCCTGGGCGTCGAGCGCTACGTGATCCTGGTGCGCGGCAAGGGTTCTCCCGAGCGCCACTACCTGCTCGATCTGAAAGCGAGTTCGGCGACGTCGCTGGCACCGCGGCTGAAGCTCGTGCAGCCGAAGTTCGCATCGCACGCGGCGCGCGTCGTCGCGGTGCAGCGGCGCATGCAGGCGGTGCCGATGGACTTCCTGCATGCGGTCCGGTTCGGTGAGAACCCCGGCGTGCTGCGCGGCCTGCAGCCGAGCGAAGACCGGGTCGAACTGGCGCGTGCCGGCGGCGACATGCAGGTGCTCGGCCCGCTGCTCGCGGCGATGGGCCGCGCGGTCGGGTGGGCGCAGCTGCGCAGCGCCGGACAGGGCGGCTCGGCGAGTGTCGACGCGTTGATCGACTTCGGGCGCCGCAAGAAATGGCGCGCGCCGCTGCTTGCCGCATCGCGCGACTGCGCCGCGCAGGTGCTCGCCGATGCGGCGACCTACAACGATGCGTTCGACCGCGGCTTCTTCGATGCCTGAGACTGCCGCCTGAGCGCGACGCCGGACGAGGCCGTCAGCCGGCGATGCCGACCGTCAGCGCCAGCGCGTAGCCGGCGGCGATGCTGCCGGTGATCGTCGGCGTCTCGAGCGTGGCGCCGTCGCTGAACACGTTGTCGCTGGTCAGCGAGACCTGCGCGAAGTTTGCGATGCTGGCGCTGTAGCCGCTGCTCGCGAACACCGCGCTGCAGGCCTCCTGCGTCATCGCGATCTGCGTCGTCTTCGCGACGTGCGAGACGCTGGTCGCGAGCGCCAGGCTCGGATAGATCTCGACGTGGATGTGCGGCCAGCGGCCCGAGTAGCAGGCCGGAAAGATCGTCGTGAACGTGACATGGCCGCTGCTGTCGGTGACCTGCACGCCGCGCAGGTAGTTCTCGCCGGTGACGCCCGACGAATACAGCGAATAGCGGCCGGCCTCGTCGCAGTGCCAGATGTAGACCGCGTAGCCGGCCAGGCTCGCGCAGCTCGCGCTCGCGTTGACGAGCGTCAGCGTCACGGTCAGCGGCACGCCGGCCGCGACCCCGGTCGCGCCGGCGAAGCTGCTGCGGATGTCGCTGCGCACGATGCCGCTGAGCAGCAGCGCGTTCAGCGAGGTCGAGCCGTCGGCCGGGTAGGGACCGTTGGTCTCGGTCGGGATCACCGAGCAGCTCGTCGTCGACGGCGTGGTCGTCGTGGTGGTTGTGGTCGTCGTGGTCGATGCGGTGGCGGAACTGCCGGTCGAGGCGTCGCCGCCGCCGCCGCAGCCGAGCATCGGCAGCGTGCTCAAACCGGCGCCGGCACCGGCGGCCAGCCACAGCAGCGCGCGGCGGCGCTTCAGCAGTGTGCTTTGCAACGCGCTCAGGTCATGCGCGAGGCCGTGGTCGTGGTCGTCTGGCGTGGGCGGCTGGGGAAGAGGCTGAGGCATGGTCGGGCGCGAGGTTCGTGGCAACGACGCTCACTTTGCCGACCCGATGTGTCGGCGCTATAGCCGCTTTGTGTCGGCGCCGACACGGTTGTCACGCCCCTTCTCAGACGAGCGACAGCACGAGCTCGGCGCGCAGCCCGCCGCCGGCGCGGTTCGCGAGCGTCAGCCGGCCGCCGTTGCGCTGCGCCAGATCGCGCGCGATGTACAGGCCCAGGCCGCTGCCGGTCGCGGACGCACCGTCGCCGCCGCCGCGTTCAAGCCGCCGGAACGGCTCGAATGCCGATTCGAGCTGCTCGGCCGGGATGCCCGGGCCGTCGTCGTCGATCGCGACATGCACCGCGCCGGCCCGCAACTCGACCGACACCCGGGCCGTGCCGCCGTGATGCAGTGCATTGCCGATCAGGTTGCCGAGCACGCGGCGCAGTGCCGCGGGCTGCGCGAGCACGATCGCCGAGCCGGCCGGCGGCGTCGCCGCGACGCTCGCCGGCTCGCGCTGCTCGGCCAGGTCGTCGACGAGCGACTGCGCGAGCGCGGCGACGTCGACGCGTTCCGGCGCGGCGCTCGAATGCTGTTCGCGCATCATGCCGAGCACGCTGGCGATCAGCGCGTCCATCTCGTGCACGTCGGTGATGCAGCGCTCGGTCTGCGACTGGGAGCCTGGGCGGCGGAGAACGGGGCCCGCGCCGAGGCGAGTCGCGGCGCCAGACGAGGCGCCGGCGAGGCCGTGTGGCTTGGCCACACAACGAGCTGGCAACGACGGATGGCGCCGCGAATCGCCCCGGCCCAACGCGGGCCCCGTTCTCCGCCGCCCAGGCTCCTGGGCCTGCATCGTCTCGAGCCGCAGGCGCAGGCGCGCGAGCGGCGTGCGCAGGTCGTGCGAGATCGCGGCCATCAGCAGGCCTTGTGCGTCGAACTGCGCGTGCAGGCGCTGCGCCATCGTGTTGAAGACCTGCGCGGTCTGGCGCACTTCGAGCGTGCCGCGTCGCGCGTCGAGGGGCACGCCGCGCTGGCCTTGGCCGAGTGCGCGGCCGAGCGCCTCGGAGGCATCGGCGAGCCGGCGCATCGGCGTCGACAGCCAGCGCGCGCCGAACCATGCGACGACGCCGATCGCGAGAAAGCGGATGCCGTAGTCCAGCCACAGCGCAGCCGCGGGCAGCCCGCCGGGGCCGCCATCCGGCGCACCGGGCGGCGGGGGTCCGGGCGGACGATCCTGCGGCGAGCCCGGCGGTGGGCCTGGCGGCGGCCCGCGGCGTTCGGTCGAACCCGGCGGTTCGCCCATCGGCGGCAGCGACGGCAGCACGGGCAGCCGGCCGATCGCCGGTTCCCCGCCGCCGGGCGGCGCATGCACCTGGTTCGTCACGAGGAACGCGATCAGGTGGCTCGCGACCAGCCCGAACCACATCAGCAGGAACAGCCGCTTGAACAGCGTGTCGGCCCACCAGCGCTCGGCCCATCTCACGACGCCGCCTCCACGTCGGCATCGAACGCATAGCCCTCGCCGCGCACCGTGCGGATCAGCTCCGCGTCGCGCCCTGGGTCGGCGAGCTTCTGGCGCAGCCGCGAAACCGCGAGATCGATCGCGCGGTCGGTCACGTCGACACCGGGCGCGCGCGTCAGGTCGAGCAGGCGGTCGCGGCTCAGCACGCGCCGCGGGTGCTCGATGAACGCGACGAGCAGGCGGAACTCTGCGTTCGACAGCGCGACCATCACCTGCTGCGGCGAACGCAGCTGGCGGCCGAGGCGGTCGAGCGTCCAGCCCTCGAAGCGCAACGATGTCGCGGGTGCCTCGGTGCCCGCGGTGCCGCGCGGGCCGGCGCGGCGCAGCACCGCGTTGATCCGCGCGACCAGCTCGCGCGGCTCGAAGGGCTTGGGCAGATAGTCGTCGGCGCCGAGCTCCAGGCCGACGATGCGGCTCGCCGGATCGCCCTGCGCCGTCAGCATGATGATCGGCAGGCTCGAGGTGCGGCGCACCCAGCGGCACAGGTCGAGGCCGTTCGCGTCGGGCAGCATCAGGTCGAGCAGCAGCACGTCGAAGCGGTCGTCCGGCAGCATCTGGCGCAGCGCGGCGCCGCTCGCGACGGCCGTCACGCGCATGCCGTAGCGCTGCAGGTAGTCGGCGACGAGCGTGCGCAACTCGGTGTCGTCGTCGACGAGCAGGGCATGGGTCATCATGGGGCGACATCATGCGCGTTTGTGCGGCCCCGCGGCCTGGCACGGAGCATGCAGAATCGGCGGCTTCATTCGCCACCAGAGCCCATCCCATGAACCTGCGCCGTTCCGTCCTGCTCGCTGCTGCCTCTGTGCTCTTGCCGCTCTCCGCCCCTGCGCAGGAGGCGCTGCGCGTCGTGACCGACGCGACCTTCCCGCCGATGGAGTTCGTCAAGGACGGCAAGCGCACCGGCTTCGACATCGAGCTCGTCGAGGCGCTCGGCGTGGCGATGGGCCGCAAGATCGAGTGGATCGACATCGACTTCAAGGGCCTGATCCCGGCGCTGATCTCGAAGCGCGCCGATCTCGCGATGTCGGCGATCTACATCACCGACGAGCGCAAGAAGGTCGTCGACTTCAGCGACCCGTACTTCGCCGGCGGCCTGGTCGTGCTGACGACGAAATCCGGGCCGATCAAGTCGCTGAAGGATCTCGAGGGCCGGCGCGTCTCGGTGCAGGTCGGCACCAAGTCGGTCGGCTACCTGAAGGAGAACTACCCGAAGGTCGAGCGCGTCGAGGTCGAGAAGAACCAGGAGATGTTCAACCTGGTCGAAATCGGCCGCGCCGATGCGGCGGTCACCGGCAAGCCGGCCGCGAAGATCTTCGCGCAGGCCAAGCCCGCTCTGACCGTCCTCGCCGAACAGCTGACGACCGAGGACTACGGCATCGCGGTGCGCAAGGACGAGCCCGAGATCCGCGCCGCGGTGAATGCCGCGCTGAAGAAGATCAAGGCCGACGGCAGCTACGACAAGCTCGTGACCAAGTGGTTCGAATCGAGCAAATGAGGCGGCGAGTGCCGCGCTGATGGAATTCGATTTCTCGCCGGTCGCCGCCGGCTGGCCCGATCTGCTGCGCGGCGCGCGCGCGACGATCGAGGTCACCGCGGCGTCTCTCGGCCTGGGCTGCGTGCTGGGCCTCGCCGGCGGCCTGGGCCGGCTCGATGCGCGGCGCCGGCCGCTCTACGCGATCTGCAGCGCCTACGTGCTGCTGATCCGCGGCACGCCGTTGCTGGTGCAGCTGTTCCTGCTGTTCTTCGGGCTGCCGCAGTTCGGCATCGTGCTACCGGCGTTCGCGTGCGGCGTGATCGGCCTCGGCCTGTACTCCGGCGCCTACGTCTCGGAGATCGTGCGCGGTGCGATCCAGTCGATCGATCGCGGGCAGACGCTGGCCGCGCAATCGCTCGGCATGACACCGCGCCAGGCGATGCGCTTCGTGGTGCTGCCGCAGGCCCTGGTGCGCATGATCCCGCCGCTCGGCAACGAGTTCATCGCGCTGATCAAGAACTCGGCGCTGGTCTCGCTGCTGACGATCCACGACCTGATGCACGAGGGCCAGAAGATCATCGCGGTGTCGTACCGCTCGCTCGAGGTCTACCTCGCGGTCGCCGCGGTCTATCTCGTGCTGACCGGCTCGACCGCGTGGCTGCTGCGCCGCGTCGAGCACCGGCTCGGCGTCAGCCGGCGCTGAGCGGGCGCGGGCCGAACCGGGCGCCGCCGCCGGGCGGCGCTTGCAGCAGGTCCACGTAGGCGCCGGCGACCAGCTGCGCGGCGTCGATCTGCAGGCGCCGCAGCAGTTCGTGCGCGACGGCCTCGCCGTCCTCGGCGCGCTCGCCGTCACGCAGCACGACCTCGAGCTCCATGAAGTCGCCGAGGCCCGCGACGCGGTCGAGGTGCACGCGCGTGCGGCCGATGCGCAGCAGCGTGCGCTGCTTCACGACGCGTCCGCTGATGCCGAGTGCGCGTGCGAGCGCCGCGCGCAGCGCGTCCGGGTCGGCGACCGGCGTGATCGCGTAGTCCGAGGTCTTCGGGCCATCGGCATCGGGGCGCTCGTAGGCGATCAGCTCGCCGCGGCCGTCGGCGAATGCGCGCAGCTTCAGCCGACCGGTGCGGCAGGCGAAGAAGGTGTCGTCCTGCGCGATCTGCTCGGGCGCGCCGTCGGCGCAGGCGAGAGCCAGTGGCAGCAGGGCTTCGACACTGTCGATGCGGGCCTTGATCTCGACGTTGCGGGCCATCGCGATCAGGAGCGGAACAGCCGCGAGTACTGCATCTCGTGCTGCGCCGACAGGATCGCGAGCATCGGCGTGAAGGCCTGGCGCTCGCTGTCCATCAGCGCCGCGGCGTGCTCGACGGCCGCGGGAATCTCGCCGACCAGCGCCGCGAGGATGCGCTGGCCGGCGCTCTGTCCGAGCGGCACCGCCTTGAGCGCCGCCTGCACCATGTTCTCGGCCCAGCCGAACGCGAAGCTCAGCAAGGCGTCGCGCAGCGGCGCGCCGGTCTGCTGCGCCGCGAGCGCGAACGCGACCGGCCAGGTCGGCGCCGGCGCGAGCGCCTTCAGCTGCGCGACGCGGAGGCTGTCGATCGACTGCGGCGCGGCGCCGCGGTTCTTCAGCCACTCGACCATCGAGCGGCCCATCTGTTCGGTCTGCTGGCGCAGCTCGGCGCTTTCGCGCGTCGTCGTGACCCAGGCGTTGAGCCCGACGATCGTCTCGAGATCGGCGCGGCCCCAGGCCTTGAACGCCTTCGCGACGACCGCGAGATCGCTGCGCGCGAGGCTGAGCTGCAGCTGGTCGAGCAGCCAGGCGCGGGCCTGCGCTTCGTCGCGGACCAGGGCCGCGTCGACCGCCGCCTCGAGCGCTTCCGAGTAGCTGAAGCCGCCGACCGGAAGCGCCGGCGATGCCAGCCACATCAGCTGCAGCAGCGCGTTCGCGGACGCCGGCGGGGCGGGGCGACGCACGCGCGGCATCGGGCGATCAGTGCGCGTGGCCGTGACCGTGACCGTGGTCATGATCGTGATCATCCGCGTGGCCGTGACCGTGACCAGCGGCTGCATACGCACCGCTCTCGGGTTCGAAGGCCTCGTTCGCGTCGGCGACGATCAGGTGCATCTGGCGCAGCATCGCGGCGAGCACGTGGTCGGGTTCGAGCTTCAGGTGGTCGGGCTTCACCTCGAGCGGCACATGGCGATTGCCGAGGTGGTAGGCGGCGCGCAGCAGGTCGAACGGCGTGCCGTGCTGCGGGCACGCGGTGACCTTCAGCACCGGCTGCGGCGCGGCCTTCACGATCACCAGCGAGCCGTCCTCGGCGACGAGCACGTCGCCGCCGCGCACGACGCTGCCGCGCGGCAGGAACACGCCGAGCGCGCGGCCGAGCGAATCGGTGGCGTCGAAGCGGCTCTTCTGGCGCACGTCCCAGTCGAGTTCGACGTGCGCGGCGCGCTTGACGAGCACCGGTGCGAGGCCGGCGCCGCGCGCGATGAGTTTGCTGGCCTTGAGCATGGGTCGGTGTTCGGTTCGGTGGATCGGATCGTGTCCCGGCGGGACTGTACCGAAAGAAAGACCTTGCGCCGTGTGGGCGTTGCGGCGCTGTTGTGGCGATTGCGGAACGCCGCGTTCCCGTTCGAGGGGGGGTGTGCGAGCGCCACCCGGGCGGTTCGCGCGGCACGCGTGCCCGCGGCGCACGCGCTTCCTAAGCTTCGCCATGTCCTCGCTCTCGTGGCATGGGACATGGACATGTCCGAATCACCAATCAAAGGAAGAGCATGAAAAAATTCGCAACCCTGGCAGTGCTCGCTGCCATCTCGGGCGGTGCATACGCCCAGTCGTCGGTCACGCTGTTCGGCGTCATCGACGAAGCCGCACGCTACGTCAAGAACGGCGACCTGAAGATCAAGTCGCTGGCCAGCGGTGGCATCAACACCAGCCGCCTCGGCGTGCGTGGCGTCGAGGACCTGGGCGATGGCCTGAAGGCCGGCTTCTGGCTCGAGACCGGCCTGAACGCCGACAGCGGCACCCAGTCCGACAGCACGCGCTTCTGGAACCGCCGCTCGACCGTCAGCCTGATGGGCAACTTCGGTGAACTGCGCCTGGGCCGTGACTTCACGCCGACCTACACCGGCTACTCCGACTACGATCCGTTCGGCGACAACGGCGTCGCCGCGTCGAGCAAGTTCGACTCGAGCCTCGGCACCGCGCGCGACACCGGCACGCGTGCCGACAACCAGATCGCGTACTTCCTGCCGAGCAACCTCGGCGGCGTGTACGGCCGCGCGTCGGTCGCCGCGGGCGAAGGCACCGCTGGCAGGAAGTACTACGGCGGACGCATCGGCTACGCCGCCGGCCCGGTCGACGTGTCGGTCTCGTACGGCCAGACCACGGTCGTTCCGCTGCTCGGCGAAGACAAGTTCAAGACCGCCGACGTCGGCGCCTCCTACGACTTCGGCGTCGTCAAGGCGATGGGCTACTACACGCAGTCGAAGTTCGCCGGGCAGAAGATCGCGAGCTACAGCCTCGGCGCGATCGTGCCGGTCGGCGTCGGCCAGATCAAGGCGGCCTACACCCACGCGAACGCGTCGGGCACGAACGCTGCCGGCGTGAATGTCGATGCGAACGACGCGAACCAGTTCGCGCTCGGCTACATCTACAACCTGTCGAAGCGCACCGCCGTCTACGGCACCGGTGCCTACGTGAAGAACAAGGGCAACGCGACCTTCGCGGTGGCCTCGGCGCCGACGCTGGTGGCCGGCGGCAAGTCGACCGGCCTCGAGGTCGGCCTGCGCCACGCCTTCTGATCGACGCGTTCCCCGGTCGTCCGACCGGGCTCGCACAAGGGCTGCACGCCGCGAGGGGTGCAGCCCTTTTTGATGGGCTGAACACTTTGATAGCGATCATTACGAAAGCGTAATCAAATCGCCATCTCCGGGTCATCGCCGCATTTCTATCGTCATGGCATCCCAAACCCGTGACCCCTGCGCGATGACGCGAGCCTGTTCGTGCGTCCGTCGTGCTGCTCACGCAACACGTAGGAGCCCGACATGCGCCGACAAGACATTCAACTGCTGGCCCTGGCCCGCCAGGGCGACACCGCCGCCCGCTGCGAGGCCGGGCGCCGATACCTGCTGGGCATCGACGGCTTCCCGCGGCACATCGCGACCGGCCTCGACTACCTGACCCACCCGAACGTGCGCGAGCTGCCGCAGGCCGCGCGCATCATCGCCGAGAGCCTCGCGCTCGAAGACATCCTGCAGCTGCAGCAGGAAGGCGCGCTCGCACAGGCCGCGGCGGCCGGCAGCGCGAGCGCGCAGGTCAAGCTCGGCGTGTGGCTGTGCGTGCGCCATGGCCGCATCGAGGAGGGCGCGCGCTGGCTCGACAAGGCCGGCGCCGCCGGCCACGAGGCCGCGGTGCGCGCGATGGCCGCGCTGCGCCAGCCCGACGCCGACGATCCGATGACCGGCTTCCTGAACACGCTGACCGCGTCGGGCGACCTGAAGGGCCCGCTGGTCGCGACGATCGCCGCGCAGCAGGCGCTCGCCGGCCGCGACCTGAAGCGCCTCGCCGGCAGCCTGCGCACCGCACTGGCACTGACGCCGACCTTGACCGCCGAACTCGCCGAGCTCGTCGCCGCTGCGGTGAAGCTCGCCGAGGAGAACACGAAGCCGCTCGTCGGCATCGACCCGCACGCGATCGAGGCCGCGCTCGACATGCGCACCAGCCGCGGCGACCGCGACGCGGCCTATGCGCTCGGCCGCGCGCTGTGCGGCATCGCCTGCGGCGTGCTGGCACCCGATGCACTGGCGGCCGGCGCGAACATGCGCAAGGGCGTCGCGCTGCTGTTGCGCGCGGCCGATGCCGGGTGCGAAGAAGCCTGGCTGCACCTGTACCGCATGCACGGCGACCACCGGCTCTCGGTCGCGAACCCGCAGATGGCGCGCTTCTGCCTCGAGAAGGCCGCACTCGGCGGCCAGACCGAGGCACAGCGCAAGCTCGGTGCGCTGATGCTGCGCGCCTCCGACACGCTGGCCGATTCGGAGCAGGCGATCCAGTGGCTGCATCAGGCCGCGAGCGCGCGCGACCCGCACGCCGGCGCGCTGCTGCAATCGCTGGTGCTGCCGCTGGCCGGCGACGACGCGCAGGCCGATTCGGCGATCGAGCTCGTGCGGCGCGACGACCCGTGGCTCGCGGTGCGCATGCAGCTGTCGCGCCAGTTCGGGCTGACCAAGCTCGAAGCGCTGTGCGTCGACCCGGCCGACGGCCTGCGGCCGTGGGGGCTGGTGGTCGGCAAGAACCCGTTCATCTCGCAGATCCGGCTCTCGGCCGCGCGCGCGATTCCGGCGCTCAGCGATGCGGCGCTCGACGCGGTACGCCGCGCGGCGTCGTTCTTCGGCCAGGCCGGGCGCGATGCGCAGGCCTTCGAAGGCGACCTGCGGCGTCGCTCGCTGCGCCAGCGCCGCGCGTTCGAGCGCCATGGTCTCGACGAAGCCATGTTCTTCGCGACCGCGACTTCGATGACGCTCGAGGCGTTGCGCCTCGGGCCGAAGTGGGCCTTCCGCGCCAAGGAGCCGCTGCAGCTCGCGCTGGCGGCGTGAGATGGATGCGGGCCCGGCGACGGGGCCCGCTGCGGGCTTACCTGACGAGCGCTGCGGTGCGCGTGCGCTCGACCGCGCTGGCCGTGCGGTGGGCACGCGCGAGGCCTTCGGCGGACGGTCCTTCGCCGGCCGGGATCAGCGCGCCGGCGCTGCGCGCCGCGAGCACCTCGGCCTTCACCTCGGCGCGTGCCAGCACCGCGCCGCTCGACGCCTGCGCGGCCGGGAACTCCTCGGCTTCGCCGGCCGCGATCAGCTGGCCCGAGGCCCGCGCTGCGCGCACTTCGGACTCGACCTCGGCGCGCGTGCGTGCCACCTGGCCGGTCGCGACGGCCTCGCTCGGCACGACATGCTCGCCGGCCGGTGCGAGCGCGCCGGCACTGCGCGCCGCGCGGGTCTCGGCGACGACGTCGCCACGCTCGCGCGGCGCGCTCGCCGTGGCGGCGGGATCGGCCGCGAACGCAGTGCCGGCGGCCAGTGCCAGCGCGCCCAGCGCGCCCAGCGATGCAAACGACTTGAGATTCAGCTTGCTGTTCATGACGAACGAACTCCTCGAGTGGATGATGGACATCCGCGAAGATAGACAGCGGCCGCTCACGAGAGGCTGGCAGCCGGATGACAAGTTCGTCATCCGCCGCGGGTCATACCGAGCCGCCGGCGCAAGGAGTCGAACGATCCGCGATACTTGGCGGCGATGAACGCGACCCCGCCCCACCGCCCCCCGCGCGGCCGCCCATGCGAATCCTGATCGTCGAGGACGAGCCCAAGACCGCCGCCTACGTGTCGAAGGGCCTGACCGAGCACGCCTACATCGTCGACGCCGCGAGCAACGGCATCGAGGGCCTGCACCTGGCGGTCTCGGGCCACTACGACCTGATCCTGCTCGACGTGATGCTGCCCGGCGCCGACGGCTGGGCCGTGCTGCAGGGCATCCGGCGCGAGCGCCAGACGCCGGTGCTGTTCCTGAGCGCGCGCGACGAGGTCGCGGACCGCGTCAAGGGCCTGGAGCTCGGCGCCGACGATTACCTGGTCAAGCCGTTCGCGTTCTCCGAGCTGCTCGCGCGCATCCGCACGCTGCTGCGTCGCGGCGCGACACAGCTCGAGCAGCGCATCCGCGTCGCCGACCTCGATGTCGACCTGGTGCGCCGCCGCGTCACGCGCGCCGGCGAGCGCATCGACCTGACCGCGAAGGAGTACGCGCTGCTCGACTACTTCGTGCGCCACCTCGGCGAGGTCGTCTCGCGCACGCTGATCGCCGAGCATGTGTGGGACATGAACTTCGACAGCGACACCAACGTCGTCGATGTCGCGGTGCGGCGCCTGCGCGCCAAGCTCGACGACCGCTTCCAGACCAAGCTGATCCACACGATCCGCGGCGTCGGCTATGTTTTCGACGCGCGCGCCGATTGACGCCGGCCTGCGGCCCGCCGCGCCGGCGCCGCGCGCGGCGGCGAAGCCGCGCTTCCTGGCGAGCCTGAAGCGCTCGCTGACGGCGCAGATCAGCCTGTCGATCGCGACGATCTCGATCGTGCTCGTGGCCGGCAGCGGCCTGCTGATCAACCGCCTGGCGATTCGCGAGCTGCGCGAGGGCAACGAACTGGTGATGTTCGGCAACCTCGCGCTGCTGCGCGAAGATCTGGCGGCCGCGCACTACGACCTGAGCTCGGAGCCGCAGCGCCTCGTCAAGCGCATGGACCTGCAGTTCGGCCAGTTGAACATGGCACTGCTCGACGAGAACCGGCGCGTGATCGCCGCGTCGGACCGGTTCGAGGTGCCGCTGACCGCGCTGCCGAAGCAGCCGATGTCGGTCGACAACCTGCCGCCCGGCATCGAGCACGCCGACGTGCGTGCACTCGGCAAGGCGCTCGGGCCGCTGACGACCGTCTGGACCGCGCCGGACCGTCGCAGCTTTCGGGTGCTGCTCGCGCGCATCCCGGTGCCGGCCGGTTCGCTCGCCGGGCCCGACACGCACGCGCTGCTGATCGCGTTCGCGTACGAGCTGACGCAGACGCGGCAGATCGTCGTGAGCGAGCTGCAGATCTTCCTCGTCACGCTGCTGCTCGGGGCGGGCGCGTCCGGGCTGCTCGGCGTGTGGATCGCGCGGCGCATCGTCGCCGGGCCGCGCGGCCTCGCGGCGGCGGCGAACCGCATCAGCGCGCGGCCGATGAGCGAGCGGCTGTCGATCGAGCTCACGCCGACCGAGCTGGTCGACTCGACGCTCGCGTTCAACCGCATGCTCGACCGGCTCGAGGCCGCGTTCCGGCGCCTGTCGGAGTTCTCGTCCGACCTCGCGCACGACCTGCGCACGCCGATCAACAACCTGCTCGGCGAGGCGCAGGTCGCGCTGTCGAAGCCGCGCTGCGCCGCCGAGTACCGCGCGGTGCTCGAATCGGCGGTCGAGGACTACGAGCGCATCTCGCGGCTGATCGAGAACATGCTGTTCCTCTCCCGGGCCGACGACCCGCAGGCGGCGACGAACCGGCGCTGGATCGACCTGCAGCCGGTGCTCGAACGTGGCCGCGGCTACTTCGAGATGCTCGCCGACGAGCGCGGCGTCGCGCTCGACATCGAGATGCAGGGCGCCGAGCGCGCGTGGCAGCAGGTCTGGGCCGACGAGACCCTGTTCATCCGCGCGCTCGGCAACCTGGTCTCGAATGCACTGCGCTATGCGCCGCGCGGCAGCACGGTGATCGTCGCGACGACACCGCACGACGGCGGCGGCTGCACACTCGAGGTCACGAACGAAGGCCCGCCGATCGCGCCCGAGTACCAGGAGCGAATCTTCGAGCGCAGCTTTCGCATCGACGGCTCGCGCGCCGGCTCGGCCACGGGCTCGGGGCTCGGCCTCGCGATCGTCAAGTCGATCATGGACCTGCACGGCGGCAGCGCGACGGTGATCAGCGGTGCCGGGCGGCGCACGATGTTCAGGCTGTGGTTTCCCGGGCCGGCGGCCAGCTAGAACAAGAAGTAGCGTTGCGCCATCGGCAATTCGGTCGCCGGTTCGCAGGTCAGCAGCACGCCGTCGGCGCGCACTTCGTAGGTCTGCGCGTCGACCTCGATGGTCGGCGTGCCGGCGTTGTGGATCATGTCCTTCTTGCCGATCCGCCGCGTGTTCTTCACGACCTCGGTGCGGCGCCGCAGGCCGAGCTGCGCGGGCACGCCGAGATCGGCCGCGGCCTGCGAGACGAAGGTCAGGCAGGTGTTGTCCATCGCCGCGCCGAACGCGCCGAACATCGGCCGGTAGTGCACCGGCTGCGGTGTCGGGATGCTCGCGTTCGGGTCGCCCATCGCGGCCGCGGCGATCATGCCGCCCTTGACGATCAGGCTCGGCTTGACGCCAAAGAACGCCGGCTTCCAGACCACCAGGTCGGCGAGCTTGCCGACCTCGATCGAGCCGACGACATGCGAGACGCCCTGCGTGATCGCCGGGTTGATCGTGTACTTCGCGATGTAGCGCTTGACGCGGAAGTTGTCGTTGCGCGCCGAGTCCTCCGGCAGGCTGCCGCGCTGCGCCTTCATCTTGTGCGCGGCCTGCCAGGTCCGGATGATGACCTCGCCGACGCGCCCCATCGCCTGGCTGTCGGACGACATCATCGAGAACACGCCCAGGTCGTGCAGGATGTCTTCGGCGGCGATCGTCTCGCGCCGGATGCGGCTTTCGGCGAACGCCAGGTCTTCGGCGATCGCGGGGTCGAGGTGGTGGCACACCATCAGCATGTCGAGGTGCTCGTCGACGGTGTTGACCGTGTACGGCATCGTCGGGTTCGTCGACGACGGCAGCACGTTCGGCAGGCCCGCGCACTTGATGATGTCGGGCGCGTGGCCGCCGCCGGCGCCCTCGGTGTGGAAGGTCGCGATGGCTCGGCCCTTGAACGCCGCGATCGTGTCTTCGACGAAGCCGGATTCGTTCAGCGTGTCGGTGTGGATCGTGACCTGCACGTCGTGCCGGTCGGCGACGCTCAGGCAGTTGTCGATCGCGGCCGGCGTCGTGCCCCAGTCCTCGTGCAGCTTCAGGCCGTAGGCGCCGGCCTCGAGCTGTTCTTCGAGCGCGCGCGGCAACGAAGCGTTGCCCTTGCCCTGGAAGCCCAGGTTCATCGGGAAGCTCTCGGCGCTCTTCAGCATCGAGTGGATGTGCCACGGCCCCGGCGTGCAGGTGGTCGCGAAGGTGCCGGTCGCAGGGCCGGTGCCGCCGCCCATCATCGTCGTGACGCCGCTCATCAGCGCCTCTTCGATCTGCTGCGGGCAGATGAAGTGGATGTGCGTGTCGACGCCGCCGGCGGTGATGATGTTGCCTTCGCCGGCGATGATCTCGGTGCCGGGCCCGATGACGATGTCGACGCCGGATTGCACGTCGGGATTGCCGGCCTTGCCGATCGCCGCGATCAAGCCGTTCTTCAGGCCGATGTCGGCCTTCACGATGCCCCAGTGGTCGATGATCAGCGCGTTCGTGATCACGGTGTCGGCGACCTCGGCGGCCAGCCGCTGGCTCTGGCCCATGCCGTCGCGGATCGTCTTGCCGCCACCGAACTTGACCTCTTCGCCATAGCCTCCCGCCGCGAGCGTGAAGTCTTTTTCGACCTCGACGATCAGCCCGGTGTCGGCGAGCCGCACGCGGTCACCGGTGGTCGGGCCGAACATCTCGGCATAGGCGCGTCGTTGAATCTTCACAGCGCCCCCTGCACCAGGCCGCGAAAGCCGTAGACCTTGCGCTCGCCCGCATAGTCGACGAGCTCCACCGTGCGCTGCTGGCCGGGCTCGAAGCGCACCGCGGTGCCCGAGGCGATGTTCAGACGCATGCCGCGCGCGGCGGCACGGTCGAAGCGCAGCGCGGCGTTCGTCTCGGCGAAGTGGTAGTGCGAGCCGACCTGCACGGGGCGGTCGCCGCTGTTCTCGACCACGACGGTCAGCGTGCGCCGGCCCGGGTTCAGCGTGTGGTCGGGGCCGTCGGTGAGGAGTTCGCCGGGGATCATCGCGGCGCCTCAGGCGAGCTGGCCGAGCATGACGACGCCGGACAGCGCGACCGCCGCGCCGGCTGCGCGCGGCAGCCAGGCGCTGCGCTGTTTCAGCATCCGGCCGAAGACGAGGCCCACGCCATGCAACACGGCCGTCGCGAGCACGACGCCGCCGATCGCGAACAGCGCACCGTCGCCGGCGAACGCCTGGCCGTGCGCCGCGCCGTGGAACAGCGCGAACACCGCGGCGACGACCGCGCCGTCGAGCGCCGGCAAGCGGGCGCCGGTCGCGAGCAGCAGGCCCAGCACGAGCACCGACACCGCGATCACCGGCTCGACACCCGGCAGCCACGCGTCGGCCTGGCCGGAGGCGCCGAGCAGCGCGCCGAGCGCCAGCGTGACGGCGAACGCGAGCGGTGCGATCCAGATGCGACGTGCGGTCAGCGCGCTCCAGACGCCGAGCGCCCACATCGCCGCGAGGTGATCGAACCCGGTGAAAGGGTGCTCGAAGCCGGCGGCAAACGCGGCCGCGCCGTGGTGCTGCGCGGCGTCGCCGCCGACGTGGGCGAGGCACAGCGCCGGCGCGAGCAGCGCGGCGCCGAGCACGGCGCGCGGCGTGCGGCGGAGGAGGGAAGAGGTCATCGGGTCGGCTCCGGTTGGCGGCGATTGAATGCGACGAGGGACCGTCGCGTCGTCATGCGATCGGTTGGTGCACCGTCACCAATTTGGTGCCGTCGGGGAAGGTCGCTTCCATCTGGATCTCCGGGATCAGCTCGGCGACGCCGTCCATCACGTCGGCGCGTGCGAGCCAGGTCTTGCCTTCGCTCATCAGCGCCGCAACGCTCTTGCCGTCGCGCGCGCCTTCCATGATCGCGGCGCTGATCAGCGCGACGGCCTCGGGGTAGTTCAGCTTCAGGCCGCGCGCCTTGCGTCGTTCGGCCAGCAGCGCGGCGGTGAAGATCAGCAGCTTGTCCTTCTCGCGCGGGGTCAGTTCCATGGCGACATCGGTAGCAGGAGACGTGCCGATGCTAACGAAGTGGCGCGCGGGCCGAGCGCCGGGCCGCCCCAAGCCGGCCCGCATCCCCTCGGGGGATCGGCAGCCGTACTCGGCTGCCGAGGGGTCGTCATCTTGGCACAGGGCTTGCACCAACTCGGGTCATGAGCGCGCTGTTGCCCCCTGTTGTCGCCGACGAGCCGCGCCCGCGCTTGGGGCAGGGCGCGGCTGCGCCCGCCGGCAGCACACCCGTGCAGCAGGTGATCAAGGTCCGACGCGACTACAACAGCTGGGTCGCGCGCGAGACGATCGAGGACTACGCGCTGCGCTTCACGCCGCGCTCGTTCCGCAAGTGGTCGGCGTTGCGCGTCGCGAATACCGCGTTCGGTGCCGCGTCGTTCCTGGTGCTCGAGGCGGTCGGCGGCACCTTGCTGGTCGACTACGGCTTCGTCAACGCGTTCTGGGCGATCCTCGCGACCGGGCTGATCATCTTCCTCGCCGGCTGGCCGATCAGCGTCTACGCGGCGCGCCACGGCGTCGACATGGACCTGCTGACGCGCGGCGCCGGCTTCGGCTACATCGGCTCGACGATCACCTCGCTGATCTACGCGAGCTTCACCTTCATCTTCTTCGCGCTCGAGGCCGCGATCATGGCCTACGCGATCGAGCTCGCGTTCGACATCCCGCCGGCCTGGGGCTACCTGCTGTGCTCGCTGGTCGTGATCCCGCTCGTCACGCACGGCGTCACGACGATCAGCCGGCTGCAGGTCTGGACCCAGCCGCTGTGGCTCGCGATGCTGATCGTGCCGCTCGCCTACGTGCTGCACCAGCACCCCGGCGTGCTGAGCGAGCTCTGGCGCTACGGCGGGCAGGGGCCGGAAGGTGTGCGTGCCCCCGGCTTCGACCTGCTCAAGTTCGGCGCCGCGATGACGGTCGGCATCGCGCTGATCACGCAGATGGGCGAGCAGGCAGACTATCTCCGCTTCATGCCCGAGCCCTTGCCCGATCGGAAGGCCCGCTGGTGGGCCGGCGTGATCATCGGCGGGCCGGGCTGGGTGGTGCCCGGCGTGCTGAAGATGCTGGCCGGCGCGCTGCTCGCGTACCTCGCGATCGGCTATTCGGTGCCGCTCGACCGCGCGGTCGACCCGACGCAGATGTACCTGGTCGCGTACAACGCGGTGTTCTCGCAGTACGGCCTCGCGGTCGCGGCGACCGCGCTGTTCGTGTTCGTCTCGCAGCTGAAGATCAACGTGACCAACGCCTACGCCGGCTCGCTCGCGTGGTCGAACTTCTTCGCGCGGCTGACGCACAGCCACCCGGGGCGCGTCGTGTGGATGCTGTTCAACACGCTGATCGCGCTGATGCTGATGGAGCTCGACGTGTTCCAGGCGCTCGGCAAGGTGCTCGGGCTGTACTCGAACATCGCGATCTCGTGGATGATGGCCGTCGTCGCCGACCTGGTGATCAACAAGCCGATGGGCTGGTCGCCGAAAGGCATCGAGTTCAAGCGCGCGCACCTGTTCGACGTCAACCCGGTCGGCGTCGGCGCGATGGGGGTCGCGTCGCTGCTCGCGATCGTCGCCTACCTCGGCGCGCTCGGGCCGCTGGCGCAGGCGTTCTCGGCGCTGATCGCGCTGGTCACCGCGCTCGTCGTCTCGCCGCTGATCGCGTGGTGGACCCAGGGCCGGTATTACCTGGCCCGTGCGCCGTCCGGCGCGGCCGCAGTCGAGGCCGACGCCGGCCGCTACCGGCCCCTGACCCGCTGCGTGATCTGCGAGCGCGACTACGAAGGCGACGACCTCGCGCATTGCCCCGCGTACCAGGGTTCGATCTGCTCGCTGTGCTGCACGCTCGACGCGCGCTGCAACGACCTGTGCAAGCCGCACGCGCGCCTGTCGGTGCAATGGATGCAGCTGCTGCGCGCGCTGCTGCCGCGCGCCGCCTGGCCTTACGTCGAGACCGGCCTCGGCCACTACCTGCTGCTGATGGCCATCGTCGTGCCGCTGCTCGCCGGGCTGTTCGCGACGCTCTACGCGCAGGAACTGCCCGCGCTGCTCCAGGTCGGCGCCACCGGCATGGCCGCACCGACGGCGCTGCGCCTGGGCTTCGTGAAGGCCTTCGCCGCGCTGCTGCTGATCAGCGGCATCGTCGCGTGGTGGCTGGTGCTGACGCACAAGAGCCGGCAGGTCGCGCAGGAAGAATCGAACCGGCAGACCCAGGCGCTGAACGAGCAGGCCCAGGTGCTGCGCCACGAGATCGAATCGCACCGCCGCACCGACGAGGAACTGCAGCGCGCGAAGCTGCAGGCCGAAGACGCGAAGCGCCAGGCCGAGCTCGCGAACCAGGCCAAGAGCCGCTACATCATGACCGTGAGCCACGAGCTGCGCACGCCGCTGAACAGCATCCTCGGCTATGCCCAGCTGCTCGAGGAGGACGCCTCGGTGCCGCCGCACCGGCACCAGGCCGTGAAGGTGATCCGGCGCGGCGGCGAGCATCTGCTGTCGCTGATCGAGGGCACGCTGGACATCGCGCGCATCGAGGCCGGCCGCCTGCGGCTCGAGAACAAGCCGATGCGCTTTCGCGATTGCGTGCAGGAGATCGTGCGCATGTTCGAGCTGCAGGCCGCGGCCAAGGGCATCGAATTTCGCCGCGTGCTGAACGACCCGTTGCCGGAGCTGGTGCGCGCCGACCAGAAGCGGCTGCGCCAGATCCTGATCAACGTGCTCGGCAACGCGGTCAAGTTCACGCAGGCGGGGCGGGTCGAGTTCCGCGTCAGCCACGCGCGCGAGATGGCGTTGTTCGAGATCGAGGACACCGGGCCCGGCATCGCCGCGAGCGAGATCGAGCATGTGTTCGAGCCGTTCGCGCGCGGCTCCGAGGCGAGCGCCGCGGCGAGCGGCGGCACCGGCCTCGGCCTGACGATCGGCAAGATGCTGACCGACCTGATGGGCGGCGAGATGAGCGTGAAGAGCGAGGTCGCGGGTCCACCAGGCTCGCCCGTTTCGGGCTCGGTGGGCACGCTGTTCCGCATCCGTTTGTTCCTGCCCGAGGTCAGCGGCGTGCACGTCGCGAGCGAGCTGCCGCGCCATGCGCGCAGCGGCTACGCCGGCGCGCGCCGGCGCGTGCTCGTCGTCGACAACGAAGAGGTCGATCGCGACCTGCTCGCGAACCTGCTCGAGCCGCTGGGCTTCGAGATCGGCCGCGCCGCGTCGGGCCAGGCCTGCCTGGATCTGCTGCAGCACACGTCTCGCGACGATGCGCCCGATGCGATCCTGATGGATCTCGCGATGCCCGGCATCGACGGCTGGGCGACCGTGCGGGCGATCCGCGAACGCGGCCTGTGCGATGCGCCGATCGCGATCGTCTCGGGCAACGCCTACGACAAGGGGCTGGACAACGACGTCGGCATCGCTGTCGACGACTTCATCCTGAAGCCGGTGCGCGGCAACGAGCTGCTCGACTGGCTCGGCACGCGGCTGCAGCTCGAATGGCACGAAGCGCCCTCGCGCGAGCCGCTGCCACGAGCCGCACCCGCCCCGATCGACGGGGCCGTGCCCGATGCCGCGCAGCTGCGCGCGCTCGACGAGCTCGTCAGCCTCGGCTACTACCGCGGCATCGTGCGCAAGCTCGACGAGATCGAGGCGCTCGACGCCGGCCATGCCGGCTTCGCGGCCCAGCTGCGCTCGCTCGCGCAGCAGTTCCAGCTCGACGCGATGACGCGCATCATCCGGCAGACCCTGAACGGGCAGACCGCCCCATGAACGACGCACTCTTCGACCGCAGCCACTCGCCCGTCGTGCTGATCGTCGACGACGTGCCCGACAACCTCTCGGTGCTGCACGATGCGCTCGACGAGTCGGGCTACACCGTGCTCGTCGCGACGAACGGCGAGAGCGCGCTGCAGCGCGCGGCGCAAGCCTTGCCCGATGTCGTGCTGCTCGACGCGGTGATGCCGGCGATGGACGGCTTCGAGGTTGCGCGCCGGCTCAAGGCGCACCCGGCGACGGCGCAGATCCCGATCGTCTTCATGACCGGCCTGACCGAGACCGAGCATGTCGTCGCCGCGTTCGCGGCCGGCGGCGTCGACTACGTGACCAAGCCGATCCGCGCTCAGGAGGTGCTCGCGCGCATCGGCGTGCACATCAGCAGCGCGCGCGAAAGGCTTCACGAGCGAGCGCAGGCGACGCAGGCGCACAACGCGCTCGACGCGTTCGGCCACGCGACGATGGCGATCCAGCTCGACGACACGACCCGCGCGCTGCGTGCGGTCTGGCAGACGCCGCTGGCGCGCCGGCTGATGCACGACTACTTCGGCGCCGCGCCGGCGCAGATCCCCGAGCCGGTGCTGGAATGGCTGCGCAGCGAATCGTCGCTGGCGGCGAACGGCCGCGAGCCGCGCCCGTTGCCGGTCAGCCGCCCCGCCGATGGCGGCACGCGCCAGCTCGTGTTCGCGCTGCAGCAGCGCACCGGCGACGACGATCTGCTGATCGTGATGCGCGAGGTCTCGGACGCCGCCATCGTCGACGCGATGGTGCAGGCCTTCAGGCTCACGCTGCGCGAGGCCGAGGTGCTGTACTGGGTCGCGAAGGGCAAGACGAACCGCGATATCGGCGACATCCTCGGCAGCAGCCCGGCGACCGTGAAGAAGCACCTCGAGCGCGTCTACGTGAAGCTCGGCGTCGAGACCCGCACCGCGGCCGCCGCAGTGGCGGCGACGCGGCTGCGGCAGCTGAATCTGGCGATGTCGAGTTAGGAGGGGTCAGGGCTCTTCCTCTTCGCGTGAATGCGGATACAAGAAGAGGGAAGGGGCCCCGGCATCCGTTGTCCTGTTACATCGTCCACAATGACCTGTGCCCGTCCAACAACTGCCACGTCGATGCCAAGAAAAATTCAAATTCGGCGGCAACTTGGGCCGATCGTTGTCCACTTTCAGCGGCGTATCTTGCTATGTCCAACTGGACGGGCTTGTCGTCTATAAGAGGTTAGGTCTCACGAGACACATCCGTCGATGTCACGCTTCACCATCAAGCCCCTATCTCCAGTCACCTGGCCAGACTTTGCTGCACTGGTCGAGCGGCACAACGGTGTCTGGGGCGGCTGCTGGTGCCTCGAGTTCCACCCGGAGGGTAAGGAGCGTGGCACTCATCGCCGCGATGCGAAGGAGCAGCGCGTGCGCCAAGGCACTGCTCACGCCGCGCTCGTGTACGACGGTGCCATTTGTGTTGGTTGGTGTCAGTTTGGTGCCCCCGAAGAGCTTTCACGCATCAAGCATCTGCGCATCTACAGCGAGGGAGCCGGTGTGCCACCTCAGTGGCGAATCACGTGCTTCTTCGTCGACAAACAATACCGCGGAATGGGAGTCTCCTCGGCCGCGCTTGCAGGCGCACTTAAAGAGATTGCGCTTCTTGGCGGCGGCGTTGTCGAGAGTTCTCCTGAGGAGGTCACCGGCCGCAATGTCTCGGCCTCGTTCCTCTACAACAGCCGGCTGGCAATGTTCGAGCATCAAGGCTTCGAGCGCGTTCGTCCTCTCGGCAAGAATCATTGGCTCGTGGCCAGAGTCGTTGAGGCGAGCGCGAGGTGAGACCTAACCCCCTTCCATCGAGGGGACGTCCACAAGCGGGCTTCGCCCACTTGCGGCCGCCCCCCATGTCAAACGTTAGGCGTCATGAGCAACATCACTTTCCGCGTCGTAGACAAGTTCCCTGAACCGGCGTTCTCAACGCTCAGGGACGAGGCGTTCTCGGACTACGAGGCGTCAGAGTTGCTCACCGATGTCGCGAACGAGGAGGCAGCCGCGCGGCCCGCAACTCCCAGCGCCGGTGACGAAGGCGCCCTCCGGATTGGTGCTTTCCGAGGTGACTCCCTGGTTGGATGGACATTCGCCCGTCCGGAAGGAGCGAGCCACCTATACATGATCAATTCAGGGGTTACGCCTGTGGAGCGGCGCCAAGGAATCTACTCAGAGCTCGCGCGGTTGGTCATTGAGCATGCAAGATCGCGAGGCTATGTCGCGGTTCTCTCGCGACATGCGGCAAACAACAACGCTGTCATCGTCGCAAAACTCAAGCTGGGCTTCTTTGTATCCGGCTTTGAATACTCGGAGGTCTACGGCCCGCTGGTTCGCCTGACATTTTTGGTCGGGGAGCTTCGACGCACCTTGTACCGAACTCGTTCGTCACCCATTCGTCGTGCGAAGCGCCGTGACGCGTAACCCCTCCATCGAGCGGACGCCTTCCAGCTTGCTTCGCAAGCTTCCAGTCGCCGCTCATGTCAAACGTTGGGCGTCACAAGCATGATCCTCAACCCCGCGCTCCGCTGCGAAGTTCAATGGCGATCCCAGTCACTTCGAAACGAAACTCGCTGCGCGCCCCGAAAGGAAGAAAGATGATCTCTATCCGTTCGTTCGTCGGCGTTGTTGTGTTTGCCACCGCAATTTCAAGTTTTCCTGCTCGGGCCACTGAGCAAGTGATCGTCCTTGTGAAGGTCTTTCCGAGCACGGGCCGAGAGGATGAGCTACAGGCACGGTACTTGAAGCAAGTTGAGTACCTTCGCAAGGCTGAACCGACCTCCGTATTCCGGCTCCACCGCAGCGGTAAGACTCCGACAACGTTCCTCTGGTACGAAGTCTATGAGTCGCCAGCCGCGTACGACAATCATCTCATGGTGGTCATGCCGAGCTTTCGAAAGGAGTTTGGCCCAACGCCGGAAGGCCTCATCGCCAAACCGTCCGAATCGGACGCGTACATTGAACTGGCGAAGTGACGCGTAACCGTTTCCCGCCTACTCCGGCAGACTTCGCCTGCCTGCCGCCGCTCATGTCAAACGTCGACGTTGCTGCCACATGAACCCTCTCACCGCCATGGCCAGACCAACCCGTGGCACTCGCCGCGCCCTGGTAACGCGAGCCGCCTGGTTCGCCGCGGTCGCGGTTGCACTTGTCCTCGCACTCCGGGCTCACGCTGCCCCGCCGGACGAATGGCCGGTCATGGGTCGACAAGGCCTCGTGCGCTTCGTCATCGTCCCCGCCGAGAAGGCCACCGATCAAGCGTCCTACGAGGAGCAGATCGTTCGGCTCTGCGAGCCAGAGCGCACGTGCTTCCTGAACTTCTATACCAACTCCACGCAAGCGGCTCCTTCGGTTCCGCTGCCGGAGGCCATCGCGAACGAGGCCACCGCCACGTATCGCCGCTCCACGAAGAATGGCGTCCAGTTCTTTGCCTGGAGCTGTCGCCTGAAGGTTCCGGGCCGCGAATGTTTCTAGCGTCTCGCTCATTCAGCCGCCCTTGCCATGAGACACCGACCTCGCCTGCTGGCACTCGCCATCGCCACAGCCGCTGGCCACGTGCACGCGGGTGAGGATTTGCAGAACTGGTTCAACGATCCGTTCTTCCAGATCTCGGCATCGATTCCGGACTGTCCGCTTCCCGCCGGCCCGTTCACCACCGAGAGTGATCGACGTGTGCAGGCGCACCGACGGGCAGAGAAGGGAACCACCTGCTGGCTCGCCAAGGAGTGCGATCGACCGAACGCCTACGTGTACGACCCGGACATCGCTTCGGCCTTCCAGGCCGCAGTGCGTGACGGCAATCCATTCCCGAACACCACACTATGGGTTACCGTCCAGGGTCGCGTGCTCTACATCGAAGGTTGCGCTGCTGACGAGGCGGTCGCCGCGAAGCTGGAAGCGTTTGCCAGATCGATCGCGCACGTGCAGCAAGCCATCGCGATCATCCGCAGCGATCCTGCGGCCCGTGCGCCCTACAAGCTTCGCCACCCGCAGTAGCTGCCTCACGAGGATGAACCTGCACTTCCCAACGAATCATGCGAACTCGCATCTGCCTCTGCTACGTCGTCGGTTATCTCGTCCTGACCGGCGCGGCGCTGCTGATCGCTCCCGCGGCCAGCCTGCACCTGATGCTCTCGACCGTCGACTACGGAGCGGTCATGCCGAGGTGGGTGGGGATGATGAGTTTGGCGTTGGGGGCTCTGATCGGACAGGCCGTGCGCCACCGACTCAAGGTTCTGTATCCCTTGGGCTTCTTCATGCCGGCCGCGATGCTGTTCGGCTTCGTCGGCCTGTACAAGCAGTCGGAAGATCCCTTGTTCCTGAGCGTCGCGGCGGTTGTCGGCGTGGGGGTCGTCCTGACGGGCACAAGCCTCCTGCTGGACTTTGCAGGCAACCGTTCGCCGCGCCACAAGGCGTAGTCTTGCCAGCCAGGATGAGCCGGATATCGGCCTCGCCGAGGCCGCGCGATGGAGGCCACGATGCCCGAGCAACTGACCAAGCACCCGGAGGTGACGCTGCAGGTGCTGCGCAGCTCCGGCGCCAAGTGCGCCCAAGGGGAGACGCAGGACATCCTCACCCGATGCCCCGCCGAGCGCTTCTGCAAGCTGCCGGGCGGAGAGATTTGCGTCTTCGGCCTGTCCGATGCGTCGCGGATGACCCAGATCACCGCCACCGAATGGAGGACTCTCACGCCGTTCACGCCTGCTGCAACACCCCGATCGGAAGCGCCTTTCGGCGCCGAGGTGCTGCTCAGTGGGGGCATCGGCCTGCTGGCAGGGGCGGCCATCGGCTTCGCCGTGTCACGCTTGCGGCGCCAGCGCCACTGAATCCGGAAACCGGCAGAGCGCGTCGTGCCCGCGTCGGCGCACCTATCATCTGCGCGATGTAATTTGCGCGGCGTCGATTTGCCGTCTCTCATGAATCCATCGCTGCCGTCGTGGCTGCAAAGCCTGTTGCCGGCGCGGACGTCGGTCAACCCGACCGAGCGACTGCGCGCCTGCGCCGGCGCGCTGCTCGGGATCCTGCTCACCGGCTTGCTGAGTGCGCGGGTGCTCGGCCCGACCGCCTCGCTGATCTGGTTGATGGCCCCGATGGGGGCGTCGGCGGTGCTGCTGTTCGCGGTGCCGGCCAGCCCGCTGGCCCAGCCCTGGGCGATCACCGGCGGCAACCTCGTCGCGGCGCTGGTCGGCGTCAGCTGCGCGAAGCTGATCGGCGCGCCGGTGGCTGCTGCGGCGGTCGCGATCTCGGTGGCGATCGGTGCGATGTTCGCGCTGCGCTGCCTGCACCCGCCGAGCGGTGCGGTGGCCCTGACCGCGGTGCTCGGCGGCCCGGAGATCCACGCGGCCGGCTACGGCTTCGTCGTCGCGCCGGTGGCGATCAACACCGCGCTGCTGCTGGTCGCCGCGCTGGTCTACAACAACGTCACCGGGCGCCGCTATCCGCACGCGCAACAGGCCGAGCCGGTGCGCCCGCATCGGACCGCCGACGCGATCCCGACGGCGCGGCTCGGCTTCACCCCCGGCGATCTGCAGGCCGCGCTGAAGGACTACAACCAGGTGCTCGACGTCAGCCTCGACGATCTCGAAGCGCTGTTCCGCCAGACCGAGATGCATGCGTTCCGGCGTCGCTTCGGCGAGACGCAGTGCAGCGAGATCATGTCGAAGGACGTTCTCGCGGTCGAGTTCGCGACCGAACTGGCCGAGGCCTGGCAGCTGATGCAGGCGCACACGGTGCAGGCGCTGCCGGTGATCGACCGGGCGCGGCGTGTCATCGGCATCGTCACGCGCTCCGACTTCCTGCGCCACGCCGACCTGCGCGACGAGCCCGGCTTCGGCGCGCGGCTGCGCGCGTTCCTGCGCCGCACGCCGAGTTCGCACTCCGACAAGCACGAGGTCGTCGGCCAGATCATGAGCGCGCCGGTGAAGACGGCGTCCGACACGACGCCGATCGTCGAGCTCGTGCCGCTGATGGCCGACGTCGGCTTCCACCACGTGCCGATCGTCGACGCCGAGCGGCGCCTGGTCGGCATCGTCACGCAGACCGACCTGGTCGCGGCACTGTACGAGACCCGGCTGGCGCAGCTCGCCAGCGCTGCCTGAGCCAGGCCTGTGCGCCGCATACGCCATCGGGCGTATTTCGGCGCGTCCGGTGGCTGCGTAACCTGCGGTCGGCGCAATCCGGCATTGGCGTGCCGCTTGCTCGTCACCCACAAGCCATCACAGGCAACCCACAGGAGCGTGAACCCATGAACACATCCCGCCGCCAAGCCGGCAAGACCCTCACGGCCGTCGCCCTGGGCGTCGCCGCCCTCGGCTTCAGCTCGCTCGCCAGCGCCGCCGACACGATCAAGGTCGGCGTGCTGCACTCGCTGTCGGGCACGATGGCGATCTCCGAGACGGTGTTGAAGGACACCGTGCTGATGGCGATCGACGAGATCAACGCCAAGGGCGGCCTGCTCGGCAAGAAGCTCGAGCCGGTCGTCGTCGACCCGGCCTCGAACTGGCCGCTGTTCGCCGAGAAGGCCAAGCAGCTGATCGGCCAGGACAAGGTCGTCGTGACCTTCGGCTGCTGGACCAGCGTGTCGCGCAAGTCGGTGCTGCCGGTCTACGAGGAACTCAACAGCCTGCTGTTCTACCCTGTGCAGTACGAGGGCGAAGAGCTCTCGAAGAACGTGTTCTACACCGGCGCGGCGCCGAACCAGCAGGCCATCCCCGCGGTCGAGTACCTGATGAGCAAGGCCGGCGGCGGCGCCAAGCGCTGGGTGCTGCTCGGCACCGACTACGTCTACCCGCGCACGACCAACAAGATCCTGCGCTCCTTCCTGCACAGCAAGGGCGTGAAGGACGAAGACATCGACGAGAAGTACACCCCGTTCGGCCACAGCGACTACCAGACCATCGTCGCCGACATCAAGAAGTTCGCGGCCGGCGGCAAGACCGCGGTGGTCTCGACGATCAACGGCGACTCGAACGTGCCGTTCTACAAGGAACTCGGCAACGCCGGCCTGAAGGCGAAGGACGTGCCGGTCGTCGCGTTCTCGGTCGGTGAAGAAGAGCTGCGCGGCGTCGACACCAAGCCGCTGGTCGGCCACCTCGCGGCGTGGAACTACTTCCAGTCGATCAAGGCCCCGGCGAACACCGAGTTCATCAAGAAGTGGAGCGACTACGCGAAGGCCAAGGGCATCGCCGGCCACAAGGACAAGCCGCTGACGAACGACCCGATGGAAGCCACCTACATCGGCATCAACATGTGGGCGCAGGCGGTCAAGAAGGCCGGCAGCACCGACACCGACAAGGTCATCGCGGCGATGGCCGGCCAGACCTTCCCGGCGCCGAGCGGCATCACCTCGACGATGGACCCGAAGAACCACCACCTGCACAAGTCGGTGTTCATCGGCGAGATCAAGGCCGACGGCCAGTTCAACGTCGTCTGGAAGACGCCGGGCCCGGTCAAGGCCCAGCCGTGGAGCCCGTTCATTCCCGAGAACAAGGGCAAGAAGGACGAGCCCGCGCTGATGGCGAAGAAGTAAGCCGCGATGACGCGCCGCCTGTTGCTGTTGCTGGGTTGCGTGCTCGGGGCCGTGCTGTGCGCCGGCCCGGCACTCGCCCTGACACCGCAGCAGGCGCGCGCGCTCGTCGCCGGCGAGGCCGAGGCGCGCATCGCTGCGCTCAACGCGGCCCTCGCCGGCGCCGACGAGAAGACGGTCGCGCTGATCCAGGCGATCTCCGACGACACGGTCAAGTTCAGCGACGGCGCCGTCTTCGTGATGAAGGACGGCAAGGGTTTCGACCCGGTCACCGGCGCCGAAGCGGCGGTGCCCGAGGCGGCCGAAGACGTCATCAACAACAACCAGATGCGCAGCGAGCTCGATGCGGCGCTGGCATCGATCAAGCTGTTCTCGGCCGACGTGAGCGTGCGCGCCGATGCGGTCAAGACCCTCGCGGCCGAGCCGGACGAAGCCAAGCTGCCGCTGGTCGAGAAGGCCTACGAGGCAGAGCAGGTGCCGGCGATCAAGAGTGCGCTCGCAGCCGTGCGCGCCGCGATGCTGCTCGGCAGCGCGGACGCGGCCAAGCGCCTTGACGCCGCGAAGTCGCTCGGCGCCACCGGCACGCCGGCGACCAAGACCCTGCTGCTCGAGCGCCAGAAGGTCGAGACCGATGCCGCGGTGCGCGGCGCGATCGTCGGCTCGCTCGACCAGATCGAAGCGCGCCTGGCCTGGGGCGAGCGCCTCGGCGTGGTCTTCACCGGCATCAGCCTCGGCTCGATCCTGCTGCTGGTCGCGCTCGGCCTGGCGATCACCTACGGGCTGATGGGCGTGATCAACATGGCCCACGGCGAGCTGATGATGATCGGTGCGTACGCGACCTACGTGATCCAGAACCTGTTCAGGGCCTACCTGCCCGGCGCGTTCGACTGGTACGTGTTGCTCGCGGTTCCCGCGTCGTTCCTGGCCGCGGCGCTGGTCGGTGCGGTGCTCGAGCGCAGCGTGATCCGCTGGCTCTATGGCCGCCCGCTCGAGACGCTGCTCGCGACCTGGGGCATCAGCCTGGTGCTGCAGCAATCGGTGCGCACACTGTTCGGCGCGCAGAACGTGCCGGTCGAGAACCCGGCATGGCTCTCCGGCGGTGTCGCGGTGATGAGCAACCTGACGCTGCCGTTCAACCGCATCGCGATCATCGCGTTCGCGGTGCTGGTGCTGGCCGGCGTCTCCTTGATGATCGCGCGCACGCGGCTGGGCCTGTTCGTGCGCGGCGTGACGCAGAACCGCAAGATGGCGGCCTGCATGGGCGTCAACACCGCGCGCATCGACACCTACGCGTTCGCGCTCGGCTCGGGCATCGCCGGCCTCGCGGGCTGCGCGCTGTCGCAGGTCGGCAATGTCGGGCCCGATCTCGGGCAGGGCTACATCGTCGACTCGTTCATGGTCGTCGTGCTCGGCGGCGTCGGCCAGCTCGCCGGCACGGTTTACGCGGCGCTCGGCCTGGGTGTGCTGAACAAGCTGCTCGAAGGCTGGCAGGGCGCGGTGCTCGCGAAGATCATGGTGCTGGTCTTCATCGTGATCTTCATCCAGAAGCGGCCGCAGGGCATCTTCGCGATGAAGGGGCGGAGTGCCGAGGCATGACCGCCGTGCTGTCGACGCCGATGCCGATGGGCGCGCCGCCGCGCGGCGTGCTGACCGGCACGCGCTGGAGCGCGGTGCTCGGCGCGATCGTCGTCGTCGCGGTGCTGGTGCCGATCCTGAACCTCGCGGTGCCGGCCGGCAGCGCGTTCCACCTGTCCGAGTACGCGGTGCAGCTGATCGCGAAGATCATGTGCTACGCGATCTGCGCGCTCGCGATGGACCTGATCTGGGGCTACACCGGCATCCTCTCGCTCGGCCACGGCGTGTTCTTCGCGCTCGGCGGCTACGCGATGGGCATGTACCTGATGCGCCAGATCGGCCGCGACGGCCAGTACCGCATGGACATGCCCGACTTCATGGTGTTCCTGAACTGGAAGACCTACCCGTGGCACTGGGCGCTGTCGGATTCGTTTGCCGCGCAGATGGCACTGGTCGTGCTCGTGCCGGGCCTGCTCGCGTTCGTGTTCGGCTATTTCGCGTTCCGCTCGCGCATCAAGGGCGTGTACTTCTCGATCATCACGCAGGCGATGACCTACGCCGCGATGCTGCTGTTCTTCCGCAACGAGACCGGCTTCGGCGGCAACAACGGCTTCACCGATTTCAAGCGCATCCTGGGCGTGCCGATCGCGACGCCTTCGATGCGCATGCTGCTGTTCGTGATCACCGGCTGCACGCTGATCGGCTTCTTCCTGCTCGCACGCTGGCTCGTCAACAGCAAGTTCGGCCGCGTGCTGCAGGCGATCCGCGACGCCGAGACGCGCGTGATGTTCACCGGCTACGACCCGCTGCGCTACAAGCTCGCGATCTGGGTCATCTCGGCGGTGATGTGCGGCATCGCCGGCGCGCTCTACGTGCCGCAGGTCGGCATCATCAACCCGGGCGAGATGTCGACGGCGGCGAGCATCGAGATCGCGATCTGGGCCGCGGTCGGCGGCCGCGGCACGCTGATCGGGCCGATCGTCGGCGCGTTCTTCGTCAACGGCGCGAAGAGCTGGTTCACGCAGGCGTTTCCGGAGTTCTGGCTGTACTTTCTGGGGGCCTTGTTCATCCTCGTGACGATCTTCCTGCCAAATGGGATCGTGGGCCTGCTGCGCAAGCCCGAAGGAATCATCGGTCTCGTGCGTCGCAAGAAGGACCGCGCATGACACCGGAGCTGATGGCTGCCGGCGCGCGCATCCGCGAGCAGGCCGAGGCGCGCAAACATGCGCCCGCGGGGCTTTCGGGCGGCCGCGAGACGAGCTATTCGCGCGTCGCCACCGGCGAGCTCGACGTGACTCACGGCGCGATCCTGTACCTCGACGACATCACCGTCAGCTTCGACGGCTTCAAGGCGCTGAACGCGCTGAGCCTGTCGATCAGTGCCGGCGAGATGCGCTGCATCATCGGCCCGAACGGCGCCGGCAAGACGACGATGATGGACGTGATCACCGGCAAGACCCGGCCCGACCTCGGCAAGGCCTTCTTCGGCTCGACGATCGACCTGCTGCGCATGCGCGAGAACGAGATCGCGTCGATCGGCATCGGCCGCAAGTTCCAGAAGCCCACGGTGTTCGAGCACCTGAGCGTGTTCGAGAACCTCGAACTCGCGTTGAAGGCGGACCGCGGCGTGCGTTCCGCGATGTTCTTTCGCCTCAGCGGCGAACAGCTCGACCGGATCGGCGCGATGCTGACGCTGATCCACCTGAAGGACAGCGCGCAGCGTGTCGCCGGGCTGCTCTCGCACGGGCAGAAGCAGTGGCTCGAGATCGGCATGCTGCTGATGCAGGACCCGAAGCTGCTGCTGCTCGACGAGCCGGTCGCCGGCATGACCGACGAGGAGACCGAGCGCACTGCCGAGCTGTTTCTCTCGCTCGAGGGCAACCACTCGCTGGTGGTCGTCGAGCACGACATGAAGTTCATCGGCGAGCTGACGCAGAACGGCAAGAACGGCAAGAAGGTCACGGTGCTGCACGAAGGCAGCGTGCTGGCCGAAGGCCTGCTGTCGGAAGTGCAGGCCAACGAGAAGGTCGTCGAGGTGTACCTTGGCCGCTGACATGCTGAAGGTCGAAGGCATCAACCAGTACTACGGCGGCTCGCACATCCTGCGCAATGTCGCGCTCGAGGCGCAGGCCGGCGAGGTCACCGTGATCCTCGGCCGCAACGGCGTCGGCAAGACGACGCTGCTGAAGAGCCTGATGGGCGTCGTGCCGGTGAAGACCGGCACGATCCAGCTCGACGGTGCGCCGATCACGAAGGACACGCCGTACGAGCGCGTGCGCAAGGGCGTCGGCTACGTGCCGCAGGGGCGCGAGATCTTCGGCCGGCTGACGGTACAGGAGAACCTGCGCATGGGCCTGGCCTACAAGAGCGGCAGCACGCCGATCCCGGCCGAGCTGTTCGAGCTGTTCCCGGTGCTCAAGCAGATGATCAACCGGCGCGGCGGCGATCTCTCGGGCGGCCAGCAGCAGCAGCTCGCGATCGCGCGCGCGCTCGCCGCCGGGCCGAAGCTGCTGATCCTCGACGAGCCGACCGAGGGCATCCAGCCCAGCATCATCAAGGACATCGGCCGCGTGATCCGCATGCTCGCGGACCGCGGCATGAGCGGCGGCCGCCCGATGGCGATCGTGCTGGTCGAGCAGTTCTACGACTTCGCCGCCGAGCTCGCCGACCAGTACATCGTGATGGAGCGCGGCGAGATCATCCAGCGCGGCCGCGGCGAGGACATGGAAGCCGACGGCGTGCGCGCGCTGATGTCGATTTGATCAGAAGCTGATCGTGAAGCGGTGATCCCTGAAGCTCAGCAATGCGGCCTTCAGCCGGATCTGCTGCAGCACCAGGCCCGGGGCGATCGCGTCGCCTTCGTGCAGCACCTGGCCGTTGATGATCAGGATCCGATCCGCCGGCTTGGTCGAGTACATCGAGCCGCCGACCGCGAGGTTCGGCAACTGGCGGCGGATCTCGTCGGGCAGATCGGCGAGTGCGTAGACGCGTTCCGCGGTCGCGGCCGGCTTCGCGTCGGGCGCGACGGCCGCGCTCGCCGCCGGGGCGACCGGCGGCTTGGGCTTGCGCGCGATCGGCGCCGGCTCGACCCGGGGCTTCGGCGCCTCGATCGGCGGCGCGATGGAGGGCGTGACCGGTGCGGGTGCGACCGCGACCGGCGCCGGCGCCGGCGCAGGCACGACAGCGGTCGGTAGCGGCGCCGGCGGCGCGCCGCGGCTCATGAAGAACCACGGCAGCAACCCGCCCAGCGCTGCCAGCGCAACGATCACGATCGCCGCCGCGAAGCCGACGAGCGCGATCGTGATCGCGGTGCGCGATTTCGCCGGCGTGCCGCCCGGGCGCGCGTCGCCGAAGCTCGGCTGCGCGTGGATGCCGGGCACGTTGCCGCGGTCGCGCTCGGCATCGGCCTTACGCAGGGCGTCGAGGATATAGGACATGTTGGGCTGCCTCAGTGCGTGGTCGCGGCGTCCCCGCGCAGCCGCGGCTCGTCGACGCCGGTGGCACGGTTGAGTTGCATGAAGGTCGTCGGGCCGGCGAGGCCGTCGGGCCGCAGGCCTTGCGAGAGCTGGAACGACGAGACCTGCGTCTTCCAGGCGGCGTCGGTCGTGGCTGCGGGCTGGGCCTGCAACGCCGCGAGTTGCGCGCCGATCCGGCTCGCGAGGGCGCCCGAGTTCGCGTCGACCACGCGGCCGGCGTAGCCCGGCGGCGCGCGCCAGAAGGTCGCGAAATCGCCGCGCCACAGCGTCGCGAGCGAGACCAGCGAGATCGTCTGCGAGGCGTCGCCGAGGCGCAGCGTCGCGCTCGTGTTCGTCAAGCCGCTGAGCAGCGCGTAGACCGGCTTGTCGTCGGCATCGCGCAGCGTCAGGATGCCGGGCCGATCGAGCTGGCGGATCAGCGCGAGCGTCGTGCTGGCGCTGCGATAGCACTGCAGCCCGCCGCGCTGCGCCGCGGCGCACGGGTCGGCGGCGTCATCGGCGCCGAGCTCGAGCTTCCAGGCGGGCGCGAGCTGGCGCCAGGCATCGCGCTCGTCGTGCGCGAGCGACTTGAAGCGCGCCTGCAGATCGGCCGCGGTCAGGAAGGTCGGCGCCGAGGCGGCCGGGACCGCCGATGCGCTGCGCGGTGACGCGGCTGCGCTCGCCGATGCCGCGCTCGACCCGGCCGGCCGAGGCGCCGATGCGGCGGCCATCGGCGCCGGCACGGGACCACGCGTCGGGCCGTACAGCAACAGCCCGAGCGCCGCGAGCGCCGCGCCGGCGAGCGCGGCCATGCCCCAGGCCGCGGGCCCCGAACCCCAGCGCTTCGGTGCCCCGCCATGTTCGCGGTCGAACACCTCGCTGGCGGCCCTGTCGACGATCGCGCGATCGACCTGGCCCTTGCCGCTCGCGTAGGCGCCGAGCAGCGCGCGATCGCACAGCAGGTTGATGCGTCGGGGAACGCCGCGCGAGAGCGCGTGGATGCGCTGCATCGCCTTGGCGTCGAACGGCATCGCGATCGTCATGCCGGCGACCGACAGGCGGTGCCGGATGTAGCGCTCGGTCTCGTCCTCGGTCAATGCGCCGAGGTGGTAGCGCGCGATCACGCGCTGTGCGAGCTGTTCGAGCTCGGGCTTCGCGAGCAGGTCGCGCAGCTCGGGCTGGCCGATCAGGATGATCTGCAGCAGCTTGCGCTCGTTGGTCTCGAGGTTCGTCAGCAGGCGCAGCTGCTCCAGCACCTGGGCCGACAGCATCTGCGCCTCGTCGATGATCAGCACGTTGTTCTGGCCGACGGCGTGCGTCTTCAGCAGGAACTCGTTGAGCGGGTCGAGGTAGTCCTTGACGGTCGGCTCGCCGTGCACGCGTTGCGGCCTCGGGATGCCGAATTCCTCGCACACCGACTGCAGCAGTTCGAGCACCGTGAGCTTCGGGTTGAAGATGTACGCGACGTTGGTGCGCCGCGGGATCTGCTCGAGGAAGCAGCGGCACACGGTCGTCTTGCCGGCACCGATCTCGCCGCTGAGCAGCACGAAGCCGCCGCCGCCGTTCACGCCGTACAGCAGGTGCGCGAGTGCCTCGCGGTGGCGCTCGCTCATGAACAGGTAGCGCGGGTCGGGCGCGATCGAGAACGGCTCGTGCTTCAGACCAAAAAATGACGCGTACATGGGGGCGGAGAATACCGCGCCCGGTAGCGGCTCCGACCGGCCGGGGCGCGGTCACAATCGCGACCACCCCGAGTGACGACCCCAACCGCGGAGCCTGGCCGATCATGATCACCGTCCACCACCTGAACAACTCGCGCTCGCAGCGCGTGCTGTGGCTGCTCGAAGAGCTCGGCCTGCCGTACGAGATCCAGAAGTACCAGCGCGATCCGAAGACGATGCTCGCGCCGCCGTCGCTGATGAAGGTGCACCCGCTCGGCAAGTCGCCGGTGATCACCGACGACGGCACGACGGTGGCCGAATCGGGCGCGATCGTCGAGTACCTGATCGAGCGCTACGGCGACGGCCGCCTGGCGCCTGCGATCGGCACGCCCGAGCGGCTGCGCTGGCGCTACTGGCTGCACTTCGCCGAAGGCTCGGCGATGCCGCCGCTGCTGCTGAAGCTGATCTTCGAGAAGATTCCGCAGGCGCCGATGCCATTCTTCGTCAAGCCGATCGCGAAGGGCATTTCGGCCAAGGTGCTCGCCGCGATGGTCGACCCGAACCTGAAGCGCCAGCTCGATTTCATGGAGGGCGAGCTCGGCAAGAGCGAATGGTTCGCGGGCGACGCGTTCAGCGCGGCCGACATCCAGATGAGCTTCCCGGTCGAGGCGGCCGCGCAGCGCGCCGGGCTCGATGCGAGCCGGCCGAAGCTGATGGCCTACCTGAAGCGCATCCACGCGCGCCCGGCCTACCAGAAGGCGCTGGAGCGCGGCGGGCCGTACAGCTTCGCGAACGACTGACGAGCGACGACCGGCGACGTTGGATTAGACGGCGCCCATCCGCGAACGCAGCACGTTCGCGCCGTCGCCCTGCGCTTCGCGCGCCTGTCGGCGGCCGAGGTCGGCGCCGTCGCGTTCGCGCAGGATTTCGGCGAGCGACTTCTTCTTCGGCTGGCCGGCGGCATCGGTCGCCGATGCGGCCGAGGCGGCCGGCGCGATGCGAGCCGCGACCGTCGTCGGCTGCGCCTCGGGCGGGCAGGGCGCCGACTGGAACACGATGCGCCCCTCGACGTGGCACTTGCGCACCGGGTCGGCGTGCGCGGCCCCGCACAGCAGCGCCGCGCTGCACAGCAGCAGGCTCGTCGGGCGGCCGAATCGGCCGGCACGGCGAGGGTCGTTTGCAGACATGGATGCGGCGTCGGGTGCGTTCTTCATGCCCGAAAGTCTAGGGTTGACGAGCCGCATCGCGGGTCGTCCGCGCTGGTAACAGAGTGCGCCGTTCGCGCAGGAAATCACGCGGGCGCATCCGACGGCCTCCCGCCTCCTCAGGTGCGCCAGACGCGCGGCGTGCAGCCCGCAAGGTGCCACGCGGCGTCGCGCCATGCAGCCCAGGCGCGCGTCAGCAGCGCGACCGCCGGCTCGACCCGCGGGGCCAGCACGCGCAGCACGATGACGCCGTCGTGGACCGCGGTCGCGCCGGCGCTGCGCTGCAGCGGATCGCCTTCGATCGCGCCGCGCGCGGCGGCGAGCAGCGCATCGCGGCGCGCGCCGCCGAGCCCGTGGCCGGCCGCGAACCACAGCGTGCCCATCACGCGATGGCCCGCCCAGCCCAGCGGCGAGTCGAGCAGGCGCGCGTCGAGTGCGTCGATCACGCCGCGCTCGAGCCAGCGGCCCGGCAGCTCGACGCACTGCGTGAAGCGGCCGCGCGCGAATGCCTGGTCGGACGCCGGCAGCCCGAGCGCGAGCACGTCCCAGCCGATCATCTCGGCGCCCGGCGCGAGCTCGAAGCGCATCAGGTTCGCGCCGAGGCAGCCGCTGTAAGCGATCGTCTCGAGCGGCAGCCACTCGAGGCGCGCGCCGTCGGCGAGCGAGGCGCGCAGGCGTTGGGTGGCCGGTGCGCCGCTGCTGCGGTAGAAGCGCGTCGCGCCGGGCGTGGTGATCAGCGCGTGCGCGCCGGGGTCGAGCGCGAGGTCGATGTCGAGCTCGTCACCGCCGACCAGCCCGCCCGGTGGATGCACCAGCACGTTGTGGCAGATCGCCTGACCTTCCGGGTACAGGCTCGCGAGCACGCGCAACGGGCCGTCGTGGCGGTCGTGCAGCACCGTGCGCGGCGCACCGCGCAGCTCGTCGCACCGGTAGTCCAGCCGCAGCGCGCCGGCCCAGGACATCAGCTGGCGTCGCGGCGCCAGAACGCGACGTGCAGCGCCGCGATCTCGGCCTCGACCTCGGGCACCGGGCCCCAGACGCGGATGTCCTTCTGGCCGCGCGCGAAGACCGTGCGACAGGGCAGGTCCAGCGTCGCGTTCTCGGGGTGGTCGCCGGTGAACTGCAGCAGCCGGTGCTCGTCCATGCCGTAGACGAGCCGGCCGATGTGCGCCCAGTACTGCGTGCCGGCACACATGCAGCAGGGTTCGACCGTGGTGTAGAGCGTGCAGCCCCAGAGCTCGTCGGGTGTCCAGGCCTTCGCGGCCATGCGGGCGAGCACCGCCTCGGCGTGGTTCACGCTGTCGATGTTGCCCTGCTCGGTCAGCACGGTTTCGTGGTCGGGGCCGACCAGCACGGCGCCGAACGGGTGATGGCCCGCGTCGAGCGCGCGCTTCGCGACCGCGTTCGCGGTGCGCAGATGGCGCTGCATCTGCTCGGGCGTCGGGTCGGCGCCGTGAGGTGGCAGGGCACGGAGCGGCGTGATGGCGGACATGCGGGCAAGGACGAAGTGAAGTGGTGAGTCTAAGAGAGCGGGCGGGAACAGAATGCGGTCGCTATCCCGCATTTCCATCCCACACGTCACACTTCACCCGCACGACCTGGAGCCCCTGCCATGCGCCGCACTCTTGTCACCGCGATCCTCGTCCTGGCCGCCGCCGGAGTGGCCGCTGCCGCGCTCCCGTACGACGAGGCCGCGAACCCGAAGGCCGACCTCGAGGCGGCCCTGGCGACGTCGAACGCGACGAAGCGGCCGGTGCTCCTGATCTTCGGTGCCAACTGGTGCGAGGACTGTCGCGCGCTCGACGCCTCGCTGAAGAACGCGAAGAACGCCGAGCTGGTCTCGAAGGAGTTCGTCGTGGTCAAGGTCGATGTCGGCAACTTCGATCGCAACCTGGACGTCGCGGCACGGTATGGCAACCCGATCAAGCGCGGCATTCCTGCCGCCGTCGTCCTGTCGCCGAACGACCAGGTTCTCTACGCGACCCGCGCCGGCGAGTTGTCGAACGCGCGGCGCATGAGCGAGACCGGGGTGTACGAATTCTTTCGGGGTGTGGCGTCTTCGTCCAAAGAGAAGAAGTAGCCCGTACTGCACCGCATCGTCAATCGCCTCTCAGTGAGTCGCCCGAGATAGACTCTGTTGCATCAAGGAGAGTGGCATGAAGTTCAGTCTCGAGTGCGAGCGTGAGGACGACGGGCGGTGGCTGGCCGAGGTGTCGCAGCTTCCAGGTGTCCTGGCCTACGGCGCGTCTGCCAATGAAGCGATGGCGAAAGCCGAAGTCCTCGCGCTGCGCGTGCTGGCCGAACAGCTCGAACATGGAGAGGCCCTTCCACTGGACATCAGCATTTCGATTCCGGCCGTGGCATGAGTCAATGGCCTTCGTCGAAGGCCAGGCGGGTGATCGCCGCTCTGCTCCGTCTTGGCTGGCAGACCAAGCGGCAAACGGGTTCTCATCGCACGCTGGCGCGAGAAGGCTGGCCTGACTTTGTGTTTGCCTTTCACGAAGGTGACGAGTTGGGCCCCAGAATGCTGGCGCGCATCGCCAAGCACACCGGGCTTCGACCCGAAGACCTGTAGTTGAGGCATCGCGTCATATCGCCGCCGGCGCCCGGTCGATGAAGCCGATCACCTGACGAATGCGCCCGTCCTGCAGCACGACGACGTCGCTGCCTTCGATCGGCGGCGCGCTGCCGTCGGGGCCGAGCGACCACGACAGCCGCACATAGTCGCCGTGGCCGTTCGGGGTGCCGGTCAGCCTGAAGCGGAACCCGGGGAAGCGCTGATGCACCGCGCCGACGAGTCCGGCGATCGGTGCTTCGCCTTCGGCGCGCATCATCGGGTCGACGTAGCTGGCGTCGCGCGCCCAGTGCGTCTTCAACAGCGACCGGCGCCGTTCGTCGTCGGTCTCGTTCCACGTGTCGAGGTAGGCTCGTGCGATGGATGCTGGATCGAACATGCTGACTCCTGATGGGGGTGAACCGGCAGATTCCGGCAGGAACAAGCGTACGAAGTACCGAGCCCGAAGACGATGACCTGCGAGGTCATGGCCCGCCCCGGCTAGCAAGGTCACTCGCCCTGCGTGCCCCGATGCGCCCAGCCGGTGGTGCGCAGCTCGATCAGCGAGAAGAGTTCGTACATCGCCATCGCCATCACGCCGATCACGACGAGCCCGGCGAAGGCCAACGGCATGCGCTGCTGCGAACCCGCGGTCTGCATCAGGTAGCCGATGCCCGAGTCGCCGGCCGTCATCTCGGCCAGCACGGTGCCGACGAACGCGAGCGTGATCGCGACCTTCAGCGACGCGTAGAAGTACGGCATCGAGCGCGGCAGGCCGACCTTGACGAGCACGTCCCAGCGCTTCGCACCGAGCACGCGCAGCACGTCCTCGAGCTCGGGCTCGAGCGTCGCGAGACCGGTCGCGATGTTCACGGTGATCGGGAAGAACGAGATCAGGAATGCGGTCAGGATCCCCGGCCCGAGACCGATGCCGAACCAGACGATCAGGATCGGCACCAGCGCCGCCTTCGGCACCGCGTTGAACCCCACCAGCAGCGGGTAGATCGCCGCATACGCCAGGCGCGACGAGCCGACCAGGAAGCCGAGCAGCACGCCGACGACGATCGCGATCGCGAAACCGAGCATCGTGACCCAGAAGGTCTTCCACGCCGCTTCGGCGATCGGGCCGGCGAACTCGCGCAGCGCCTGCACGATCGTCAGCGGGCTCGGGAAGATGAAGTCGTCGATCCGGAATGCCGAGCAGACGAGCTGCCACAACAGCAGCAAGGCCGCCGCGGTGACCACCGGTGCCCAGCGCTGCATCGCGCGCGGCGTCATGACGTGACCTCGGCCGGCGCCTTGCCGTCTTTTTGCGAACGAGCGGCCCCGATGTGCCCGCGCAGCTCGTGCACGATGTCGCTGAACGCGCTCGTGTAGGTCACTTCGAGATCGCGTGGCCGCGGCAGCTCGATCTCGCGCCGGACGACGAAGCGACCCGGGCTGCGGCTCATCACGTAGACAGTGTCGGCGAGGAACACGCTCTCGCGCAGGTCGTGCGTGACGAGGATGACGTTGAAGCGCCGCGCGGCCCACAGGTCGCGCAGCGTGCACCAGAGCTCCTCGCGCGTGAAGGCGTCGAGCGCGCCGAAGGGTTCGTCGAGCAGCAGCATCTTCGGTTCGTGGATCAGCGCGCGGCAGATCGACGCGCGCTGCTGCATCCCGCCCGAGAGCTGGTGCGGCAGCTTGTCTTCGTAGCCGGCGAGCCCGACCGTGCGCAGCAGCTGGATCGCGCGTTCGCGGTACTCGTCGCGGCGCGCCTTGAACTGCGTGCGGTGCGGCTCGACGATCTCGAGCGGCAGCAGCACGTTGTCGACCGTGCTGCGCCAGGGCAGCAGCGACGGCGCCTGGAACGACATGCCGCTGATCTTCAGCGGCCCGGTCACCGGCGCACCGCCGATCGCGATGCTGCCGCGGCTCGGCCGGCGCAGCCCGGTCGCGAGCTTCATGAAGGTCGACTTGCCGCAGCCCGACGGGCCGACGATCGCGATGAACTCGCCTTCGGCGGCCTGCAGCGTGATGTCCTCGACCGCGAACTTGTTCTGGGCCAGCAGCTCGTCGCTGTAGGCGAGCCAGACCTTGCTGAAGTCGACGAAGGCTGGATTGCCCGCGCTCACTTCTTCGCGGCCGGGAAGATGTTGCGCTCGGCCGCGCTCGGCAGCAGGGTGCCGTTCCAGACCGCATCGGGCTTGACGCGCTCCTTGGTGCCGAACGCATCCGACACTTGGCTCGCCATCAGGCTCAGGCGCGGCCCGGTGACCATGCCGAAGCCTTCGGCGCGCGCGTCCGGCGTCAGCACGGTCGCGTCGAGCGCGAGCTTCAGGCGACGCTCCTCGAGCGCGGCATCGATGATGCCGTCGCGCGCCTTCACGGTCGCGATGCTCGCCTTCGGGTCGGCGATCACGTCGCGCATGCCCTTCGTGAACGCGCGCAGGAATGCCTTCACGGCCTCCGGGTTCTTCTTCAGGAAATCCTCGCCGACGATGATCGCGTTGCCGTACAGCTTCACCCCAAAGCTGGGGTACGGCAGGATCACGACATCGGAGGCTGCAACGCCGCGCGCCTCGATGTTCAGCAGCGACGTGAACGAGAACCCGGTGATCGCATCGACATCGCCGCGCACCAGCATCGTCTCGCGCAGCGGCGGGTCCATCGCGGTCCAGGTGACGTTGGCGATGCCGTTCGCCTTCGCGAAGATCGGCCAGGCCTTGCGGCCGGCGTCGAACACCGGTGCACCCAGCTTCCTGCCGGTCAGGTCGGCGGGGGTCTTGATGCCCGACTTCTTCAGCGCCAGCACCGCGGCCGGCGTGTTGTTGTAGACCATCATCACCGCGACCGGCTTGTTCGCGGCGGCCGGGTTGTTCGCATGGAACTCCATCAGCGCGGCCAGGTCGGCGAAGCCGATGTCGTACGAGCCCGACGCGACCCGCGTGACCGCGCCGCCGGAGCCGTTGCCGGCATCGACGGTGACGTTGAGCTTCTCGGCCTTGAAGTAGCCCTTCGCGACCGGCACCAGGAACATCGCGGCCGGGCCCTCGAAGCGCCAGTCGAGCTGGAACTTGATCGGCGTCTCCTGAGCGCTGGCGGGCAGCGCAGCGAGGGCGAGCGTGCTGCCGAGGGCGGCGATCAGCGCGCGGCGCGAAGGGGTGGCGAGTGGGTTCAAGCGAGCTCCAGCGACTGAATTGAAGGGGACAGGGGAGGGAATGCAAATTCTGTGCGCGGCCGCAGCCGGCGCGCACCGAGTCGAACCCGGGGTCGGCCCCACCCCGCGGTTCGGGGGGATCGCCGGCGCAGCGCGGGGCACCCCGATAGCGATGTCGCCGGTCGCGTGCTACTTTGATGCGACAACCACCACCACTCGCGGCAACCATGAATCGCTCGCTCTCACTCGGCCGTCTGCTGTCGGCCGCAGCCATCGCGCTGGGTACCTTGGCCAGCGTGCCGGCGCAGGCCGGACCGTTCGGCTCGATGTTCGTGTTCGGCGACAGCCTCTCGGACAACGGCAACAACGCGATCGCCGGCCTGTACGACCCGGCGCAGGTCGTCACCGGCAACTCGTACATCCCGTCGTCGACCTACGCGTCGGCAGCGCCGTTCCCGACCTACAGCAACGGTCCGGTCTGGGCCAACTACTACGCTTCGATGATCGGCGTGTCGCTGGTGCCTTCGTTGGCCGGCGGCGGCGATTACGCGTTCGGCGGTGCGACGACCGGCACGCCCGGGCCGGGCCCCGGCGGCTTCCCGTACAGCCTGCGTACGCAGACCGACATGTACCTTGCGCACACCGGCGGCGTCGCGTCGGCCGATGCGTTGTACGTCGTCGCCGGCGGCGGCAACAACGCGCGCGCGGCACTGGCCGCGATCTCGGCGCAGCCGGCCAACGCGGGCGCGATCATCGCGGCGGCCGCCGCGGCGTTCGCGAACGACATCGGCGTCATCGTCGACGAGCTGCAGGCCGCCGGCGCGCAGCACATCGTCGTCTGGGATGCGCCGAACCTCGGGCTCGCGCCGGCGGTGACGGCGGCGGGCCCTGCGGCGTCCGCGACCGGCTCGTTCCTGGCCGGCGTGATGAACGGTGCGCTCGCCGCGCGCCTGAACGGCGAGGGCGGCGTCTCGATCTTCGATCTGTTCGGGTTCAACACGGCGCTGGTGACCACCCCCGGCGCGTTCGGCCTGACGAACGGAACCGACGCCTGCGGCGCGATCGTCGGCGCCAACTGCAGCCAGTACGCGTACTGGGACGGCATCCACCCGACCACCGCGGCGCACATGGCGATTGCCAATGCGATGTTCGTCGCGACGATCCCCGAACCCGAGACCTACGCGCTGCTCACGCTCGGCCTGATCGCGGTGGTGTGGCAGACCCGGCGCCGCGCGCAGCCGCTGGCCCGCGCCAGCTGATCGCTCACGGCGTCGTCAGCAGATCGAACAGCGTGCGCGCGACCACCTGGGTCGCGCGGCGCAGGTCTTCGAGCACCAGGTGCTCGTCGGCGCGCTTCGCGTTCGATTCGAACACGGTCCGCGGCCCGGCGCCGTAGATCGCGGCCGGCACGCCGGCCTCGCCGTACAGCCGCACATCGGTGTAGAGCGGCGTGCCGGAGGTCGGGATCGGTTCGCCGAAGACCTCGGCGCCGTGTCTCTGCAGCGCCTCGACCAGCGCCTGGTTGCCCGGCAGCGGCTGCAGCGCGTTCGCGAGCAGCAGGCGCTTGATCTCGACGGTGATGCCGGGGTCGTTCTTGCCAAATTCGGCCGCCGCGTCCGCGATCACCCGACGGATCGCCGCCTCGACCTCGACCGGGTTCTCCTCGGGGATCATGCGGCGGTCGAGCTTCAGCACGACCTTGCCCGGCACGACGTTGGTGTTCGTGCCGCCCTCGATGCGCCCGACGTTCAGGTACGGGTGCGTGATGCCCGCGACGCCCGACCTGACCTGCCGGTAGAGCGAGTTCTGCTCGTACAGCGCGTTCAGGATCGCGACCGCGCCCTGCAGCGCGTCGACGCCGGTGTCGGGGATCGCCGCATGCGCCATCTTGCCGTGCACCGTGACCTCCATCTGCAGGCAGCCGTTGTGCGCGGTCACGACCTGGTAGCTGAAGCCGGCCGCGAGCAGCAGGTCGGGCTTCGTCAGCTTGTTGCGCAGCAGCCAGCCGGGGCCGAGCTCGCCGCCGAACTCTTCGTCGTAGGTGAAGTGCAGCTCGACCGCGCCCTTCAACTGCGCGCGCAGCGTCTCGATCGCGCGCAGAGCGAAGGTGTAGGTCGCGAAATCGCTCTTGCTGACGGCCGACGCGCGGCCGTAGAGCTTGCCGTCGACCACCTCGCCGCCGTACGGGTCGTGCGACCAGCCCTCGCCGGGCGGCACGACGTCGCCGTGGGCGTTCAGCGCGATGGTCGGGCCGCCGGGCGCGTACGGCCGGCGCACGATCAGGTTCGTGATCGAGGCCATGCCGTATTCCTTCAGCGCCCACTCGGGAACCGGGTGCTTCTCGGCGTCGAGGCCGAAGCCGTGCAGGAGCTCGGCGGTGCGCTCGGCATGCGGCGCGTTGTTGCCGGGCGGCGTGTCGGTCGGGACCTGGACGAGCGCCTGCAGGAACTTCACTTCCTCGTCGAAGTGCGCGTCGATCCAGGCGTCGAGTTGTTGGTAGGCGGTGGTCATCGGGTGTCTCTCAGGCTTTCTCGGTTGCCAGCTGATCGAGCAGGTGCATGAACGCTTCGACCGCGAGCTGCATGTCGTCGCTGGTGCTCGATTCGAGCGGGTTGTGGCTGATGCCGGCGTTCTGGCCGCGCACGAACAGCATCGCCTGCGGCATCGCCTCGTGCAGCTTCATCGCGTCGTGGCCGGCGCCGCTGGGCATGCGGAACACCGGCAGGCCGCTGGCCTCGACCGCGCGTTCCCAGCGCCGCTGCCATGCGGGCGCGCTGGGCGCCGCGGCGGCGCGCATCGTCTCCTCGATCGTGTGGGACAGGCCGCGCCGCGCGCAGATCTGCGCGAGCGCCGCGAGCACGTCGCTCGCGCAGGCATCGCGCACCTCGTTGGTCGTTGCGCGGATGTCGAGCGTGAACTGGCAGCGGCCCGGCACGACGTTGGTCGAGCCGTTCGGCACCGTCAGGATGCCCATCGTGCCGACGAGGTTCGGCAGCAACGCGGCACGCGTTTCGAGGAACAGCGCGAGCTCGGCGACCGCGGTCGCGGCGTCGCGCCGGCTGTCCATCGGCGTCGTGCCGGCGTGGCTCGCCATGCCGACGACCTCGCCGAGATAGCGCACGCCCCCATTGATCGAGGTCACGACGCCGAGCGGCAGGTCGAGCGCGTTCAGCACCGGGCCTTGTTCGATGTGCACCTCGACGAAGCCCCGGTAGCGGCTCGCGTCGCGCTTCAGCGCATGGATCGACGCCAACGCGGCGGGCAGGCCGGCGTGGCGCATCGCCTCCTTCATCGTGATGCCGTCGGCGTCGCGCTGGTCGAGCCAGGCAGGGTCGAAGTGGCCGGTCAGCGCGCCGGAGCCGAGGAAGGTCGCCTTGTAGCGCTGGCCTTCTTCTTCGGCGAAGCCGACGACCTCGAAGCCGTAGGGCAGGCGCCTGCCTGAGCGGTGCAGCTCGCGCACGCAGATCATCGGCACGAAGATGCCGAGGCGCCCGTCGTACTTGCCGCCGTTGCGCACGGTGTCGTAGTGCGAACCGGTCAGCAGGCGCGGCTGCTTCGGATCGCTGCCGTGGTAGAGGCCGACGACGTTGCCGACCGCGTCGATGCTCACCTCGTCGAAGCCGCATTCGAGCATCCACGACTTCAGCTGCGCGGCGCAGGCGCGGTGCGCGTCGGTCAGGTAGGTGACGGTCAGCTCGCCGCGCTCGGCGTAGCCCGAGTCGGAGTGCGTCGCAAGCAGCTCGGCGCAATCCCAGGCCTGGTTGCCCAGCGTCGGCGCGACGCCGAACTTGTCGTTCAGGCGGATCTCGGCGATGCGGTGGACGTTGCGAGTGCACTCGGCGAGCTCGAAGTCCGGGTGGTTCGCGAGGCGCCGCTCGAAGGTCCTGATGATCTCGTGCCGGTGCAGCCCGCTGCCGCGCGGCCCGCGCACCGCGAGCGTGAACGGCCAGCCGAACTTCGCGTTGTAGGCCGCATTGAGCTGCTGGATCTGCGCGAACTCGGCCGGCGTGCAATCGCTCAGGCCCGCCTTGCCTTGCTCATGGGTCGATTCGGCCGTCAGCGTCTTGCTGACCATCGCCTTGCCGGCGAGCTCGGGGTGGGCGCGGATCAGCGCGACCTGCGCGTCGCGGCCGGCGTCGCGCAGCACCGTCACCAGCGCATGCTTCAGCTGCGCCAGCGTCGCGAACGGGCGCTTCGCCCAGGCGGCCTCGGCGATCCACGGCGAGTGTTCGTAGACGCCGTCCAGCAGCGCGGCGAACTCGGGTCGGGTCGTGCGGTTCAGGCGATCGAGCGTCAGCGGCGAGGCCATCGGTGTCTCCGGGCGATTCATGCGGGATGGGTCTGCGCCCAATGGCGCGCGATGTCGATGCGACGGCAGATCCACACGCGATCGTGCTGCTGCACGTGATCGAGAAAGCGCTGCAGCGCCTTGAAGCGCCCGGGCTTGCCGAGGATGCGGCAGTGCATGCCGATGCTCAGCATCTTGGGCACGGCGTCGCCTTCCTCGTAGAGCACGTCGAACGCGTCCTTCAGGTAGTTGAAGAAGTGGTCGCCGGTGTTGAAGCCCTGCATCGACGCGAAGCGCATGTCGTTGGTGTCGAGCGTGTACGGCACGATCAGGCGCTGGATCGTCGTGCCGTCGGTCCTTTCGACCGGCATCCAGAACGGCAGGTCGTCGCCGTAGTAGTCGCTGTCGTACTCGTAGCCGCCGTGGTCGGCGACCAGGCGCTTGGTGTTCGGGCTGTCGCGCCCGGTGTACCAGCCGAGCGGCCACTGGCCTTTCGTCATGTCGCGGATGATCTGCGTGCCGATCTCGATGTGGCGGCGCTCGCGCGTCTCGCTCATGTGCTGGTAGTGGATCCAGCGCCAGCTGTGGCAGGCGATCTCGTGGCCGAGCTCGACGAAGGCCTGCGTCAGATCGGGGTTGCGGTGCAGCGCCATCGAGACGCCGAAGACCGTCAGCGGCAGGCCGCGCTTCTCGAACTCGTCGAGGATGCGCCAGGCGCCGACGCGCGAGCCGTATTCGTACATCGACTCCATCGACAGGTGGCGCGTCTCGAAGGCCTGCGCGCCGATGATCTCGGAGAGAAAGGTCTCCGACGACGGGTCGCCATGCAGCACGCAGTTCTCGCCGCCTTCTTCATAGTTCAGCACGAACTGGACCGCGATCTTCGCCTGCTGCGGCCACTGCGCCTGCGGCGGGTTGCGCCCGTAGCCGATCAGGTCGCGAGGGTAGTCCTTCGTCATCATCGTGGCGGTCTCCGCGTCAGGCTCGGGTCAACGCCCAACCCGTCCGGCAGCAAGACCGAGCCGAGGTCGGGCGCGCGCGGGTCGAGCCGCAGGTTGCGCTCGACATTGTGCAAGTGCGATTCCATCAGCCTCACCGCGGCGCGCGCATCGCGCCGTTGCAGCGCATCGACGATCGCGACATGCTCGTCGAACGAGTGCTCGGCCGAATGGGCCGACTGGTACATCAGCGCGATCAGCGAGCAGCGCGAGACCAGGTCGCCGAGCAGCCCGGCCAGCACCTCGTTGCCAAGCATGCGTGCGATCACGACGTGGAAGTCGGCCAGCAGCCGCGTGCGGCCCGATACGTCGGTGCGCTGCAGCGCCGCGGATTCGGCCTTCAGGTGCGCGCGCAGCTCGGCGATCTGCGCGTCGCTGAGCTGCGTGGCGGCGCGCTTGATCATCGCGGCCTCGAGCATGTTGCGGGTCTCGAAGACCTGCTTCGCCTCTTCGACGCCGGGCTCGGCGACGCGCGCGCCGCGCGCCGGCTCGAGCGTGATCAGGTGATCGCGGCTCAGCTGCATCAGCGCCTGGCGCACCAGCGTGCGCGAGACCTTGAAGACATCGGCGATCTTCTGCTCGGCCAGCTTGGTGCCGGGCATCAGCCGGCGCTCGACGATCGCGCTCGTGATCGAGTCGGCGATGCGCTGCGTGAGGTTGTCGCCCGCGGCGGGCTCGGCGGCACGCGCCGCGGCGGCCTTGACCGGGCGGATCACATGCAGTTTCGTGGCGGGGCGGTTCACGGTGCGGTGGCGGAAGACCAGATCGGGCTTGCGTTGTGCAGCAAAGTGTATACACTTTTGCCGGCGTCGCAAGCCCTTTCGTCGCCGCCACTCTCGTTCGAGGAACTCCCCATGGGAAAGCTCACCACCCACGTGCTCGACACCGCCAACGGCCGCCCGGCCGCCGGCATGGCTGTCGCGCTGTACCGTCTCGACGCCGGCGCTGCGCTGCTGCTGAAGCGCGTCGTGCTGAACGACGACGGCCGCGCCGATGCGCCGTTGCTCGAAGGCGCCGCCGTCGTGCCGGGGCGCTATCGGCTGGTGTTCGGCGTCGCCGCGTACTTCCGCGCGCTCGGCGCGGCGCTCGACGAGCCGCCGTTTCTCGACGAGGTGCCGCTCGACTTCGGCCTCGCGACGGTTGGCGCGCATTACCACGTGCCGCTGCTGGCGAGCCCGTTCGCCTATTCGACCTACCGCGGGAGCTGATCGCGACATCGGGTAAACGCGCGGGCCGTGGCGCCGAAAAAGTGTATACACTTTATCGGCGTCGCCGCGGAGCCCGGTTCCCTGACCGGTCGTGACGTTCCCACCTTGCAGAGCCCGCCGTGGCAAGGGTTGCCACGGGCCTGCTTCTTGCTGATCGGCAAAGCAGGTCGCGACGACTCGGAGACTCACACCGCATGGAAGCGTACCTTCTCGACTGGGCGAACCTGCTGCTGCGCTGGGCGCACATCATCACCGGCATCGCCTGGATCGGCGCCTCGTTCTACTTCGTCTCGCTCGACAACAGCCTGACCCCGCCGAAAGACCCGAAGGATGCCGACAAGGGTGTCGGCGGCGAGCAGTGGGGCGTGCATGGCGGCGGCTTCTACCACCACCAGAAGTACCCGGTCTCGCCCGGCTACGTGCCCGACCAGCTGCACTGGTCGATGTGGGAGAGCTACTCGACCTGGCTGACCGGCTTCGCGCTGTTCACGGTGCTGTACCTCTACAACGCCAGCACCTTCCTGATCGACAAGACGCTGTTCGACTGGACGCCGACCGCCGCGATCCTGACCGCGCTCGGCTTCTTCGTCGCGTTCTGGCTGCTGTACGACGCGATCTGCCGCACGCTCGGCCGCGGCAAGCGCGGCGACGAGATCGTCGGCGCCTGCGTGTTCGTGCTGATCGTGCTCGCGTCGTGGCTCTCGTGCCACCTGTTCGCCGGCCGTGCCGCGTTCCTGCTGGTCGGCGCGATGATCGCGACGACGATGAGCGGCAATGTGTTCTTCTGGATCATCCCGGGCCAGCGCACGGTCGTCGCGGCGATCAAGGCCGGCCAGCCGGTCGACCCGGTGCACGGCCAGCGCGGCAAGCAGCGCAGCGTGCACAACACCTTCTTCACGCTGCCGGTGCTGTTCTCGATGATGAGCAACCACTATGGCTTCACGTATGGCGCGAAGTACAACTGGCTCGTGCTGGTCGCGATCATGGTGGCCGGCGCGCTGATCCGGATGTCGTTCGCGCTGCGCCACAAGGCGCTGGCCTATGGCAAGCCGGTGCCCTGGCACTTCGCGATCGTCGGCGTGCTGCTGCTCGCCGGCGTGATCTTCGCGATCGCACCGGCGCCGCAGGCGCCGCAGGCCGCAGCCGCTCCGGCCAGCTTCGCCGAGGTGCAGGGCATCGTCGCGCAGCGCTGCGTGATGTGCCATGGCCCGGCGATGCAGAGCAAGAATCTGCGCTTCGACTCGGCCGACGAGATCGGCAGGCACGCGCAGGAGATCTACCAGCAGGCCGTCGTGCTGAAGACGATGCCGATGAACAACGCGACCCAGATCACCGACGCCGAGCGCGCGCTGATCGGGCGCTGGTTCACGTCTGGCGCGCCGAAGTGAGGTCGTGGCCGGGGTGCGCCCTTTTTGACCGCCAAGCTACCACCCTCCGCTCGTCGCCACCATGCCCACGCTGCTGATCCGCAACGCCCGCCTGCTCGTCACGATGGACGCGCAGCGGCGCGAGATCGCGGGCGGTGCGGTGTTCGTGCGCGACAACGCGATCGAGGCGGTCGGCACGACGGCAGAGCTGCCCGACAGCGCCGACGAGGTGATCGACGCGCGCGACCAGATCGTGATCCCCGGCCTGGTCAACACGCACCACCACATGTACCAGACGCTGACCCGTGCGCTGGTGCAGGACAACGAGCTCTTCGGCTGGCTGCGTGGCCTGTACCCGGTCTGGGCGAACCTGACGCCGGAGATGGTGCGCGTCTCGACGCAGACCGCGATGGCCGAGTTGCTGCTGTCGGGCTGCACGACCAGCAGCGACCATCTGTACCTCTACCCGAACGGCATCACGCTCGACGACAGCATCGAGGCCGCCGCGCAGATCGGCATGCGCTTTCACGCGGCGCGCGGCTCGATGAGCGTCGGCGAGAGCCAGGGCGGGCTGCCGCCCGACGCGGTGGTCGAGCGCGAGCCGGCGATCCTGCAGGCGACGCAGCGCGCGATCGAGCGCTGGCACGACCCGGGGCGCTTCGCGATGCGGCGCGTCGTCGTCGCGCCGTGCTCGCCGTTTTCCGTCAGCCGCGAGCTGATGCGCGACTCGGCGCTGCTGGCGCGCAGCTTCGGGCGCGCCCACGGCGTCTCGCTGCACACGCACCTGGCCGAGAACGACTTCGATGTCGCGTACACGCGCGAGAAGTTCGGCTGCACGCCGGCCGAGTACGTCGAAGCGCTCGGCTGGGTCGGTGCCGACGTCTGGTGCGCGCACTGCGTCAAGCTCGATGCGCACGGCATCGACCTGTTCGCGCGCAGCGGCACCGGCGTCGCGCACTGCCCGTGCTCGAACATGCGGCTCGCCTCGGGCATCGCGCCGATCCGCGCGATGCGCGATGCGGGCGTCGGCGTCGGGCTCGGTGTCGACGGCTCGGCGTCGAACGATGCCGGCCACATGTTCGGCGAGTTGCGCATCGCCATGCTGCTGCAGCGCGTCGCCCATGGGCCTGTCGCGGGCCCGGCCGCGATGAGCGCCCGCGAGGTGCTCGAGATCGCGACGCTCGGCGGGGCGCAGGTCCTGAACCGCGACGACATCGGCGCACTCGCCCCCGGCATGGCCGCCGACATCGTGACCGTGCCGCTCGACGAGATCGGCATGGCCGGCGCGCAGCACGATCCGCTCGCCGCACTCGTGTTCTGCAGCGTGCCGCGGGTCCGGCACTCGATCGTCGACGGCCGCGTCGTCGTGCGCGACGGCCGGCTGGCGACCTTGGAGCTGCCGTTGCTGATCGAGCGCCACAATGCCCTCGCGGCGCAACTCGCGCACGCCGCGCACTCGACGCGTTGACGCGTTCAAACCCCTGGCAGGAGAAGAAGACCGATGCCCACGATCCGAATCGAGATGTTCGAAGGCCGCAGCGCCGAGCAGAAGCGCGCGCTCGTCGCCGCGATCACCGAGGCCTGCGTGCGCACGATCGGCGCGTCACCGGAGAGCGTCGACATCCTGCTGTTCGACATCGCGAAGCAGGACTGGGCCACCGGCGGAACGCTGTGGAGCGACAAGGCCGCGGCGCCGAAACCCGCGGGCGGTTGACGCCGCAGCGTCACCGCGGCGCGGGCGGCTCGCCGACGAGAAAGTCGAAGTCGCAGCCCTGCGGCGCCTGCAGCACCGAACGCCGGTACAGCGCCGCGTAGCCGCGCGTCGGTGCCGGCGGCGGCGCCCACGCTTCGAGGCGGCGCGCGATCTCGGCCGGCTCGACGAGCAGGTCGATGCGCTTGTTCGCGACCGACAGCGCGATGCGGTCGCCGTCGCGCACCGTCGCGAGCGGCCCGCCTAGCGCGGCCTCCGGCGCGACATGCAGCACGATCGTGCCGTAGGCCGTGCCGCTCATGCGCGCATCCGAGATGCGCAGCATGTCCTTCACGCCGGCGCGCGCCAGCTTCGCGGGGATCGGCAGGTAGCCCGCCTCGGGCATCGCGGCGCCGTGCGGGCCGGCGTTCTTCAGCACGAGGACGTCGTTCGCCTCGACGTCGAGGTCGGGATCGTCGATGCGGCGCGCGAGGTCTTCGAGGTTCTCGAACACGACCGCGCGCCCCTCGGTCTCGAACAGCGCCGGTGTCGCCGCAGCGCGCTTGAAGATCGCGCCGTCGGGCGCGAGCGTGCCGCTGAGCGCGATCAACCCGCCGACCTTCGAGACCGGGTCGGCAAAGGGCCGGATCACGCTGCGGTCGACCCAGCCGCCGGGCTCGTCGAGGCGCTCGCGCAGGCTGCGGCCATCGACGCCGACGACGTCCAGGTGCAGCAGCGGCCGCAGTTCGCTCAGCACCGCACCGACGCCGCCGGCGTTGTGGAAGTCCTCCATGTAGCCGGCCCCGGTCGGCTTCAGGTCGACGAGCACCGGCGTCTCGTCGGAGATCTGGTTGAGCCGCTGCGGCGAGACGCGGATGCCGAGGCGGCCGGCGATCGCGGTCAGGTGAATGATCGCGTTGGTCGAGCCGCCCAGCGTCATCAGCATCCGGAAGCCGTTCTCGACCGATTCGCGCGTGATGATCTGCGCCGGCAGGATCGGCTGCCGCGCGAGCCGCACCGCGGCCTTGCCCGATTCTTCGGCCGCGACCAGGCGCTGCGAATCGACCGCGGGAATCGCCGCGCTGCCGGGCAGCGACAGGCCCATCGCCTCGGCGATGCAGGCCATCGTGCTGGCGGTGCCCATCACCGCGCAGGTGCCGGCGGTGGTCGCGAGCCGCCCCTCGACCTGCGCAATCTCTGCGGCATCGACCTCCCCGGCACGAAACTTGGCCCAGTAGCGGCGGCAGTCGGTGCAGGCGCCGAGGCGCTCGCCCTGGTGGCGGCCGGTCATCATCGGGCCGGTCACGAGCTGGATCGCGGGCTTGTTCGCCGAGGCCGCGCCCATCAGCTGCGCCGGCACGGTCTTGTCGCAGCCACCGATCAGCACGACCGCGTCCATCGGCTGCGCGCGGATCATTTCCTCGACGTCCATCGCCATCAGGTTGCGGAACATCATGCTGGTCGGGTTCAGGAAGACCTCGCCGAGCGAGATCGTCGGGAACGGTCGTGGCAGGCCGCCGGCCGCGAGCACACCGCGCTCGACCGCCTCGGTGAGCTCCGGCAGGTAGCGGTGGCAGTTGTTGAAGCCGCTCGGCGAGACCGCGATGCCGACCACCGGCTTGCCGAGCAGCTCGTTCGACAACCCCATCGAGCGCGCCATCGAGCGTCGCAGGTAGCGCGCGAAGTCGCGGTCGCCGTAGTTCGTCAGGCCGCCGTCGAGGCCGAGGGGTTCAGTCATCGGAAACCTTCACGTGAACGGTCGCGTCGCGTCAGCGCGACGGCGCGATGCCGGCGGCCTCGAAGGCGGCCCGCGCGGCCGGGCTCGCAAGCTGCTGCAGCAGCGCCTGCACGGCCGGCGCCGGCCGTGCCTGCGTCGGGCTCGCAACGTAGAGGGTCAGGTTCTGCAGCGCCGGCGGCAGCGGGCCGACGAACACCAGCCCCTGGTCGCGCGCGAGGGCGATCTCGGTGATCGCGCCGAGGCCGAGTTCGCGGCCATGGCCGCGCAGCACATGGACCATCACCGAGGCGCCGTCCGGGTAGCGTGTCGTCTTCGCGGCGGTCTCGTTCGCGACGCCGAGCCGGGTCAGCAGGCCCTCGACGTACAGGCCGGTCGATGCGCGGTTGAAGACCAGCGAATCGGCGTCGAGCAGCGCGCGCCTGAACGTGTCGGCGCTGGAGATGTCCGGCCGCCACGAGCCCGGGCGCACCGCGACGCCGAGGCCGACGCTGCCGATCGCGACCCGCTGCGAGGCGTCTGCGCCGCCCAGCTTCGACGCCGCCGCGAGCGCGTCCAGCGCCGCGGGCGGCGCGATCACGAGATCGAAAGCCTCGCCGGCCTCGACGCGCTGGCGAATCTGCGGCGCCGTCGCGAAGCTCAGCGCCACGGTGTCGCCGCCCGACGTCTCGAACGCCGCGATCGTCGGGCGGATGCCGGGCTCGATCGCGCCGGCGCTGAGCACGCGGACTTCGGCCGCGAACGCGAACTGCAGCGTGCCGGCGCACAGCAGCGCGCTGCGCAGCAGCCGGCCGATCTTCATCGCACCGGCCACGCCGGCCGCGCCAGATCGGGCCCGGGACCGAACGCGGGCGCGGCTGGGCCGGCCTGCGCGATCTGCTGCAGCGCGGTCGCGAGCGCCACCTCGAGCTGCCGATCGACGCCGGCGGCCGCGTCCTGCGGGGCGTTGTCGATCTCGATCTGCGGGTCGGTGCCGTAGTTCTCGACGCCCCAGCCGACATCGCTGAACCAGAACGCGTATTCGGGTTGCGTCGTGCTGGTGCCATCGGCCAGGTCATGACGCGGCCAGATGCCGACCACGCCGCCCCAGGTGCGCGTGCCCACCAGCGTGCCGATGCCCATCAGCTTCAGGCTGTGCGAGAAGATGTCGCCGTCGGAGCCGGCATGCTCGTTCGTCAGCGCGATCACCGGGCCGTTGACGGCCTCCTCGGGATACGGCGAGGGCTGTCCCCAACGCGTGTGCGCATAGGCGATGCGCTTGCGCGCGATCTTCTCGAGCAGCAGCGACGAGACATGCCCGCCGCGGTTGTAGCGCACGTCGATGATCAGCGCATCGCGGTCGCACTCGGCGCTGAAGTAGCGGTGGAACTCGGCATAGCCCGCCGCCATCATGTCGGGCAGGTGGAAGTAGCCGACGCGGCCTTTCGACTGCGCATGGACCCAGGAGCGGTTGCGCTCGACCCATTCGCGATAGCGCGCCGGCACTTCGTCGGCGAGGGTGTTGACGAGCACGTTGCGGGTTCGTGCACCTGCCTTCAGCGTCAGCTCGACCTTCGCGCCCGCCTGGTGCACGAGCAGCGCCTGCGGTGGTCGCTCGGCCGAGACGCGCTGGCCGTTCACCTTGACGATGCGCTCGCCCGGCCGCGCTTCGATGCCGACCGCGTTCAGCGGCGAATCGGCGCCGGCGTCCCAGGCATCGCCGGTCACGAGGCGCGTGATCTCGTAGCTCGCGTCCGCGGCGTCGAAGCGCAGGTCGGCCGCGAGGTGGCCGAGCGCGACCGACGGCGGCTTGCGGTGGTCGCCGCCCTGCTCGTAGGCGTGCGAGGTGCCGAGCTCGCCCTGCATCTCCCAGATCAGGTCGGACAACTCGCCGCGCGTCGCGACGCGCTCGACCAGCGGTGCGTAGCGCGTGTAGACCTCGTTCCAGTCGATGCCCGACATGTCGGCATTCCAGAACTGGTCGCGCTGCAGGCGCCACACCTCGCGCAGCATCTGGCGCCATTCGGCACGCGGTGCGATCGACAGCCGGACGCGGTCGAGCCCGATCCAGCCGCTCTTGCGCGAAGGCTGTTCGGACGAGGCGTCGGGCGCCTTGTCGGCGTCCGCCGGGCGGTGCACGCTGATCGCGCGCAGCTTCTTGCCTTCGCGCAGCAGCAGCGTCGTGTGGTCGGCGGCAAGCTCGAAGGCGTCGGCCTTGTCGGCCAGCGGCTCGGCGCGCTGCGTCGCGAAGTCGAACACGACCAGCTGCGCCGGCGCCTCCTTGTGGCCGCCGCGGCCATGCGCGCCGACGATGTTCAGCACGCTCCAGACGACCTTGCCGCGCGCCGCGCCGACGAGCTTGCCGAAGCGGTTCTCGGGCACCGGGAACGGCGCGATGCGCTGCGCGATGCCGTCGAGGTCGACGCGCAGCGGCGCCGGTTTCGCGTCTGCCGCGGGCTTCGCGGCGTCCGCCGCGTCGTCGCTGCCGAGGCCCTTCGGCACCGGCTCGAACGGCGGCGCGCCGCCGGCCTGCAGTGCGATCAGGTAAGGCCGTGCGGCACGCGGGAAGCTCAGCTCGAAGTGCACGCTGTCGTAGACCGGGTCGAAGGTGCGCAGCGACAGGAAGTAGAGGTACTTGCCGGCCGGGTCGAACGACGGGCTGTAGTCGATGAACTCGGACTGCGTGACCAGCGTGCTCGCGCCGCTGCCGGCCGCGTGCAGCTTGATCGCGCTGTGGCGCATGCTGGTGCGCACGGTGTAGGCGAGCCAGGCGCCGTCGGGCGACCAGGCGAGTTCTTCGGTCCGGCCGAAGTCGCTGCGGTCGACCGCGCTCAGGCTGCCGCTGGCGATGTCGCCGATCCAGACCTCGTTGCGATGGTTCGCGATCGCGAGCTGCGTGCCGACGGGCGCCGCGAGCAGCGTCGTGACGCGGCCGAGCTCCCAGGGCAGCGCGCGTGCTTCGCCAGCCTCGTCGAACACGACGATGCGTTCCTCGCCGGACGCATCGCTGACCGCCGCCAGCGTGCTGCCGTCGGCGAGCCACTGGCCGTGGCGCAGGCGCTCGCTGTCGTCGGCGCCGGCAGTGGCATGCTGGCGCACCGCGCCTTCCCAGAGGCCGAAGCTGAACAGCTTGCCGCGCGCGTCGAGCGCCACGCTGTGGCCGGCCGGGTGCAGGCGCATGCCGCCGAGGTGATCGGCGGCGGGCACGAACCTGCGCGCGGCCTGGGTCTGGTGCGAGGGGGTCTGCACCGCGACGCGCGCGCTCTTGCCGGAGGCCGGGTCGAACAGCCAGAGATCGGCGCCGCTCTGGTAGACGACGCGCCGGCCGTCGGTCTGCGCGTGGCGCGCGTAGAACGCGCTGTGCTCGGTGTGGCGCTGCAGCTCGGAGCCGTCGGGCCGGCACGAATACAGGTTGCCGACGCCTTCGAAATCGGACAGGTGGTAGATGCGCTCGCCGATCCACATCGGGCTCGTGATGTTGCCCTTCAGCTCGCTCATGCGGCGGAAGATGCCGGAGCCGGCGGCGTCGATCCAGAGGTGGCCTGCGGTGCCGCCGCGGTAGCGCTTCCAGCGCGCCGGATCGGCGGTGTTGCGGCCGATCACCCGGGCCTGGCCTTGCGCGGTCATCGGTCCGAACGACAGGTGGTTGACCTGGCCGAGCGGCAGCAACTGTGGCGCGCCGCCGGCCGGGTCGAGCGTGAACGCGCGGTGGTTGCGGAAGAACGGCTGGCCGTGCGTGCTGACGAACAGGATGTGGCCGCCGGGCGTCCAGCCGCGCACGATCGTGTCGGGGCCGAGCCAGGTCAGGCGCTTCGCCGGGCCGCCCTCGGCCGGCATCAGGTAGACCTCGGGATGCTGCTCGTCGCGGCCGATGAACGCGATCCATCGGCCATCGGGCGAGACACACGGCGTGGCCGGCTCCGACAGCCCCGCGGTCAGCCGCCGCGCGACGCCGCCGCCGGTGCCGACCTGCCAGAGGTCGTCGTCGCAGACGAAGGTGATCGTGTCGCCGTGCACGGCGGGGTGGCGCAGGTAGGCGGATGAGGTCATCGTGCTGGCTCGCAAAGAGGGGTGACGTTCATGCAGTCTCGCCGCCGAGCTTCCACCACTCGGCCGTGAACTGTTCCTGGAGGAAACCGATGAAACTGCTGACCTTCGACGGCAACAGCTTCGGCGACGGATACACCGCGTGCATCTCCTGCACCGGCAGCGCGAACTCGGTCAGCAGCGGCACGACCTCGCGCGCTCGCACCGCGGCGTAGGCGACGTACCACGGCAGGACCGCCAATCCCATGCCCTGGCGTGCCGCCTCGAGCAGCACCGACAGGTTGTTCGTGCGCAGCGGCCCGCGCACCGGCACCGACTGCTCCTGACCGCCGACCGTGAAGTGCCAGCGCTCGTCGCCCTGCACCGTGCTGTAGATCAGGCACGGGTGCGCCGCGGCCTCGGCCGGCGAACGTGGCGCCGCGTTCGCCTTCAGGTAGCCGGGCGATGCGACCAGCACCCACGGGTTCTGCGCCAGGTAGCGCGCGCCGAGCGACGAATCGGCCAGGCGCCCCATGCGGATCGCGACATCGACGCCCTGTTCGACCAGGTTCACGTAGCGGTCGTCGAAGCTCAGGTCGATCGAGATCTCGGGGTGCTTGCGCATGAAGGCGAGCACGATCGGCGTCAGCACGCGCCGGCCGAACGCGACCGAGGTGCTGATGCGCAGCTGCCCGCCGATGCGCGACTGCAGCAGCGACGCGAGGTTGTCGGCCTCCTCGAGCTCGCGCTGGATCGTCTTGCACTTCTCGTAGTACAGCGCGCCGATCTCGGTTGCGCTGACCCCGCGCGTGTTGCGGTTCAGCAGCCGCGCGCCGAGGCGCGCCTCGACCGCGGCGACGTGCTTGGTCGCGGTCGGCTGCGTCACCCCCAGGTCGACCGAGGCCTTCGAGAAGCTGCCGGTTTCGACGATGCGGATGAACAGCTGTACGCCGGTTATTCGGTCCATGCGGGGGTCATCCGTGGTTTGGCGCGCCGACTCTCGCGGCGAAGCGCTCGCTCGTGCCGACCTGCGCGACCAGGAAGTCGAGCACCGCGCGCACACGCGCCGGCAGCCGGCCGGCCTTGCCGAGGTAGACGGCGTGGATCGGCTCGAGGTCGCGCGGGTTGAAGTCTTCGAGCACCGGCACGAGCCGGCCTTCGATCAGGTCGTCGTGGATGTGGTACAGCGACAGCCGCGCCAGGCCGATGCCGGCCAGCGCGAGCTGGCGCAGCGTCTCGCCGTCGGAGGCTCGCACGCTGCCGACGACCGGCATGTCGACGTGCCGGCCAGCGACGCGCAGCGGCCAGTCGGGCACGTTGCGCCGGTAGCTCGAGCCGAGGCGGTTGTGCGCTTCCAGGTCCTGCGGGCGGCGCGGCATGCCGTGGCGCGCGAAGTAGTCCGGCGACCCGACGATCGCCTGGCCGGTCTCGCCGAGGCGGCGCGCGATCAGCTCGGAAGGCGTCAGACGACCCCAGCGGATCGCGATGTCGGCGCGCTCGTCCATCAGGTCGACGACGCGGTCGGTCAGCACGATGTCGAGCGCGACCTGCGGGTGCAGCTCGAAGAAGCGCGCGACCAGCGGCACCAGCACGACCTGGCCGAACGAGATGCTGGCGTTGATGCTGACGCGGCCGCGCGGTGCGGCGGCCGCGGCGACGCAGCGTTCGGCCTCGTCCATCTCGGCGAGCACCTGGCGGCTGCGCTCGTAGAACTGCTGGCCCTCGGGCGTGAGCTGCAGCTTGCGGGTCGAGCGGTGCACGAGCTGGATCCCGAGGCGCGCCTCGAGCCGCGCGATCAGCTTGCTGACGGCCGATGGCGTCATCAGCAGCGCGCGCGCCGCTGCCGAGAAGCCGCCGCGCTCGACCACCTGCACGAAGGCCTCCATCTCGCCCGAGCGGTTCACGTCGATGCGTGGCATGTGAATTCAAGTCACAGGTGTCGTTCCGATCGGCATTCTAGTCACGGGCAGCAGGGATCGTCAGACTCGATTCCACCATGCCCATCGCCCTTCTTGCCCTGACCGCCGGTGCCTTCGGGATCGGCACCACCGAGTTCGTCATCATGGGCCTGCTGCTGCAGGTCGCGGCGGATCTTCATGTCTCGATCGCCGGTGCCGGCCTGCTGATCTCGGGCTACGCGCTCGGCGTGGCGGTCGGCGCGCCGCTGCTGACGATCGCAACCCGAACGCTGCCGCGCAAGACCGTGCTGCTCGCGCTGATGGCGATCTTCACGCTCGGCAACCTGGCCTGCGCGCTCGCGCCGGGCTACGCGTGGCTGATGGCCGCGCGGATCGTCACCTCGCTGGCGCACGGCACCTTCTTCGGCGTCGGTGCGGTGGTCGCGACCGGCCTGGTGCCGGCGGACAAGCGCGCATCGGCGATCTCGATCATGTTCACCGGGCTGACCGCGGCGACGCTGCTCGGCGTGCCAGCCGGCGCATGGCTGGGCCTGCAGTTCGGCTGGCGCGCCGCGTTCTGGGCCGTGACCGCGATCGGCGTGCTCGCGTTCGCGGTGCTCGCGGCGTTCGTGCCGCGCGCCGCGGCCGACATGCGGCCCGCGCCGCTGCGCGACGAGCTCGCCGTGCTCGCGCGGCCGCAGGTCCTGCTGGGTCTCGCGATGACGGTGCTCGGCTACGCCGGCGTGTTCGCGGTGTTCACCTACATCCAGCCGCTGCTGACGCAGCTCGCCGGCTTGTCGCAGGCCGCGGTGTCGCCGGTGCTGCTGCTGTTCGGGGCCGGTCTCGCGGCCGGCAACCTGCTCGGCGGCCGGCTCGCCGACCGCGGCGCGCTGCGCGCGGTGCTCGCGACCCTGGCCGTGCTCGCGGCCGTGCTCGGGGCGATGCCGCTGGTGATCCACACGCCGGCCACCGCGGTGGTGTTCGTCGCGGTACTCGGCGTCGCCGCGTTCGCGACCGTCGCGCCGCTGCAGCTGCGCGTGCTCGAGAAGGCCAGCGGCGCGGGCCAGAACCTGGCATCGAGCCTGAACATCGCGGCCTTCAACCTCGGCAACGCGCTCGGCGCATGGGTCGGCGGCGCGGTAATCGATCACGGGCCGGGGCTGGCTGCGCTCGGCTGGGTCGCCGCGCTGCTGACGCTGACGGGCCTCGCGACCGCGCTGTGGAGCCGGGCCGTCGATCGGCGCGTGCGGCCAGCGCGCTACGCATCGGCCGGCGTCTGAAGTTCAGCTTTGCAAAGGAAACACGATGGAACAACGCTATCTCGGCCGTTCCGGCTTCAGGGTCCCGGCGCTCGGCTTCGGCGCCGGCACCTTCGGCGGGCAAGGGCCGCTGTTCAGCGCCTGGGGCAACACCGACACCGCCGGCGCGCGCCGCATCGTCGACATCTGCCTCGATGCCGGCGTGAACCTGTTCGACACCGCCGATGTGTACTCGGGCGGCGCCTCCGAAGCCATCCTCGGCGCGGCACTGAAGGGCCGGCGCCACCAGGCCATCATTTCGACCAAGCTGGCGCTGCGCAGCGGCGCCGGGCCGAACGATGTCGGCGCGTCGCGCCACCACCTGATCGAGGCGACCCATGCCGCGCTGCAGCGCCTGGGCACCGAGCACATCGACATCCTGCAGCTGCACGCCTTCGATGCGATGACGCCGGTCGAGCAGGTGCTGGGCACGCTCGACGATCTGGTGCGGGCCGGCAAGGTACGCTTGCTCGGCGTCTCCAATTTCTCCGGCTGGCAGCTGATGAAATCGCTCGCGGCGGCCGACCGGCTCGGGCTGCAGCGCTATGTCGCGAACCAGACCTACTACTCGCTGATCGGCCGCGACTACGAGTGGGAACTGATGCCGCTCGGGCAAGGGCCTGTTAGCGCCATGGGAGGGCTCGCGCCGGGGTGCCGCAGGCCGCAGGGCAAGGCGTGCGCGAGGCCGTGTGCCTCTGGCACACAACGAGCGCACAACGCGGCCCTGCGGCC
>NZ_JBFUKR010000028.1:0-65999 GCF_056400745.1 Rhizobacter sp. P5_A1
CGGCTGGTGCGGCGCGACCCGCGCGCCGGCGAGCCCGCGACGCGGCTCGGCCTCAGCACCTGGCTCGCGACACGGCGCGGCGCCCCGACGCGCGACCGCGACGACCTCGTCCTCGATCCCGAAGCCGTGCTGCGCGCGCCGCATGCGCGAGCCACACGCCCCATGCCGGAGCCCCACCATGTCTGAAATCAGCCGCAGTGCCCTGTTCGGCAAGCTCGATGCGCTCGCCTACAAGGCGATCGAAGGCGCGACCGTGCTCTGCAAGCTGCGCGGCAACCCGTATGTCGAGCTGCAGCACTGGATCGCGCAGATCCTGCAGGCGCAGGACAGCGACCTGCACCGCATCGTTGCGCACTGCAGGCTCGACACCTCGGTGCTCGCCGCCGATCTGCAGCAGGCGCTCGACCGGCTGCCGCGCGGCGCGTCGTCGGTGACCGACCTGTCGACCTATGTCGAGAACGCGGTCGAGCGCGGCTGGGTCTACGGCTCGCTGATGTTTGGCGACGACCGGGTTCGCACCGGCTACCTGCTGATCGGCCTGCTGAAGACGCAATCCTTGCGCCATGCGCTGACGAGCATCTCGAAGCAGTTCGAGCGCATCCGGCTCGACGAGCTCACCGACGACTTCGCGGCGCTGCTCGCCGGTTCGCCCGAGGCCGGTCAGGCTGCGACGCGCGGCGACGCATCGCCCGGCGAGGCCAGCGCGGCGATCGCGCCGGCCGCGCTCGGCAAGCAGGAGGCGCTGAAGCGCTTCGCGGTCGACCTGACCGCGCGCGCGCGCAACGGCGAGATCGACCCGGTCGCGGGCCGCGATGAAGAGATCCGCCAGATCGTCGACATCCTGATGCGCCGGCGCCAGAACAACCCGATCCTGACCGGCGAGGCCGGTGTCGGCAAGACGGCAGTCGTCGAGGGCTTCGCGCTGCGCCTGGCGCGCGGCGATGTGCCGCCGCAGCTGAAGGAGGTGTCGCTGTACATGCTCGACATCGGGCTGCTGCAGGCCGGCGCGAGCATGAAGGGTGAGTTCGAGAACCGGCTGCGGCAGGTGATCGACGAGGTCCAGGCGAGCGCGAAGCCGATCATCCTGTTCATCGACGAGGCGCACACGCTGATCGGCGCGGGCGGCGCCGCGGGCACCGGCGATGCCGCGAACCTGCTGAAGCCGGCGCTCGCGCGCGGCAAACTGCGCACGATCGCCGCGACGACCTGGGCCGAGTACAAGAAGTACTTCGAGAAAGACCCGGCGTTGACGCGCCGCTTCCAGGTCGTGCAGATCGCCGAGCCGAGTGAAGAGAAGGCGGTGCTGATGCTGCGCGGCGTCGCGAGCGTGCTCGAAACGCACCATCGCGTGCAGCTGCTCGACGAGGCGATCGAGGCCGCGGTGAGGCTCTCGCACCGCTACATCCCGGCACGCCAGCTGCCCGACAAGGCCGTGAGCCTGCTCGACACCGCCTGCGCCCGCGTCGCCGTGAGCCAGCATGCGACGCCGCCCGAGCTCGAAGACACGCAACACCGCATCGAGGCGCTGACGATCGAGCGCGAGATCGCCGAGCGCGAAGAGACCGTCGGCATCGCGATCGGCGATCGCAAGCGACGCGTCGACGCCGCGCTCGCGACCGCGCGCGACCGCCTCGGTGCGCTCGAGGCGCGCTTCGCCGACGAGAAGGCAGTCGTCGATCGCGTGCTCGCGATCCGCGCCGAGCTGCGCGCCGGGTTCAAGGCCGTCGATGCGTCGCCGGAAGAAGCCTGCGTGCCCGACGGCCCGTCTGCGCGCGAGGCCCTGCTCGAGGAACTGCAGGGCCTGCAGCAGCGCCTGCGCGCGCTGCAGGGCGACACGCCGCTGGTGCTGCCGGTGGTCGATGCGCAGGCCGTCGGCAGCGTCGTGCAGGACTGGACCGGCATCCCGGTCGGCCGCATGGTGAAGAACGAGGTCGAATCGGTGCTGCGCCTGGCCGACACGCTCGACCAGCGCGTGATCGGCCAACGCCACGCGCTCGAGATGATCGCGCGGCGCATCCAGACCTCGCGCGCCAGGCTCGACAACCCGAACAAGCCGATCGGCGTGTTCATGCTGTGCGGCAGCTCGGGGGTCGGCAAGACCGAGACCGCGCTGGCGCTCGCCGAATCGCTCTACGGCGGCGAGCAGAACGTGATCACGATCAACATGAGCGAATACCAGGAAGCGCACACCGTCTCGACGCTGAAGGGTGCGCCGCCCGGCTACGTGGGCTACGGCGAGGGCGGCGTGCTGACCGAGGCGGTGCGGCGCCGCCCCTACAGCGTGGTGCTGCTCGACGAGGTCGAGAAGGCCCACCCCGATGTGCACGAACTCTTCTTCCAGGTCTTCGACAAGGGCTGGATGGAAGACGGCGAAGGCCGCTACATCGACTTCAAGAACACCATCATCCTGCTGACCTCGAACGCCGGCACCGACGTGATCATGCAGCTGTGCCGCGACCCGGCGCGGCTGCCGGATGCGCAGGCCGTCGCGAAGGCGCTGCGCGAACCGCTGCTGCAGGTCTTTCCGGCCGCGCTGCTCGGGCGCATCGTGACGATCCCGTACTACCCGCTGAGCGCCGCGATGCTGCGCGCGATCATCCGGCTGCAGCTCGGCCGCATCGGCCAGCGCATCGAGGCGAACCACGGCGTGCCGTTCAGCTTCGACGAGGCGGTTGTCGATCTGGTCGCGAGCCGCTGCAACGAGGTCGAGAGCGGCGGCCGCGTGATCGACGCGATCCTGACCAACACGGTGCTGCCGAAGATCAGCCACGAGTACCTGACGCGCTTGTCCGGCGGGCAGGCGATCAAGCGCGTGGCGCTCGGCGTCGAGAACACGGAGTTCTCGTACGGGTTCGATTGAGGGGATTCGATCGAGAGGCGGGGCGGCGACATGACTTTGGTCGCTTGCCGGCGAGTGGCCGGCTCTCTACGGTCGACGTGTCGGTAGCCCCCGCTTTCATCGCCCCATGCCCCAGCCGTTCCGGATCAAGACTGCCGCGTTCCCGGCCAGCGACTTGCTGCTCGAATCGATGAGCTGCACCGAGGGCCTGAGCACGCTGACCGAGATCAGCGCGTCGCTGCTGAGCCCGCGCAGCGACCTCGACGCCGACAAGATCCTCGGCCAGCCCGTGACCTTCGAGCTCGAACTGCGCGACGACGGCAAGCGCTTTCTCAACGGCTTCGTCACGCGCTTCTCGCAGACCGGCGCGAGCGGCCGCTTCCACCGCTACCAGGCGGTCGTGCGGCCGTGGCTGTGGTTCCTGACGCGCACGACCGATTGCCGCATCTTCCAGAACATGAAGGTGCCCGACATCGTCAAGACGGTGTTCGACGACCATCGCATCGCAGTGCACGACCTCAAGCTCTTTCGCGAGTACCGCGAATGGGACTACTGCGTGCAGTACCGCGAGAGCGACTTCAATTTCGTCAGCCGGCTGCTCGAGCATGAAGGCATCTACTACCGCTTCGAGCACAGCGACGGCAAGCACCAGCTGCTGCTGCTCGACTCTGCCAGCGTGCACGATCCGCAGCCCGACGGCGCCGCGGAACTGCCGTTCTTCGTGCCCGGCGGCCAGGCGCCGCCGGATCTCGACTTCGTCAGCCGCTGGGCCATGTCGCGCTCGGTGCAGCCGGGCAAATTCGCAATCACCGACTACGACTTCGAGAACCCGAGCAGCCGGCTGTTGACGCGCGGCGAGCAGCAGCGCGGGCACGACCTCTCCGACGCCGAGGCCTTCGACTACCCCGGCCTCTTCACCAAGCCGCCGGACGGCGCGCAGACGCTCGAGAACCGGCGCGACGAAGTGCAGTCGCGCTTCGAGGTGTTCAACGGCTCGACCAACGCGCAAGGCCTGCGCGTCGGCTTCACGTTCAAGCTCAAGCGCCATCCGCGCGCCGACCAGAACGCCGAGTACCTCGTCACCTCGACCAACCTGCAGGCGAACAACGGCAGCTCCGATGCCGGCCAGGCCGGCCGCAGCGACGCCAGCGGCCTGCAGTGCGAGTTCAGCGCGCTGCCCGCGGCGCAGCAGTTCAGACCCAAGCGCGCGACCCGCAAGCCCTTCGTGCAGGGGCCGCAGACCGCGTTCGTCGTCGGCAAGCAGGGCGACGAGATCCACACCGACAAGTTCGGCCGCGTGCGTGTGCAGTTCCACTGGGATCGCCTGGGCAAGAAGGACGAGAAGAGCTCGTGCATGGTGCGCGTCGCGCAGGTCTGGGCCGGCAAGAACTTCGGCGCGATCTTCATCCCGCGCGTCGGCCAGGAGGTGATCGTCGACTTTCTCGAAGGCGACCCCGACCAACCCATCATCACCGGCAGCGTCTACAACGGCGAGACGCTGCCGCCGTTCAAGCTGCCCGACAACGCGACCCAGAGCGGCTTCCTGTCGCGCTCGACGAAAGACGGCGTGGTCGCCAACGCCAACATGATCCAGTTCGAGGACAAGAAGGGCGCGGAGGCGCTGAACCTGCACGCCGAGAAGAACATGTCGACCTCGGTCGAGGCGGACCAGTCGAACAGCGTCGGGCACGACCTCTCGGAGCAGGTCAAGAACGATCGCAAGGCGACGATCGGCAACAAGGACACGCTGATCGTCGACAAGGGCGGGCGCAGCGTGACGATCAACGCGAAGGGCGAAAGCGTCCACATCACCGGCGGGCGCAAGTACACGGTCGGTGCAGGGCTGGACCAGAACACGATCAACACCGGTCGCATCACGTCGATCACCGGGCCCGAGAGCCTGTTCGTCACCGGGCCGGTGACGCGCATGGTCACCGGCAACACCACCGAGATTCACAACGGCGGGCTCAAGATCGGCGTGATGGGCAACGTCGCCGAAACAGTGGCTGGCGATGTCTTCTCCCAGACCGGCGGCGCGTACATCGGCAAGGCGGCGAGCTTCGGCTACGAAACGCCGGGCAACATCCTGTTCAAGGCCAATCAGTTCAACCGCATCGTGAACCAGGCCAACGACACCTTTCTCGGCCCGAACACCGGCACCTACATCGGCGCGGCCACCAGCACGATGATCGCCGGCGCGCGCAATACCTTCATCGGCATGAAGAACGAGCTCGAGATGGCGATTGCGCTGAAGACCTCGATCGGTGCATCGATCAACACAACGATCGCCGCTTGCATGAACGTGGGCGTGGCCGTCACCGTCGACATGATGGCCGGCCCGACGCTCGAGATGGGACCGGTCGGGCTGCAGCAGAAGACGATGGATGTCGCGCAAAGCGCGATGAAGATCATCGCCGGCGGCGGTGGCGGCGGTGGCGGTGGTGGCGGAGGAAGCGCAGGCGGAGCATTTGCTGCCGCTGTGGGGGGCTTCGCCGGCCTCCTCGCCGCTCAGCGAAATCTCGAGGGAGCGAGCGCGGACGCCGCCGCGTTCTTGAAGACGGCCCAGGAAGAAAGCGGTCAATCGAACGCGCAGACCTTGCTGGGTGCTTTTCTGGCGATGCCGGCGAGCGCACTCAGCCTTGGAACCCAGCAGTTCGAGGCCAGTCATCCGGAGCAGTCGGATGCCGCGATGGAGAAACGTCAGGCCGCGCTGAAGGCGCAGACCAAGACGGCTGCCGAAACGATGGCGCAGGGCGCACAAGCCGACGCGGCCGCCACCTCGGCCAAGGCGGAGAGCGACGCAGCCACGTTCGAGGCGGCGCGATCGCCGACCGGTCCCGCCGGTGCCGCGTCATCGCCCCCAAGCGCGAAGCCGCCGGGTCCCATGAAGCCGGGACCGCTCAGCGGGGCTTGATCACAATGCAAGTTCACAAACCGATGTGCATCGGCCTCGGCTCCCGCCCGATCCAGTTCCGCGGCAAGCTCGGCCTGAGCATCTCGGCCGCGCTTTACTTCCCGTTCCGCGCGCAGGCGCCGTTCGCGCTCTGGACCGAGGCCTCGATGTGGCGCTTCCTGGCGCAGGAGATGGTCGAGCCGCTGATCGACGAGGGCGTGCTGAAGACGACGCCCGAGTATCTCGTGCACGGGGTCGCGCATCCGCCCGAGAAGCCGGCGGCGGCCTGTGCGGTGCGCGCGCGTGTCGGCGACCGCACCAAGACACTGGTGGTGCACGGCGATCGGGTCTGGAACGGCCGCAATGCGAGCGTGGCGCGGCCCTTCGAGCAGATGCCGCTGGACTGGTTCCTGGCCTACGGCGGCCCGGACTATCCGGCCAACCCGGTCGGCAAGGGCCGCATGCCGGCGCCGTCCGATGCCCCCCGGTCGCTGCCCAACGTCGAATACGCGCAGGCACCGCTGACGCTTCCCGACCAGGAAGTGATTCCCGCGGGCTTCGGTCGCCTCGATCCGATGTGGGCGACGCGCGCTCGGCACCGCGGCACCTACGATGAACACTGGCTGCAGGAGCATGCGCCCGCCTTCCCGCCCGATCTGCACTGGAGTCACTTCAACCTCGCGCCACCCGACCAGTGGTTCTCGCGGGCGCTGGTCGGCGACGAGCGCTTCGAGTTCGATCACCTGCACCCAACACAGTCAAAAGTCGGCGGTTGCTTGCCCGGCCTGCGCTGCCGCGCTTTCGTCCAGTACGGCAGCGGCCCGCAGAAGGGCAAGCTGCGCGACGTGCCGCTCGCCCTCACGACGCTTTGGTTCTTTCCGCATGTCGAGCGTGGCGTCCTGCTGTTCCAGGGGCTCGCCGACATCACGGAAGACGACGCCGCGGACGTCGCAATCCTGATGGGCGCGGTCGAGCGCGTCGGCGAACCCCGCAGCGACGCTCACTATCGCCAGGTGCTGCAGCGCCGCGAGGATCCGCAGATGGGGGCCCTCTACGGCCTGCTCGACTCCGACCTGACGCCGCAGGGCATCGACAACATCGATCCGGACATGGCGGCCATCGAGGCCGACTACAAGATCGAAGGCTTTCTCGGCGAGGCACAGTACCGCGGCGCCGAGGCCAAGGTCGAGCAGGCGCGCCAGCGCACGCGCGAGCTGGGCCTCGATCCGGACGCACTCGGCGTTCGCATGCCGCCGCGCGAACCCGTGCCGACCTTGAGTGAGCTGCCGGCGCACGTCGAGCGAATGCTCGTGCGGGCTGCCGACGAGACGAAGCAAGCCATGGCCGCTGCGGCGGTCGATGTCGCACGCGCCCACGAGACCGCGAAAGCGCATGGCATCGATCCGGCAGCTCTGCAAACCAAGGGGCCGCCGCGCTTCAAGGCGGCAAGCGAGTTGCGCGCGTTGATCGGTACGCTGACGGAACGGCCTGATATCGCGGCCGGCGCGAAGGAGCTGCTGGCGATCGCACCAAAGCTCATCGAAGCAGAAGTCGCGCTGAAGATGGCGTATGCCGCATCGGCCCATCTTCAGGCGCCTGCCGATCCTTTGCCACTGGAGAGCGCGGCGACGCTGAAGGCGCTCGTTGCGCGGGCATTCGCCGCGGGCGAGAGTCTCGCCCATCTCGACCTCACGGGTGCCGACCTGTCGGGGCTCGACCTGCGTGGCGCCGACCTTCAGGGTGCACATCTGGAGGGCAGCAACCTGACAGACACACGCCTGTGCGGTGCGAACCTCTCGCACGCAGTGCTCGCACATGCAACGCTGGCCGGTGCCGACTTCAGCAAGGCGCGACTGCCAGGCTCGAACCTCGGCGCAACGAGGATGGCCGGCGCAAGCTTTGATGAAGCCGACCTGACCGGCGCGATCCTCTCCAACGCAACGCTCGATGGCGCGTCGTTCCACGCGACGCAACTGATCGGCGTGCAGTTGCTTGGCACCGTGTTCGGCGCCTGCGACTGGCGTGGGGCGCGCGCCGCCGGTGTACTGTTCCACCAGATCGACCTGTGCGGCCTGGTCGCCGAAGCTGCCGACCTGTCGTCCTGCAATTTCCTCGAATGCAAGCTCGACGGCGCGCGTTTCGTGGGTGCGCGGCTGGCCAGCGCGAACTTCCTCAAGTGCTCGGCTGTCGGCGCGGTATGGAGCGGCGCGCAGCTGACACAGGCAGTGTTCGCGCAGCAGTGCGATCTGAGCGAAGGCAAGTTCCCGAAGGCCGATCTTGCACAAGCGAACCTGCGTGGCGCGCGCCTCGCCAACGCGATATTCACCGGTGCGCGCCTCGACGGCGCCGATCTGTCAGAGGCCGACCTGACCGGCGCCGACCTGAGCGGGGCCAGCCTGCGTCAGGCGCTGCTGATCCGCACCCGGTTGCAGCGCGCCCGCGCCGTGGCGTCGAACTGGAAGGACGCGGTGGCGCAGAAGGTCGACCTGCGCGGTGCCGATCTGAGCGCGTCCAACCTGTTCGGCAGCGACCTGTCGCAGGCGCATCTGGACCAGGCGACCGGGCTGCAACACGTGCTGGCCGAGCGCGTGAAGATTCATCCGAAGCGCCGGCCGGAAGCCGCCGGGTCGACAGCATGAGTGCTCCGGACACCTTGCGCCCCGAGCAGGTCGTGGTGCTCGCGCATTTTGGCGAGCCGATCGCCGGCCGCGATCTCGGCGGCATCCGGCTGGCGCGCGCACCGCTGCGCGGCGCGATCTTCAGCCAGGTGCGGCTCGCGCACTCCGATCTTGGTCACGCGGACCTGCGGGAAGCGTTCTTCGACCAATGCGACCTGTCGGGCGCTTCGCTGGAAGGCGCACAGCTGCGCGGCGCCGTCTTCAGCCGCTGCGACCTGTCGGGCCTGCGCGCTGCCGCGTCGTCATGGCATGCGGCCAAGCTGCTCGAGTGTTCGGCCGCGAATGCGAACTTCGCCGCCGCGGACTTCAACCTCGCAGCAGTGCATCGCACGCGGCTCGACCAGGCCGACCTGAGCGGGGCGCTGCTGGATCGCGTCACGCTGATCGACTGCTCGCTGAAGGGCGCGCTGCTCCGCGATATCCGATTCCATCAGGCAACGTTGTCGGCTCTCGATCTTGTCGACGCCGATACCGCCGGCTGCAGCTTTGACTCGGTGGTGTTCCACCGCATCGATCTGAGCGGCCGCAGCTTTGCCGGCCAGGCGCTGCAAGGTTGCCAGTTCACCGAAAGCACGCTCGCCGGCGCCGACTTCACGCGCGCGTCGATCCGCCGATGCAACTTCCAGAACAGTGAACTGGAGCGAGTCATCTTCGTCGGCGCCGATGCCGAACGCTGCATCTTCGCGAAGGTGCGTGCGGTCGGCTGCGAGTTCGCGTCGGCGCGGCTGCGTCAGGCATTGTTCAGCGAGGCGGCGCTGCGACGCTGCCGCTTCGACGCCGCTGACCTCTATCAAACCCATTTCGCCGACGCCATGCTCGAGCAGTGCAGCCTGCGCGATGCCGAACTCACCTACGCCGATTTCTCGCGGGCGCGACTCATGCAGTGCGACATGCAGGGCAGCCGCGTGACGCAGACCAAGCTGCACCGTGCCGAGGTATCGACCTCGCGCATGCCGAACTTGGTCGATGCGCTCGGCACCGACGTGGCGCTGGCGCGCGCCGAGCTGTGGCCGCAGCCGATATGAACAACGAAGGAGAACATTCGATGAACGCTCGAGTCGATGTGCAGAGCTTGTTGGAACTCGAGGCGATGCAAGGGGTCGCCACCGTGGTCGCCGCGGAGGGACACTCGGCGATCGCGCAATACGGCGGGCGCACGTTCTCGATGCGCGTGGCCGCATCGTGCCTGCTTCTGCCAGCGGCGGGCGACCTCGTATGGTGGTGCGCGGACCATGGCGACGCCGATGGCACACGCTGGATCACGCAGCTGCTCGAACGTGCAGGCAGTGCTGCGCCGACCTTGCAATTGCCAGCCGACACCACCCTGTGCGCGGGAGGCGGCTTTCTGCGCATCGTCGCGGACGATCTGCGCCTCGAGTCGGACGCGCTGCAGATCAAGACGCGCCAGGCTCGGCTGCTGTTCGACACCGCGGAGGCGGTCGGCGCCTGCTGGCAGGCGGTCGTCGGCGCACTTCGCTGGACCGGCAGCAGCATCGCCGCGGTCGTCGGCAACGTCACGCTGGCGGCGAAGACGCACCAGCGCTTCACCGAAGGCAGCGACACGGTGCGCGCCGGCACGCTCGACCTGCGCGCGCAGGGGCTCGCCACCCTTCACGCCGAGCATGTGCTGATCGAGGGCGAGCGCCTCGTGAAGGCACGCGCGCCGCAGATCCACATGGGCTAGGGCCGGAGACACCGCATGTTTGCCAACTGCCAGATGATGGGCACCGACATGGGGTTCCCCGATGTCTGCCTCACCCCATCGCCGGTCGGGCCGGTGCCGATCCCGTATCCGAACATCGCGATGGGCCCGATGGCGATCCCGAATGTTCCGACGGTGCTGATCATGGGTGCGCCAGCGCACAACATGGCAACCTCAATCCCGATGACCAACGGCGACAACGCGGGGGTCTCGATGGGCGTCGCCTCCGGCACGGTGATGGGCCCGTCGCGCCACCTGACCGGCGCGTTCACGGTGCTGATCAACGGCATGCCGGCGACGCGGCTGACCAGCATGTCGCTGCAGAACAGCACCAACTGCCCGGGGGCGCGCATCGTGCCGAGCCAGGTTCTGCTGCTGCTGCTCGCGCCCTGAGCGCGATCGTCGCCATGTGACTTTGGTCGATTGCCGCGCCCGGGGCGCTGACCGATAACGTCAAGGCGCGACTCCTCTGCGCATGGCTCCGGTCGCTTCGCCTCATGAACCTCGTCATCCGCGCCCTCACGCTCGACAACCGTCCGCTCAGCGAAGCGCTCACCGGCAGCTTCGGCGCGGCCGGGGGCACGATCGGGCGCGCCGACGACAACACGATCGCGCTGCCCGATCCCGAGCGCCACATCTCGCGGCTGCAGGCGCAGGTCGTGGTCGAGGCCGGCGGCTACCTGATCCGCAATGCCGGCACCGCGAACCCGATCGTGCTGAACGGGCGCGCACTCGCACCGGGTGAACGCGCGCCACTCGCCGATCGCGACGAGCTGCAGATCGGCGGCTACGTGCTCGGCGTGCAGCTCTCTGACGATGACGAGGCCCGCACGATCACGAAGCCGCGGCCGGCCGCGACGCGCATCGAAGTCGCGGCGCCGATCTCGTCCCCGATCGCCCTGCCGATCGACGAGCGGCCACGCGCGCCGGCGCCCGTCGCGACCGACAGCAACCCGTTCGCCGATCTGCTGATGCCGGGTTCGTCGGGCAGCGGCGCGGTCGACCCGTTCGCGTTCCTCGATGCACCGAGCCGCGACGCCGCACCGCGGCCGATCGCCGTCGAGCGCCCCGGCGCGGCGGCCGCCTTGAAACTCCCCGACGACTTCGATCCGTTCGCCGACATCATGGCCGCGCCCGCACCGGCTGCGGTCGCAGCGGCACCGTTCGCGTCGGCGCCGGATCTGCTCGGATCGATCGGCGCCGGTTCGGCGTCGGGCCCGAGCCTCGACGACGCGTTCGGCCTGTCCAGCGCCACCGACCCGCTCGCGGCGTTCATGGGCGGCGCGACCGCGACGGCGCCCGACGGCAGCGCGGGCTTCGGCATCGATCGCAACACCGATCCGCTGGCGATGTTCTCGACCGGCGAGGGCACGCCGGGCGCGCACGGCGCCGGGATCCCGGCGGCGTTCAACCACACGGCCGAGCTCGCGGGTGCGTACACCCCGCCGCGCGTGTTGCCGGACGTGGCGCCGCCCGACCCGGCGCAGCCGCCGCTTCCACCGCCGCGCGCGCTGCCGGATCCGCCGCCGCGCATGCCGCCCTCCGTGCCGCCCTCCGCAGCACCGATGACCGGCACCGACCCGCTCTGGTCCGCGTTCTGCGAAGGCGTCGGCATCCGCATGGACCTGCAGCAAGGCCTGACGCCGCAGCAGATGCAGCTCATCGGCCAGGTGCTGCGCGAGGCCATCGACGGCAGCTTGCGGCTGATGAGCGTGCGCGCGACGACCAAGCAGGAACTGCGCGCGCAGGTCACAACGATCCGCAGCCGCAACAACAACCCGCTGAAGTTCGCACCCGATGCACAGCTCGCGGCGCAGCAGCTGCTGCAGCCGCCGCTGCGCGGCTTCATGGCCGGGCCCGCGGCGATGCAGGACGCGATGCACGACCTGGTCGGTCACAGCATCGGCACGATGGCCGGCATGCGCGCGGCGCTCGCGGGCGTGCTCGAGCGCTTCGCGCCGCGCTCGCTCGAAGCCAAGCTGTCGGCCCGCAGCATGCTCGACAGCCTGCTGCCGATGAATCGCAAGGCCAGGCTGTGGGATCTGTACCTGCAGCACTTCGAATCGATCCGCAGCGACGCGCACGACGACTTCCACACGCTGTTCGGCAAGGCCTTCGTCGCGGCCTACGAAGACGAGCTCGATCGCCTGCCGCGTGCGTCGCCCGAATGAGCGCGCCGGACGTCGCCATGCACGAGGTCGTGATCGCCAGCCGCAGCGAGGTCGGCGCGCGCAGCCGCAACGAGGATTGCCTGACCCATGGCGCAATCGCGTCGGGCTGGTACGCGGTGCTGGCCGACGGCGCCGGCGGCCATCGCGACGGCGCGCTCGCCTCCGAGCTGGTCGTTCGCGTCGCGGCCGGCGCGCTTCAGACACGCGCCGCGCACGAGGCGCTGCAGCCGCATGCGCTCGGCCAGATCGTGCAGGACGCGCACGAAGCGCTGAACCGCGAGCAGGAAGGCCTGCGCGACCGCCAGCGCATGCACGCGACGCTGGTGCTGCTGTGGATCGACGCGGACCATCGTCACGCGCTCTGGTCGCATGTCGGCGATTCGCGGCTCTACCTGCTGCGCCGCGGCCGGGTCGACCGCGTGACGCGTGACGACAGCGCGGTGCAGCGCATGGTCGATGCCGGGCTGCTGACGCCGGAGCAGGCCGGCGAGCACCCGAGCCGCCACCAGCTGATCGCCGCGCTCGGCTCCGACGAGCCGATCGAGCCGCATCTCGGCGACGGCGCGCTCGCGCTGCACGATGGCGATGCGTTCCTGCTGTGTTCCGACGGCTGGTACGAGCCGCTGGCCGCGGCCGACATCGAGGCCACGCTGGCCCGTGCCGCGACCGCCGACGCGTGGCTCGCGGCGATGGAGCAGCTGGTGCGGCAGCGCCAGCAACCGAGCCAGGACAACTTCAGCGCGATCGCGGTCTGGGTCGGCAACCCGGCCGAGATCACACGCTTCGGGGCGCCGTGAAGCGCCGCGGCCACGCACCCACTCACTGCTCAGGAGAAGACCATGCACCTCATGAAGCGATCGATCCCGTCCGGCGCCGCGTTCGCCGGTCTCATGCTCTGCGCCGCGCTCGCGGCCCCTGCCGCGGCGCAACCCGTCGACACCAAGCTGCTGCGCGGCAAGGCGGTCACCGAGGCCAACGTGCTGGACGCGCTGACGCCGGCACCGACGAATGAACCCGTCGTGACGCGCAGCCTGAAGGTCTCGCCCGATTCGGCGGTGGCCGCGGTGCTCGCGCCGCGCAAGAAGCCCAGCGCCTCGCTGCTGATCACCTTCGAGACCAACTCGGCCGCGCTGACGGCGCGCTCGAAGGAGCAGCTCGACGTCGTCGCCGCGGCGTTGAAGAACGACCGGCTGAAAGACTTCGGCTTCGATGTCGAGGGCCATGCCGACCCGCGCGGCAGCGCCGAAGGCAACAAGACGCTGTCGCAGCAGCGCGCCGAGAGCGTGCGCAACTACCTGGTCGCGACGCACGGCCTCGCGGAGTCACGCCTGCGTGCCGTCGGCAAGGGCGACGCCGAGGTGTTGAACACCAAGGACATCGCCGCGGCCGAGAACCGCCGCGTGACGATCGTCACCATCACGCAATGACCACGCAATGAACTTCGAGGAGCCCTGCATGCACACCACCACGAACCGCGCAACACGCGCATTACTGAGCTTGCTGGCCGCCGCGGGCGTGGGCTTGGCGAACGCACAGTCCGTCAGCAACAGCGAGGCGCAGAAGGCCGCGATGCAGCTCGCGAAAGGGATTCGCGCGGTCACCGGCGGCCAGCCGGCGCCGAAGAAGCTGCCCGCCGGCGACCCGTGCGCGATCTTGTCGCTGGCCGATGTGCAGAAGGTCTTCCCCGGCGCCAAGGCGGGCGAGCGCAGCCGGCGGCTGGAGGAATACGGCATCACCGAGTGCGGCTGGAAAGGACCGAACAACGTGGTCGTGCTGGCGGCGCAGGAGTCCTACACCAGCGCCGAGACCAACGCCCGGGAGGAAGCGCTCGGTATGGCTCAGGGGGTCACCGATCCCTTCAAGCCGCAATCGCTGAAGAACGTGCGCATCGAATCCTTCGCGAGTCTGGGCGTCGACGCGGCTGCCTTCGTGGAAACGGCCGACCCCAAGCGCGGCATCCTCGGCGATGGCGCGTTGATGGAGCTGCGCCGCGGCAACCATGCGATTTCACTCGGATCGGGCGAGTTGCCGCGCCGCGATCGCGGCGCGGCGCTGAAGGCGTTCGAGGATCTGGGCCGGGTGGCGGCCAAGCGGCTGCAGTAAAGAGCTTGACCGGGCGCGCCCTCAACACTACTTCCAAACTGGAGAACGCCATGCGTACCGAGCCGATAGCTCTGCTCGCTCTTTGCCTCAGCGCTCTGCTCAGCGGCGGCTGCTCCAAGGAGGGCGCTACGCCGGAAGATAAGGCAACGACCGCGACGCCTGTCTCCAGGAAGCGCGCCAGCGCCTGCGAGCTGGTGACGCCGACCGAGATGTCGGCGATTCTGGGTGGCGCGGTGCTTGCCACAGCCGGCGGAAACGACCGGCCGCCGGCCTCGACCGAGTGCATCTACTCGTCGGCCGCGGGCCCGGTCCCTTATGCCGAACTGGAGGTCGACTGGGGCGGTGGCGACACGCAAGCCCTGGGCTCTGCCGCCGGGCTGGCCCAGGGTGCCGGACCCCCAGGCGCGGTCGATCCACTGCAAGGCCTGGGCGAACGCGCCTACCAGGTCACCGCTGACCAGGTCTTCGTCAGCACCCAAGGCAACCTGATGATGATCCGCTTCCCGCCACGAACAGGCGACGTCATTCTGAAGGCGCGACGGATCTACCAGACCGCCAGCCCGAGGATGTGAGTTGGGGACCTTTCGATCGACCCTGCCGCGTTACCTCGCTGCGACCTCCTCGATCCGGATCATCGACGCGCCGAAACGCCCGTCGCATGCGCGCCCGTCCGTGGCGGCGCAACGCGGCTCGCCGAACCACGGCGTTGCGACACCGGCGGCATCGGTCCACGCGCGCTGCAGTGCCGCGAGATCGAACTCGGGGATGCTCTCGCCGGCCTTGATGCCCGCGGCCGCGAACTCGCGCGGCTCGCGCGACACCATCGTGACGATGTGATTGACGCCCGCCGGTCCGCCGGCAGTGATCTGCCAGCCCTTGCGCGGCAAGGTCATCAGCGTGTCGGCGGCGATGCGGTTGTTCTGGTCGAGCGCGTTCGGGAACAGCAGCTGCAGGTGCGCCTGGTCGGTGCCGGCGAGAAAGACATAGAGGTGGCCGGCCTCGCTGGCCTTGACGCGAAACTGCATCCGGTCGGTGCCGATCACGATGCGCTCCTTGTCGGCGATCGTGTTCACCGAGATCCGCGGGTCGCCATGACGAACGATGTCTTCGAGCGCCGCGACCGGGCCGAACGCTGCGCGTGCCGGTCGTGTGTCGGCGACGGGCGGCGGCGCCGGCGCGGCGCTTGCGGGCGACGCAACCGGCTCGGCGCGGGCGACCGCTTGCGCCGGCGCCGCGCCGCTGCGCGTGAAGTACCACGCCGCGCCACCGACGACCGCGAGACCTGAGAGCCCGACGAGCAGCAGTGCGACGCCGCGCCGTGAAGGCGGCGCTGCGGGTGCCGGTGCCGGGATCGGTACCGGCGCCGACCGCTCGTCGACGGCCGCGGCAGGCGCAATCCGCTCGGTCACGACATGGCGCGTGGGTTCGGCGCTCGACCGCGGCGCGATGAACACCGTCGCTTCCGAATCGACCGGCCGCATCACGGTCGCATCGCCCTCGTCGGCCGGCAGCGACGGCGCGAACAGCCGGGCGCGCAGCGCCGCGATGTCGGGCGGCCGCTGCTCGGGCCGCACCGCGAGGCCGGCGTCGATCGCCGCCAGAAACGCCGGCGAACAGCGGCCGCGCGCGCTCGTCGCGAGCGGCACCAGGTCGTCGTTCATCATGCGGCCGACCGCCGCGGTCGGCGCGCGGCCGCTGATCGCCATGTAGAGCACCGCGCACAGCGCGTAGACGTCGGTCCACGCGCCCTGCTTCATCGAGGGCACCTCGGCGTACTGCTCGATCGGCGCGTAGCCGGGCTTCAGGATCACCGTCAGCGCCTGCGTCGCGTCGCCGATCACGCGCCGCGCGGCACCGAAGTCGAGCAGCAGAGGGCGCTGCTCGGCGCCGAGCAGCAGGATGTTGTCGGGCGCGATGTCGCGGTGGTAGCAATGGTCGGCGTGGATCAGCGCCAGCGCGTCGAGCAACGGGCCGAGCAGGCGCTTCAGCCAGGCCTCGTCGGGCGGCTGCGCCTGCGCCTTCAGCCATGCCTTCAGCGTCGGCCCCTCGTAGAACGGCATCACCATGTAGGCCGTGCCGTTCTGCTCCCAGAAGCGGTAGACCTTCACCAACGACGCGTTGTCGAACGAGGCCAGCAGCCGGGCTTCGTTGACGAACGAGCGCAGCCCGAGGTCGAAGGTCTCCTGGTGGCGCTGCGAACGCACCGCGACCGCGTCGTCGGCCTGGCGCACCGCAAGCGACGCGGGCATGTACTCCTTCAGCGCGACGGTGCGATGCAGCTGCAGGTCGCGCGCCAGGTAGACGATGCCGAAGCCGCCCTCGCCGAGCACGCGCTCGATCTCGAACTCGTGCAGCCGGTGGCCGTGCGGCAGCGGCGCGACGGCGCCGCGGTCGGCCTCGCTGCTGTTGGCATCGCGCCTTGCGGCGATCGGATCCTCCATCACCAGGCCCCTTCGAGCAGGTGCACGAACGAGCCCGCGGCCGGCAGGCCGACCGCGACGCTCAGGCTGCCGTCGCTGCCGCCGGGTCGCGCAGGCCACCACACCGAGCAGCCCTGGAAGCGCCGCAGCGTGTCGAAGGTGCCGACCTGCTGCAGGCTCTGCGCCAGCGTCATGCCGGCCGGCACCGCATGACGGCTGCGATCCGGCCACTGCTTCGGCGCGCCGATGACGAGCTGCGCGGCGCGCGGCGCCGTCGGCACCTGCCACGCCGGCGTGGCGGCCAGCGCGCTCTCGAAGCCCTCGAGCGTGGCACCGGGCTGCAGCGTCGCGAGCGCGGCGTCGCCGAGCTGCACGAACCAGCGTTCGAGCCGGTCGAGATCGGGGCCGCTGCGCGGTGCCTCCAGGCAGGGCTGCGCGATCAGCAGCGGGAAGTAGCGCCCGACCCCGTCGACGCTGGGCATCAGCACGCCGAACCACCAGCGCGCGTCGAGCACGCCGGGGGCCCACGCGAAGCGCCACAGCGGGCTCGTCAGATAGGCGTCGAGCCAGCGCTCGCCGAGCTGCGCACGGCTCGCTTCGAGGCAGCGCGACAGCCAGGCGTCGCAAGCCTGCGTGAACTCGGGTGCGACGCGCCGGCTCGCGAAATCGCCGAGGCAGGCGAGCTTGCCGAACCAGCCGGCGGTGGTTCCGGCGCCGGCGGCGCCGGCGGCGTCCTTGTCATTGGCGAGGCCGTTCACAACGTGGTCGGGCAGCTGAACTCCGCGAGCTCGCGCAGGCGGAACGGGTTGACGACGCTGCTGGCGGTGACCTCGAAGGTCGCCTTGCGCCCGTCGACCTCGAAGGTGACGCGAAAGCGCTCCGGCGCACCGGCCGGCGCGATCTGCATCCGGTCGAAAAGCCGGAACAGCGCCCACGGCCCTTCGGCCACCGCGCCGGAAGAGCCGGTCGCGAGCGCCGGCTGCAACTGCACACGCACCTGCGTGCTGCCGCGCGGGCCCGGCCACTGCACCGAGGCCGGGATCTGCGGGCCGTGCGCGTACTTCACCAGCTGGCCGTCGACATCGAGCGTGAACTGCGTGATCGTGTCGTCCATCTCGAGCGGCTTGAAGTCGAGCCGCAGCGCGGGCACCTTGCCGCCCGAGCGGAAGAAGGTGTCGCGGATCGCCGCGGCGCGCTGGAACTGGCCCAGCGTGCCGGTGTCGGTGCCGAGCCTGGCCTCGCCGAGCTGGCGAAAACTCCAGGGCCGCGTGTTGGTGTCGACGAAGCTCGCGAGGTTCTTCTGGAAGAACTCGTCGAACAGGCCGCCGGGCGAGAACAGCCGGCCGAAGTCGTCCTGCGTGACATCGTTGCGGCTGGCGCGCGCGAACGGGTAGCGGCCCGCGACCGCCTGCTTGCAGAAGTCGCCGATGCCTGAATTCACCGCCTGGCTCAGGTTCACACGCGTCGCGCCGAGCGCCGCATTGCTGCCGCTCGCGGAGAGCGTCGTCAGCAGGCTGCGCACCGGTTCGGGCAGCCGCGCCGCCTCGGCCTTGACCTTGTTCGGCAGCTCCGAGACCGGCGGCGCGTTGCCGCCCTTCACCGCCGTGTCGGCCGCGGTCAGCAGCGCATAGACCTCGTTGATCAGCGCGATCGTGCCGTCGATCGGCGCCGCGCCGGTGCCGCCGGGCGGCGCGCGCACGAGGCTGCGCAAGCCCTCGAAGCGGTCGTCGACGATGCTCTCGATGCGTGCGCCCGGCGCCACCGCGCCCGGCGCGGCCTTGTTGCCGAGCAGGCGCATCAGCTGCTCGCGCGAGTCGCTGATCGTGCTCGTCGCCTTCGCTTCGGCGCGCTCGACCACGCCCTTCGAGTCGTTGACGGTCAGCGTCGTCTCCTTGACCATCGCGCGCACCAGCGGCGCGAGCGGGTTGTCGGGCGACGACAGGATGCGCGCCATCTGCACCGCCTGCGCGAGGTTCGCGGTCGGCGCCATGCGCACGTCGGCGATGAAGACCTCCCACTGCTTGGCGTAGTCGGTCAGGTAGAGACGGCGTACCTCGTCGATCAGGCGCGCCAGGCCGAGCGGGTCGCGCAGCGCCGAGGCGCGGGTCGGCTCGCTCAGGCCGAGCACCCAGCCCTCTTCGTCGCTGAGCTGGCGGGTGCTGCGCTCGACCTCGCGTTGAAAGCCGCGGTGGTAGCCGTCGTACGTGTAGAGCCCCGGCACGCCGCGCGTCAGCGGTGCGCCGCTGGCGCGGGCGAACACCAGCGCGGCGCCGGCACCGGCCGCCTTCGCGACCGTGAACTCGCCGATCTCGGCGCCGACGCCCTGGCGCCGCAGCCGGTTGTAGACGCGCTGCGCGAGCGGCACGGTGGCGAGCCGCGCACGGGTCTGCGCGAGCAGCGCCTTGTCTTCGGGCAGCGGCGACACCGCGGCGCCTTGCGCGAGCAGCGCATCGAGGTGCGATTCGAGCGCCGCGCGCTGTTCGGACGTGACCTCGCGCGGCAGGTTGGCGTCCCAGTCGGCCATCACGTAGAGCTTGAGTGCCTGGGCATCGAAGTGCTCGGGGTCGTGCAGCATCACGTAGGTCTTCAGCGCCTCGTACTGCAGCTCCTGGTTGTCGTTGCTGTTCTTCAGCTGCTCCTCGACGCGCAGCGCGATGCGCGGCTGCAGCGCGTCCACCAGCATGCGCTTGTAGACGAGCTGCGTCGCCGAGTCGAGCTTGCGGCCCTGGTACAGCCCGAAGCCCAGCGACCACGGCACGCTGCGCTGCTCGTCGACGGCCAGCGCCTTCGTCGCGGCGAGCGCCGGCAGCAGCACGACCGCGTCGGAAGACGCGCGGTTCGGCGTCGCCTGCACCAGCTGGCGCACCGCGTCGGCACGTGCGCTGACCGCGGCGACGTAGTGGCGGTTGTTGACGTAGCTGACGCCCCAGGCCGTCAGCGCACCGACGCCGAGCAGCCCGACCAGCGCGTAGCCGGCGAGCGCCACCGCCGAGCGGCGCCGCTCCCACTTCAGGTTGGTGCCGGCCAGGCCGGCCTCGCCGAACACCAGCTCCTGCAGCAGGCGCGACAGGAAGAAGCTCTTGCCGCTCGGCTGGTTCACCGGCAACGCGGTGCGCGCGAGCCGGTAGGTGCGCGCGACGCTGCCGAGCAGGCGATCGATCGGCGTGCCCTCCTGCGTGCCGCTGACGAAGTAGACGCCGCGCAGCAGCGGGTGCGCCTCGAACTGCGACGGCGAAAACACCTTCGTGACGAACTCGCCGAGCACGCCGCGCAGCCCGGCGAACTGCTGCGGGAACGCATAGATGCGCGCGCGCCGCTGCAGGTCGCGCTCCGACTGCAGCCGGTCGATCAGGCCATCGCCGAGGCGCTGCTCGAGCGCGTCGAACTCCGCGCCAAAGCCGCCCAGGTCGCAGCGCTGCTGCGCGTCGAGCTTGAACGTGAAGCCCCACGGATCCTGGCGCAGCTCCTTGCCGGCGTCGCCGAGGTAATCCATGAAGCCGGCGAGCAGGTCGCACTTCGTGACCAGCAGGTAGATCGGGAAGCGGATGCCGAGCTGCTCGTGCAGCTCCTGCACGCGCGTGCGCACCGCCGCGGCGTGCGCGGTGCGCTCGGCAGCGCTGCGCGTCAGCAGATCGGTCACCGAGACCGTGACGAGCACGCCGTTCAGCGGCTGGCGCGGCCGGCTCTTCTTGATCAGGCCGAGAAAGCCGGACCAGGCCTGGGCGTCGGTGTCGCGGTCGCTGTCCTGCGTGGTGTAGCGGCCGGCGGTGTCGATCAGCACGGCCTGGTTCGTGAACCACCAGTCGCAGTTGCGCGTGCCGCCGAGGCCGCGCACCGAGGCGTCGCCCAGGCTCGCGGCGAGCGGGAATTCGAGGCCCGAGTTCAGCAGCGCGGTGGTCTTGCCGGAACCCGGCGCGCCGATGATCACGTACCACGGCAGCTCGTACAGGTAGCGCTGCCCGACGCGCGCGCTGACCTGGCCCCACACGCCGGTCTCGCCGCCGAAGCGGGCCTGCCTGAGTGTCGTCAGCGCCTTCTCGAAGCGCTCGCGAACGATGTTCATCTCGGCCGCCGCGGCATCGTTCGGCGGCGCCGCGCCGGGCGCGGCGGGCGCGGCCGCGAGCAGCTGATTGACGACCGCGCTGTTGCTGCGCCGCGCGCGCCAGGCGCGCCAGGCCTTGCTCAGCAGGTACAGCAGCACGACGGCGGCGATCAGCACCCCCCGCGCGGTCGCGCTCTCGAGCGGCCGCGCCTCGCCGATGCCCAGCAGCGGGCCGACGATCCAGATCAGCAGCGCCAGCGCGATCAGCCCAAGTGCCGCGAGCACCCAGCCGTTGAAGATCAGCCCGAACAGCTTCTTCATGAGCCGCTCCCCGGCTTGGCGGCGAGCAGCAGCACCTCGACGCGGCGGTTCAGCGCACGGTTGCCAGCGCTGTCGTTCGCGACCACCGGCTCGCCGTCGGCGCGCCCCTCGGCGCCGACGCGCGCCGCCGGCACACCCTGCGACACCAGGATCGCGCGCACCGCCTTGGCGCGTTCCTCGCTCAGGTGCCAGTTCGACGGGAAGCGCAGCGAGCGGATCGGCTGGTTGTCGGTGTGCCCGGTCACGAGCACCGGTCCGGGCACCTGCGCGAGCGCCTCGGCGATGCGCCGCATCAGCGCCTCGCGGTCGCCTGAGAGGCTCGCGCTGCCGGGGTCGAACAGCCCGTCGCCGCGGATCGTGATGACGCTGCGGTCGATCTCGTCGCGCACCGCGACCAGCCCGGCCTTGATCTCGCTCGCGAGAAACTGCGCCAGCCGCGGCTTCGGCGCCGGCAGCGTGACCGGCGGTGTCGGCGGCATCAGCCGCAGGCCCTGGATCTGGCCGTAGACCGGGTCCGACAGGCCGCCGAGCGAGAACGCGAGCAGCAGGTAGATGCCGGCGAGCAGCGTCGCGGCGACCGCCGCGCTGACCCACAGCGGCAGCCACGACAGCAGCGAGCGCCGCTTCAGCGCCTGGCCGCGCCAGTGCTGCGCGAGCGGCTGTGCGTAGTCGCCGCGCTCCTTGCGCAGGATCTGCGCGAGCCGCTCGCGCACCGCCTCGAGCTGCGCGCGCCCGCCGTCGACGACGCGGTAGCGGCCCTCGAAACCGAGGCACACCGCGGCATAGATCATCTCGAGCAGATCGCGGTTGCCGGCGGGGTTCTCGGCCAGCTTCGCCATCAGCTGGAACACCTTCTCGCCGCCCCAGGTCTCGTTGTGGAACATCGCCAGCAGGCTGTGCCGCCCCCACACGCCCGAGCCGCCCCACGGCGTGCCGGCGGCCGCCTCGTCGAGCAAGGTACACAGGATGTAGCGCGCGGCCATCACGCGCTCGGGCGCGATGCCCTGCTGGCGCGCGTGCGCCTCGAACTCGCGGATGCCGTGCGCGAGCGAGTCCTTCAACGTGCCGGGGTCGGTGAGCTGCGAGGTCGCGCGGATCTGCGGCACCACCGCGAGCAGGCGGTTCGCCAGCGCGAGCAGCGGGTTGATGCCGCTGTCGGCGGGACCGAGGTCTTGCACCGCGTCGATGCCGGCCGAGTCGGATGCGGCCGCCGGCGCCGGCCCGCGTGCGCCCGGTGTCGGCAGCACGAAGGTGCGCTGGCCCTCGAGCGCCGCGAACGGATCGTGGCCGGGATCAACGGGATTGGCAGGGCACATCGCGACACCTCGGCAGATGGATCACTGGCCGATCACTGGCGGATCGCCCAGAGCTCGAGCTCGAGTTCCGGGAAGTCGCCGGCAATGTGCAGCGCCAGGTTGCCGGTCTTCTGGAACTGCCGCCACAGATCGCTGCTGCGTTCGAGCTCGAAATAGAAATGCCCGGCATGGAACGGCAGCTGGCGCGGCGCGACCGGCAGGCTGGTCAGGCCGATGCCCGGCAACTGCAGATTGACCAGATCGCGGATCCGGTCGACCGGCCCGAACTTGGTCTGCGCGATGAAGCGCTGGCGCAGCTGCTCGGCCGGCAGTTGCGCGCTGACCGCGAGCACGAAGACGCCGTGCTGCGCGAGCTCGAGATCGGCCACCACCGCGGTGCGCACGCCGTGCGTGCGCTCGACCAGCGGGATCTGCACCGCGTTCTGCTCGAGCACCGTCGACAGCATCTTGCGCAGCTCGTCGATCAGCGGCGTGAAGCAGCCGCGCAGATCGTCGTGCCGGTACACCGGAAACTCGGGCGCGCGGCGCGCGGCGCTCGCGAACGTGGCGAGCTCGCCGGCGAGCTGCAGGCAGGCGCCGAACAGCGCGTACGGATGTGCGTTCGGTGCCCGCGCGTGCTCGCGAAACAGCGGCTCGGCGCGGTTCAGCACCTGCAGCATCATGAAGTCGGCCAGCTCCGAGACGCCGTGGCTGAGCTGCCCCATGCGCCCCGCGAGCGCCTGCGCGCGCTGCGCGATCAGGCCGTGCAACAGGCGCACGCTGCCGGCCAGCGTCTCGGTCGCATCGATCACGACCTGCGGCGGGATGTAGCCGCGATCGAGCAGCACCTGGTGGTCGCTGCGGCGCTCGATCACTTGCGCGACGCCGAGCAGCGCATAGGCGTCGGTCGCCTCCTTCGCGCGCACCAGCCGCAGGCGCAGCCGGCCGACCTGGATGCTCGCGGCTTCGTCCGAAGCGCTGGTGTGATCGCGCACGCCTTCCTCGACCGCCTCGAGCCGGCACGGGCCATCGCCGGGCACACCCTCGAAGCCGACCTCGGTGACGCCCTCGCGGCTCAGCGCGAGCGCGAGGTGGACGAGCTCGCCCTTCATCTCGGGCGCGACCTCCAGCGGCAGCGGCGGTGCGTCGAGCTGCGGGATCGAGAACGGCGTGCCGTCGGGCAGCACGCCGGTCGCGCGTGCGATACCGACCTTGCCGAGCGCGAGCAGCGCGTCGTCGAGCACGATCTCGGTGAAGCCCCAGGCGTGCGGCGAGTGGCAGCGCGCACGCGCATCGACCAGCCGCGCCACGTGGCGCGCCTCCTGCTGGAAGTGATGCGGCTGCAGGAACATGCCCTGCGACCAGACGACCGGCGAGACCCAGCTCATTGGGATGCGACCTTCGCCGTCACCGCGATCTCGCTGGCCTGGATCGTGACGATGTTCTTCACGTTCGGCTTGATCGCGACCAGCGTCTTCCAGCGCGCCCGTTCGATGTCGCGAAACGCCGCGACGATGCCGATGAACTTCGCGTCGGGCGCGACCGTCTTCTCCCACGGCCGGGTTTCGCCAGGCCGCAGCACGAACTCCTCGCGCGCCGTCATCTCGGCCGCGAGCGTGGCCTGGTCGCGCTCGTACAGCGACACGAAGTCGGCCGCCTCGAAGGCCGCCGCCGACTTCAGTTCATAGACCCGCACGACCAGCGGCGAGGCGCGCTTGTGCGCATCCGGGTTCACGCTCGCGCCGGCCTGCAAGGTGGCCGACACGAGGGTCGGCTTCGGCGGGCTGGCGCAGCCTGCGATCAGCAGCGCTGCGAGCATGCAGGCCGCAGTCGCCAGGAACTTCGATGCCTTCGGACCCATGGGAATCCCTCCAGGAACGCTCTGAAGAATACCCAGCGAGTCGCGCAAGAAGGCATGACTTAGGTAACCCGAATGCAGCCTCGAAGCGCGCGATGCGGGTTACCAAGGTCAATTGATGCGCACCGGTCGCGCCGCTACGGTCATGCCATCGAATCGCATACACCCATGTCCAACGCAGCGTCATCGGCCCGCGCACGATCGCCTCGCAGCCTGCGGGCGTTCGCGCTCGGCGCTTCCTGTGTGATGGCCGCCGCCGCGGCGGCGCTGATCACCACGGGCTGCGCGGGTGGCGCGCCGGCTGTGGCTCCTCGCGCCGAAACGCCGCCGGCTCCCGCGCCGGCAGCGATACCCCTCGCAGCACCCGCGACCAGCGCACCCAGCGCGGCACCGGCCGACGTGCAGACACGCCATGCCTTGTTCAGGGCCAGCCGCTACGCTGACCTGCCCGGCTGGGCCAGCGACGATCTGATGACCGGCTGGGACGCGTTCGGCGCCTCATGCAAGGCGCTCGCACAGCGCGACGCGTGGAAGCCGGTGTGCGCCAGCGCGAGCCAGGTCGCGCGCACCACGCCCGAGGTGCGGCGCTTCTTCGAGACGCAGTTCGCGCTGTTCCGACTGCTGAATGCCGACGCGAGCACCGAAGGCGATGTGACCGGCTACTACGAGCCGCTGATCGCCGGCAGCCTGCGCAACGAAGGCGTCTACAGCGTGCCGGTCTATGGCGTGCCGAACGATCTGTTCTCGCTCGACTGGAAGACCATCCCGGGCCCGCAGCGCGGCAGCACCGTGCAGGTCGCGACGCGCGGGCGCGAGCTCGTCGTGCTGCCGAGCCGGCAGCCCGGCAGCTACGCGCTCGACACGACGCAGTTCGAGTTCGACGCGCGCGATCGGCGCTGGCGCCTGCGGCTCGACAACGGCCGCGCGCTGCCGTACCGCACGCGCGCCGAGATCGAGGCGCAGGGCCGCATCGATGCGCCGGTGGTCGCGTGGGTCGACGATGCGCTCGCGCTGTATGCGATGCAGGTGCAGGGCTCGGGTCGCATCCGCCTCGGCGACGGCAGCGTGCTGCGCCTGCAGTACGCCGAGCAGAACGGCCATCCGTTCAGGCCGGTGCGTCTCGCGAGCAAGACACCCGAGCGACCGGTCACGCGCGGTGCGTCGGCGGCCGAGGAGCCCGAGCGTTTTGCGCTCGCGCGGGATGATGCGGGCGACACCGCGCCGGCGCCCGTCACACGCGGCGTGAAGCCGTTGCTGGCCGCCGCCGCACCGGCGCCGAAGCCGAAGGCCGATCAGGGCGACGATCTGGTCGAGCAGCTGCTGAGCGATGCGCAAGCCAGGAAGACCGCGCCGCCGGCACGCGCGCCGGCGAAGCCGCGTGCTGCGACGAGCGTTCCCGGCGCGCCGCGCACGACCGCGCTCGACAGCGACCCGAGCTACGTGTTCTTTCGCGTCGCGTCGGACCAGCGTCCCGGCAGCGGGCCGGTCGGCGCGCTCGGCGTGCCGCTGACGGCAGGCCGCTCGATCGCCGTCGATCCGCGCGTGACGCCGATGGGCTACCCGGTCTACCTGTCGGCACCGACCCCGCCCGGCTCGACGCTCGCGCTGCAACGCCTCGTGATGGCACAGGACACCGGCGGCGCGATCCGCGGTGCGATCCGCGCCGACTTCTTCTGGGGCTTCGGCACGGCCGCCGGCCACCAGGCGATGCGCACGCGCGAGCGCGGCCAGCTGTGGCTGATGCTGCCGCACGCCGAAGCCGCGCGCCTGCAGGGCAGCGGTCTCGTGACCCGCGGGGCGCGCGCGTCACGCAACACGCCGATCGCCGCGTCGCAATGCCTGATCGCCGACGAGACCTTCTGCTCCGAGCCCGACTGAAGCGGATTCGTGTTCCCCCCACCCCTGCGGACGCATCATCATGAACAGTCAACGCCCCACGACACGCTGGCCCGCACTCGGCGCAACGCTTGCGTGCGCGGCACTCAGCGCCGCACTCTGTGCCTGCGGCGGCGGCTACGGCGGCGGCGTGCGCCCCGAAGGCGGCGGCAACCCGTCGCCGCTGGCCGGGTCGAGCGTCTCGCAGGAGGCGAACCAGCGCGCCGATGCGGCGATGTACCGCCCGGTCACCTACACCAACGGCGACCGCAAGGGGCCGCGCATCATCGTGCTGCCCGGCGAGATCAAGAGCAACAACGCGAGCTTCGTGCAGCATGTGACCGCGAACAACATCGCCGACTTCGGCGAGCTCGAACTGAGCCGCGCCAACTTCACGATCGTCGAGCGCAGCAACCTCGGCCCGCTGCTGCACGAGGCCGAGCTGGCCTACAGCATGGGCGACCCGAACCAGGCGCGGCGCGTGTTCCAGAAGGGCAAGCTGCAGACGACCAAGTGGATCGTCAAGTTCGACGTGCTGAAGGCCGAGCAGGTCGCGACCGGATCGAGCGGCTTCGACGGCGGCGCAGCCGCATCGCTGATCAACATCTTCTCGGGCGGCAGCAAGGCCGGCGCGGCCGGCGCGGTCACCGCCGGCTCGGTGCGCACCGACCAGGCGGTGGGCGTCTGGGTCATCGGCATGCGCTACAAGGTGATCGATGCGAACACGACCGAGCAGGTCGCGAACGGCTACTTCGAGGACAAGATGGAGATGGGCCGCACGTCGACATCGGTCCTCGGCGTCTCGAAGGGCGCGAGCGGTCAGCTGACACTGGATTCGCTGGTGCAGCGCCTGGTGCAGAAGAACGTCGCCGAGATCGACGCGAAGTACAAGTAGGCCGCGCATGAATGCCGATCGTGACCGCACGGGAACCTTGCGCGCCGCCTGCGCACGCTGGCTCGCGCCGCTGCTGCTCGCGAGCTGCGCCGCCGCGGCGCACGCGGCGCCATCCGACAGTGCGCCGCGCGTCGCGCTGGTGATCGGCAACGCCGACTACCGCACGATGCCTCTCACCAACCCGCTCAACGACGCGCGCGCCGTCGCCGAAGCGCTGACCAGGCTCGGCTTCAAGGTGATCCGCGTCGAGAACGCTACGCAGAAGCAGATGTTCGAAGGCGTGCGCCAGTTCGGCGATGCGTTGAAGGGCGGCGTCGGGCTGTTCTACTACGCGGGGCACGGCGTGCAGGTGAAGGGCCGCAACTACCTGCTGCCGGTCGATGCCGCGATCGAGCGCGAAGACGAGGTCGCCTACAAGGCCTTCGATGTCGGGCTCGTGCTCGAGAAGATGGAGGCGGCGAAGAACCCGCTGAACATCGTGATCCTCGATGCCTGCCGCAACAACCCGTTCGCACGCAGCTCGCGCTCGGCCACGACCGGCCTCGCACAGATCGATGCGCCGACCGGATCGATCGTCGCATTCGCGACCGCTCCCGGCGCCGAGGCCGCCGACGGCACCGGCCGCAACGGCCTGTACACGACCTACCTGCTGCAGTACATGGCGACCCCCGGGCTCACGGTCGAAGACGTCTTCAAGCGCACCCGCGTCGCCGTCAAGCAGGGTTCGGGCGGGCGCCAGATTCCGTGGGAGAGCACCTCGCTCGAGGGCGACTTCTACTTCACCGCGCCGAGCGGCGGCGCGGCGACCGTCGCGAGCCCGGTGGCGGTCGAGGCCGAGCTGTGGTCGCTCGTCAGCCGCACCGACAACCCGTCCGCCTACCGCGCCTACCTCGAGAAATACCCGAACGGCCAGTACGCGCGCGAGGCGCGCGGCCGCGCGATGCAGCCGGCCGCGGCGCCTGCAGCGGCAGCGACAACGGTGGCGACCGCGGCGCCGACGGCGCCGCCGCCCTCGCGCTCGTCCGGCGGCTTCTCGTTCTCTGCCGAGGAGGAGAAGATGAACCGCGCGACACCCGAGGGACGCGACGCCGCGTTCCGCGACGCGCTCGCGATCGCCTGCGCGCCGGCGCGCAAGAACGCGCGCGTGCGCATCGACATCGACGAGCCGCGCACACCCGGCTGGCGTGGCGGCTTCGCGCTCGCGCTCGGCGAGCGGCTGCGTCAGGCGGGCCTGCGCGTGTCGAGCGCGGGTCCGGCCGACTACGTGCTGCGCGGCACCGTCAGCTCGCAGGCGAGCGCGAACCGGCTGCTCGCGCTCAACGAGGTCTCGGTGAATGCGGCGATCAGTGTCGCGGCCGCCAACGGGCAGCGGGTCGCGAGCCATGTGTCGCGCGAGGAGTCGTATGCCGGCACCGACCTGAGCGGCGCCTACCTCGACGTGATCGCCGCGCAGACGACCGCGCTGGCGGGCCAGATCTACGGCGACCTGTGCCGGCGCTGATTCCGGCGACGCCACACACCGGGAAACCGCACATGACATCGGCGACGAACACGCTGCGCTGGACCTTCAAGGTGCCGACGCCACTCGGCATCACGCACTCGACCTACGAGCTCACCGATGGCGTGCTGCGCTTCGAGTCGGACGACCCGATGAACGGCAGCGAAGACCTGCGCTGGGACACGATCCAGGGCGGCGCCACCGCGGCGATGGCCGGCATGGGCGGCCGCGGCGCCCCCGACCTGCCGAACTGGGTGCCGGCGCAGCTCGAGTGGCTCGTGCTGTCGCGCACCGAAGGGAGCGGCAAGGCCTTCATGCGCGTGCTGCCGCAGGGCGACGAGCGCGCGGCGATCGTCGCCGCGATGCAGGCGCGTCTCGGCGCGCGATGGATCGGAGAGCGTCTGCCGGTGAAGGATGCGCAACAGCGGCTCGGCATCACCTCGGGCACCTGGACCACGCTGAAGGTCTGGGGCATCGTCGTCGCGGTGCTCGGCCTGCTGGTCCTGCTGATCATGCTGCTGGGCGTGCTGCTGCACCCGGTGTTCCTCGTGCCGGCGAGTACCGCGCTGGGCATCTGGCTGTGCCGCAACGGGCTCGGCGGGCTGCGCGACGCCCTCGCGGTGGCGAACACGCCGACCGCGAAGGTCAGCAGTGCCGCGCTGGGCCTGATCGAGCTCGAGGGCCGGGCGGTCACTGAAGCCCCGGTGCTCGCCGGCATCACCGGCCGGCCCAGCGTGTGGTGGGACATCGCGGTCTACTTCTGGTACGAAGACAGTGACCGCGACGGCTCGTGGAAGCAGGTCGCGGCGCGCCATGGCGGCACGATCGGCATCGTCGTGCTCGAAGACGACACCGGAAGGATTCCGATCTGGCTGCCGGGTGCGCAGATGCTGCTGCAGGGTCGCAGCTGGGATTCGGCCAAGGACACCTTGCCCGCGCCGGGCGCTGCACTGCTCGACGAACTCGGCTTCGCGTGGACCGGCGGTCGGCAGATCCGCGTCACCGAGTCGTGCCTCGAGGCGAACCAGACGCTGTACGTTCTGGGCACGCTCGACGAGCGGCGCAATCTGCCGACCGCCTCGGAGGCCACGCTGCTGGAACGCGCCCTGCTGAGCGTGCGAACGGGCCAGTGGCGGCGCGCGCTGGTCGGCGCGGTGCCGGAGCCGGCACGCATCGTCGTCGCGGTGCTGGTCGCCTACCTCGACATGCTCACGCAGATCGGCAAAGGCGGCGAGCGCGGCGGCGGCGAGCACGACCTGGCGCCGCCACCCGACATCGCGCCGGCCGCGCTGCTGGTCTGGAAAGGCCGACAGGGCCGGCCGTTCCTGGTCTCGAACCAGCCCGAGCGCGACGCGCTGTCCGCATTGCGCCGGCGCTCGTGGCTGTCCTTCGGCATCGGTGCCGGGGTGCTGTGCTTCACGCTCTACCAGCTCGTCGAGCTTGTTTCGGGGAAATGACCATGGCCTGGTTCGCTGTCTTCCTGCTCGTGCTCGTGCTGCTGGGCGTCGCGGTCGCCGCGCAGGCGGTGTCGCTCTACAACGCGCTGGTGCAGGTCAAGCACCAGGTCGACCAGTCGTGGTCGAACATCGACGTGCTGCTCAAGCAGCGGCACGACGAACTGCCGAAGCTGATCGATGCGGTCAAGGGCTACATGACGCACGAGCGTGCGCTGCTCGAGAACGTGACCGCGTTGCGCGTGCGGGCCCAGGCGAGCGACGCCGGCGCGCAGCGCGTCGCGAACGAGGAGGCGCTGTCGCGTGGCGTCTCGCAGCTGCTCGCCGTGGCCGAGAACTACCCGCAGCTGCGCGCCAGCGAGGTCTTCATGGACCTGCAGCAACGCATCTCGGCGCTCGAGGAACAGATCGCGCACCGGCGCGAGTTCTACAACGCGGCCGTCAACATCAACAACGTCCGCATGGAGCAGTTTCCGGACAACCTGCTGACCTCGTTCGCCGGGCTCGTGGCGCGACCGCTGTTCGTGACCGCGGCGGCCGAGCGCGACGACCTGGATGTCGGCGCCCGGCTGCGCTCGTGATCTGACCCGATCAGAACCGGAACGACGCGCCGACGCCCCACTGGAAGTCGGGCGTCTCGCGCGTGAGGCCGCGCGCGAACGACACGTCGAGCTGCAGCGAGTCGTTGACGAGGTAGGTCGCGCCGGCGTCGACGCTGACGAGCGAGCCACCGTTGCGCCTGGCCGCGAACTGCTGGCCGGCCAGCTCGACGAAGGTGTGCCACTCGCGCGTCCACCCCTTGCTGACGGTGACGGCGAACATGCTCGACACGAAGCGCTTGCCGGCGGCGTTGCGATCCAGCACGATGCCCGGCATCACGCCGACGGAGACCTCGTGCGCGAGCTCCCACTCGGCCACGAAGCGCAGCGACGGGCGCACGCCCTGGCCGCGGAATGCCGCGCTGCCGGTGTCGAGATCGGCGTGCACGAGCCAGGCCATGCTCGGCGTGCCCTTGTCCTCGTCGCCGTCCTGCGTGCGCCACTTCAGGCCGAGCGAGACATCGGCCCAGCCCCGCTGCGTGCTGCTCGCGCCGAGCGCCGAGTCGGTGCTGCGCGCCAGGGTCAGCCCGTCGGTCTCGGCGCGGAACTCGAGCGCGTCGTTCAGGCCGATGCGCAGCAGCGTCGGCGTCGTGCGGGTCCGTGTCCTGATGCCGTTGGCAGCCTCGCGCTCCGACTGGAAGCCGGTCTCGATCTGTACGTGGCCCTTGCCGACGACATCGCTGGACTCGACGAAATCGGGGCGGTCGGTGCTGATCGCGTCCGCCTGGGCGGCGAGCGCGAGCACCATGGACGGCAAGGCAAGCGCGACGCGGCGGACGATGTGCAGGCTCATGGACTGACTCCCAACGACGCATCGGCCCGATACGCATTTCGACCGGAAGCCTTGGCTTCGTACAGCAGCTTGTCGGCCCGACTGACCAGGCCGGCCGCGGAGCCCGGCCCGCCTCGGTAGAAGGTCAACCCGATGCTGGTGGTCACGTCGAGCACGTGCTCGTCGAGGTTGAACGGCTGGCTCATCGCCGCGATGATCTTCGCCGCCACGGCCGCGGCCACGTCGGGCCGCGGCAGGCCCTCCATGATCACCGTGAACTCGTCGCCGCCGAGACGCGCGACCGTGTCGGTCGAGCGCAGCGCCTGCGAGAGCCGGCCCGCGAACGCCTTCAGCAGCGCATCGCCGCTCGCGTGCCCCAGCCGGTCGTTGACCTCCTTGAAGCGGTCGATGTCGAGGTACATCAGCGCCATCAGCGCGCCCGTGCTGCGGCAGCGCGCCATCCCTTCGGCGAGGCGCAACTCGAAACCGGCGCGATTGACGACGCCGGTGAGCGTGTCGACGCGCGCCAGCTCGACCAGGCGCCGCTCCTCGACCTTCTGGCGCGTGATGTCGGTGATGACTGCATGGAAGCCGAGCACGGTCGTCGCATCGGCGGCGAACTGCGGGATGTACTGCGCTTCGTAGCAGACGTAGCTGTCGCCGGTCGCCATCTCGCTCTGGAACGTGACCGGCTGCCCCGCGAGAGCGCTGCGGATGTGCGCCTGCGCCGAGGCATAGGCCGCCTCGCCGAGCAGTTCGCGCACGGTGCGCCCCTGGATCGCGTCGCGCGAGATGCCGAAGCCGCGCTCGTACGCGAGGTTGTTGAAGCGATAGCGTTCGTCGGCGTCGATGTAGGCCACGCGCATCGGCAGCGCATCGGCCACTGTGCGCAGGCGCGCCTCGCTCTCCTGCAGCGCGCGCTCGGCATCGCGGTACGGCGTGATGTCGCTGATCAGGGTGTACAGGCCGACGACCTCGCCGCGCTCGTTGCGATCGGGCACCGCGATGACCTGCACGCGGCGGCGCTGGTTTGCACGCCGCATCTCGCGCTCGTAGCTGACCTCCCGGCCCGCCAGCGCGCTCGTCAGGTGCGGCCCGATCTCGGCCCAGGCCGGCTCGCCGTAGAACGCGCGAACGGGCATCCCGATCGGCGGCGCGGCGTCGGCGCCGAACCACTGCGCGTAGGTCTGGTTGACGAAGCGAAAGCGCAGCTCGCGATCGAGGTACGAGATCAGCACCGGCAGATGGTCGGTCACCATGCGCAGCCGGTGCTCGCTGTCGCGCAGCGCGCGTTCGGCGTCTTTCGCGGCCGAGATGTCGCGCATCAGGGCCGAGAAGTATTCGACCTTGCCCTGCTTGTCGCGGTGCGCGATGACCAGGTGGCTGACCGGCACTTCATGATGCTCGGCGTCCCACGCGACCGATTCGCCGACCCAGACGCCACTGGCAACGGCCGCCGGGACGATCTCGAGCCGATGCCGCTCGACCGTCTGCGGCGGGTTCAGATCGGCGACCGTCAGGTGCTCGATCGGCGCATCCGGCGCCAGGCCGATGCGCCAGCGCGCCGCCGGGTTCAGGTAGATCAGGCGGCCCTCGGCATCGGTCTGCACGACGTAGTCCGTCGTCGCGTCGAAGATCGCGCCGAGCGTGCGCAGCGCGCGTTCGGCCGCGGTGCGCTCGGTGATGTCGGAGACGGTCCCGACATGGCCCGCGACGCGACCGGCCACGAACACCGGCCGGCTGCGCACCGACACGAGCACCTCGCTGCCGTCGGCACGCCGCAGCCGGCGCGTGGCGTGCAGCGGTTTGGCCTCGCGCACCACGTGCAGCCACTCGGCGCGCACGCGATCCCGGGTCTCCTCAGGCACCAGCGCGAGCCACCCCTGCGCGGCGTCTTCGCGGCCGAGGCCGTGGATCGCGAGGTAGGCATCGTTGACATAGGTCAGGCGCCCGTCGGCATCGCTGCGGAACAGCCCGAGCGGCGACGCGTCGGTGACCGCGGCCATCTGGTCGCGCTGCTCGCGCAGCTCGGTCATCAGCGCGTCGAACTCGCGCGCGAGGTCGCCACGCTCGTCGTTGGCCGGCGTCCCGAGTTCGAGCGGGCTGTCGGGCGAGCGCCGCAGCGTGCGCATCGCGGTCACCAGCGTTTCGAGCGGGCGGATCAGCCAGGCCGTCGCCGACCAGACCAGCACCGCGCACGCGAGGCCGAGACCGAGCAGCTGGAACCACCCCTTGCGGCGCGCGTTGTCGAGCGGCGCATACGCGGTCGACGCAGGCAGCACGACGCGCAGCTCCCAGTCGGCGCTCGCGATCGACGCGCGCGTGACGACATCGGCCGCGCCGCCCGTCTCGGCAACGTCGAGCATCGACGCCGGCCTCAGCACCAGGTCGGCGTCCGGGTGCATCACGATCACCGGCCTGGGGCCGCGCGTGACGACGATGTAGTGGCTGCCGCGGCCCTGGCTGCGCCGGCTCAGGTCGCCGAGCAGGTTCGCGCGGTCCAGGTCGATGCCGGCCGTGACGACGCCGATGACGCGGCCGTCGTCCGACTTGACCGGCGCGACCATCACCACCGCCGGCCGATTCGTCGTCCGCGCGATCAGCGGTGCCGAGACCGTGGCGATCCCGGCGTCGCGCGCGAGGCGGAAATAGTCGCGGTCGCCGATGTTCAGCGCCTTGTTGTCGTTGGGCGGGTCGCTGACGAGGATCGCGCCATCGAGCGCGCTCAGCGCGGCGCCATCGAACATCGGCCGCAGGCCGGTGTCGGCGAAGAAGCGCTGCTGTGCGATGGGATCGGCGAGGGTGTGCGAATCGGCCCGCCGCGCCGCGCGCGCCACGATGGCCAGGTGCATGCCGAGCTTGTAATCGAGATCGGCCGCGGCGGCGTCGGTCAGCGCCTGCTGCCCATCGCGCAGCAGCGCGAGGTAGTCGGCCGTGATCTGCCGGTACTGCCACCCGCCGGCGACGCCGACGAGGGCGAGCACCAGCGAGGTGGTGAGCAGCGCCGCCTTCGTTCTGAGGGTGAGCCGCAAGTTGGCCTTCCTTTGACAATACAGCTGGAGGGGCTCGTGTGGCTCATGACGCGCCGATCAGCGAAACGTCGGGCAGGCCGGCCCGCGCTGGAGTTTATGCGCAGCGCATCGGTCAAGCGCCGGCACCGGCAGCCTTTTTGCCGCTGCGGCTCGGTGCGCCGAGGCGCTGCGAGACCTGATCGGCCGCGCCTTGCAGCGCCTGCGCGATGACGCCGTCCCAGCGCGTGTCGAAGACGCCTGCGGGGCCGATCGCGGTGATCGACAGCACCATCGCGCCGGTGTGATCGAAGACCGGCGCGGCCATCGCGTTGACGCCGGGCACGACCTCGCCGACCGAGCGCGACAGGCCGTGCGTGCGCACCTCGGCGAGCTGCGCTTCGAAGTCCTTCCAGCTCGGCAGCGGCGGCGCTGCCGGCATGCCGGCGACGGGCGCGTCGGGCTGCGTCTTCTGCCGCTTGCGCTCCGCCTCGAGCCGCTCGCGCGCGAGCGCCGGCGGCTGGAACGCCGCGAACAGGCGGCCCGACGCGGTGTTCGCGAGCGAGAACACCGTACCGTGGCGCATGTTGACGTGCACCGCGGCCGGCGATTCCTCGAGCCGCACGATGGTCGCGCCGCGCGTGCCCCAGACCGCGATCGCGACCGTCTGCCCGATGTGTTGCGCGAGCTCGCCGATCAGCGGGGTCGCGACCTGCACCGGGTTGGCCTGCTGCAGGCTGATCAGCCCGAGCTGCAGGGCCAGCGGGCCGAGGAAGTACGCCCCGTTGCCGTCGTCCTGCGCGATCAGCCCGATGCGCGCGAAGCTCACCAGGTACGGGTGCGCCTTGGCCGGCGCCATGCCGGCCTCGCGCGCCAGGTCTTTCAGCGCCATCGGCCGGCCATGGTGCACGAGCGCCAGCAGCACCTGGCCGCCGACCTCGATGCTCTGGATGCCGCGCTGCGCACGCTCGATCTTGCTGGCCATCGGCGCCTCCGAGAATCAGTTCATCACAAATCGTATTAGACATCATCTAATCGCTGAACTACACTCCAGGCTCGCAGAAAGCGCCCGAACCCGCCGCCCGCACCCGAAATCGAGGAACCCGATGAGCCAACCCAAAGTCTTCGCCAGCCAGGCCGACCTCGAACAGAAGAAGGTCTCGTTCACGCAGCTCTCCGAGCACACCTGGGCCTACACCGCCGAGGGCGATCCGAACACCGGCATCGTGATCGGCGACGACGCGGTGCTGGTCGCCGACACGCAAGCCACCCCCGCGATGGCGGCCGACGTGATCCGCCGCATCCGCGAGGTCACCGACAAGCCGATCAAGTACGTCGTGCTGACCCACTACCACGCGGTGCGCGTGCTCGGCGCCTCGGCCTACCAGCCGCAGCAGATCATCGCGAGCCAGGACACCTACGACCTGATCGTCGAGCGCGGCGAGCAAGACAAGGCGAGCGAGATAGGCCGCTTCCCGCGGCTGTTCAGCAACGTCGAGTCCGTTCCGCCCGGCATGACCTGGCCGACGATGACCTTCACCGGCAAGATGACGCTGTGGCTCGGCAAGCTCGAGGTCCAGCTGCTGCAGCTCGGCCGCGGCCACACCAAGGGCGACACGGTCGTCTGGCTGCCGCAGGAGCGCACGCTGCTCAGCGGCGACCTGGTCGAGTTCGATGCCACGCCGTACGCCGGCGATGCGTACTTCAAGGAATGGCCGAAGACCCTCGAGAACGTCGCCGCGCTGAAGCCGCTGGCGCTCGTGCCCGGCCGCGGGCCCGCGCTCGTCGGCGAAGCGAAGGTGCAGGAAGGGCTGTCGAGCACGGCCGGGTTCATCGCCGACGTGCGCGCGAGCGTGCAGGCCGGCGTCGCCGCGGGCAACGATCTGAACGCGGTCTACAAGGCCAGCATCGCCGCATTGCGGCCCAAGTACGGGCATTGGGTGATCTTCGACCACTGCATGCCGTTCGACGTGACGCGCTGCTACGACGAACTCACCGGCCACGCCGACCCGCGCATCTGGACCGCCCAGCGTGACATCGAGATGTGGCACGCGCTCGAAGGCTGATGCCGTGGCCGCCGAGATCGACTTTCAATCGCTGCGCTTCCCGTACACACGGCACAAAGACCAAACCGCGGAGATCGCGGCACGGCATCCGGTCGTCATCGTCGGCGCGGGGCCGGTCGGGCTGTCGCTCGCGATCGACCTCGCGCAGCGCGGCGTTCACGTGGTGCTGCTCGACAACGACTGCACGCTGTCGACCGGTTCGCGCGCGATCTGCTTCGCGAAGCGCACGCTCGAGATCTTCGACCGGCTCGGCTGCGGCCAGCGCATGGTCGACAAGGGCGTGTCGTGGCAGGTCGGCAAGGTGTTCTTCCGCGACGCGCAGATCTACCAGTTCGACCTGCTGGCCGAGGCCGGCCATGCTCGGCCGGCGTTCATCAACCTGCAGCAGTACTACGTCGAGGGCTATCTCGCGCAGCGCGCGGCCGAGCTGGCGCTGATCGATCTGCGCTGGATGAACAAGGTCGTCGGCATCGAGCCGCAGGCCGATCACGCGCTGCTGACGATCGAGACGCCCGACGGCCCGTACCGTCTGCGCGCCGATCATGTCGTCGCCTGCGACGGCAGCCGCTCGACCTTGCGCGAGCTGACCGGCCAGCCCAGCCAGGGGCAGGTGTTCCGCGACCGCTTCCTGATTGCCGACGTGAAGATGCAGATCGACCTGCCGGCCGAGCGCTGGTTCTGGTTCGATCCCGACTTCCACCCGAAGCAGAGCGTGCTGCTGCACATGCAGCCCGACGGCGTCTGGCGCATCGACTTCCAGCTCGGCTGGGACGCCGACCCCGAGGTCGAGAAGCGGCCCGAGAACATCATCCCGCGCGTGCGCGCGCTGCTCGCGAACTCCGCGATGAAGGACGCGCCGTTCGAGCTCGAATGGGCCAGCGTCTACACCTTCGCGTGCACGCGCATCGAAAGCTTCCGCGCCGGCCGCGTGCTGTTCGCCGGCGACGCGGCGCACGGCGTCTCGCCGTTCGGCGCGCGCGGCGCGAACTCGGGCATCCAGGACGCCGACAACCTCGCGTGGAAACTCGCGCTGGTCGTGAGCGGCCAGGCCGGCGACGCGCTGCTCGACAGCTACGCGCGCGAACGCGAAGACGCCGCCGACGAGAACATCCTGCATTCGACCCGCGCGACCGACTTCATCACGCCGAAGACCGAGATCAGCCGCCTGTTCCGCGACGCGGTGCTCGATCTGGCGCGCGCGCACCCGTTCGCGCGCACGCTCGTCAACAGCGGCCGGTTGTCGGTGCCGGCGACGCTGGCCCGCTCGCCGCTGAACACGCCCGACAGCGCGCACTTCGAGGGCCGGATGCGGCCCGGCGCGGCCGCCGTCGATGCACCGGTCACGCGTTCGGACGATCGCGAGAGCTGGCTGCTGCGCGAACTCGGCGACGACTTCACCGCGCTGATCTACGGCGACGACGGCGACGCCGCCCGAATCGACGCGTTGCTGCAACGCGCGGCGCTCGGGCTCACGGCATTGAAGGTGCTGCACGTGCGACCCTGTTCGGCGGCGGCGCACGCCGAGGCGCCCGACAGCGTCGTCGACCACGACGGCCTGGTCGCCGAACGCTACGACATGCTGCCCGGAACCGTCTACCTGCTGCGACCCGACCAGCACGTCTGCGCACGCTGGCGCCGGCCCTCGGCCGATGCGTTGCACGGCGCGCTGCGGCGCGCGCTGGCGCTGCGCTGAACGGAGGCACCCCCCATGAAGCTGATCACCGACCCGCACCTGGGCGCGCCCGACGATTTCTACGCGGCACTGATCGACGCGCACCGCGATCTCGCGCCGGCCGAGAGCCACGCGCTGAACGCGCGCCTCGTGCTGCTGCTCGCGAACCACATCGGCGCGCTCGATGTGCTGCGTGAGGCACTGGCCGCGGCGCGCGACAGCGCCGCGCCGGCGCGAACCTGACACTGCCCGAAGACCACCATGACCGCCACGCCCTTGAACTACCAGACCGGCTTCGGCAACGAATACGCGAGCGAGGCCGTGCCCGGCGCGTTGCCGCGGGGCCGCAACAGCCCGCAGCGGCCGCCGCTGGCGCTCTACCCCGAGCTGCTCTCGGGCACCGCGTTCACCGCACCGCGCCATCAGAACCGGCGCACCTGGCTGTACCGGCGCCAGCCGTCGGTCGTGTCGGGCCGCTACGAGGCCTACGCGCAGCCCTTGTGGCGCACCGGCGCCGACGCGGGCGCCGCGCTCGCGCCGGAGCCAATGCGCTGGAATCCGATTCCCGTCGGCGCCACCGAGGGCGACTTCGTCGACGGCATCCGCACCTTGTGCGCGAACGGCGACGCCGAGGCGCAGACGGGCATCGCGGCCCACCTGTACCTGGCGAACCGCTCGATGCAGCGGCGCGCCGTCGTCAACGCCGACGGCGAGATGCTGCTGGTGCCGCAGCAGGGCGCGCTGCGCCTCGTCACCGAGATGGGCGTGCTGGAGGTGAAGCCCGGCGAGATCGCGCTGCTGCCGCGCGGCGTTGCGTTCAAGGTCGAGCTGCTCGACGGTGCTTCGCGCGGCTACCTCTGCGAGAACTACGGTGCGCAGTTCCGCCTGCCCGAGCTCGGGCCGATCGGCTCGAACGGCCTGGCGAACGCGCGCGACTTCCAGGCGCCGGTGGCGGCCTTCGAAGACGCCGCGGGCGACTACGAAGTGATCAAGAAGTTCGGCGGCCGCCTGTGGCGCGCGCCGATGAAGCACTCGCCGTTCAACGTCGTCGCGTGGCACGGCAACCTCGCGCCGGTGAAGTACGACACCGCGAATTTCATGACGATCGGCTCGATCAGCTTCGATCACCCCGACCCGTCGATCTTCACGGTGCTGACCTCGCCGAGCGACACGCCGGGCACCGCGAACTGCGACTTCGTGATCTTCCCGCCGCGCTGGCTGGTGATGGAAGACACCTTCCGCCCGCCCTGGTACCACCGCAACCTGATGTCGGAGTTCATGGGCCTGGTCTACGGCGCCTACGACGCCAAGCCCGAAGGCTTCAAGCCCGGCGGCGCGAGCCTGCACAACTGCATGGTGCCGCACGGGCCCGACGAAGAGGCCTTCGGGCGCGCGAGCCAGGCGGCGCTGTCGCCGCAGAAGCTCGACCACACGCTGGCCTTCATGTTCGAGAGCCGCTACCGGTTCATCCCGACCGAGTTCGCGCTGCAGAGCCCGCAACTCGACAAGCACTACGCCGACTGCTGGGCCGGCCTGCAGGATCGCTTCGCACCATGATGCTCGACGCCACGCACGACCCGCAACGGCGCAGCTGGGTCGCCTCGGCGAACGCGGCCACGGCCGACTTCCCGATCCAGAACCTGCCGTATGGGCGCTTTCGCCACGCCGGCAGCGAGGCGCCGTGGCGCATCGGCGTCGCGATCGGCGATCAGGTGCTGGACCTGAAGCTCGCGCTCGACGCAGGCCCATGGAGCGCGCCGATCGGCGGCCTGCTCGCGCCGCTCGCGGCCGGCGATCTGAACACCTTGATGGCGCAGCCCGCGGCCTCGCGCGGTGCGCTGCGCGAGGCGCTGTCGGCGGCCCTCGCCGAAGGCAGTACCCGGCAAGCCGCGTTGCAGACCGCGCTGCTGCCGCAGCTTGAGGCCGAGATGAGCGTGCCCTGCGCGATCGGCGACTACACCGACTTCTACACCAGCGTGCACCACGCGACGACGATCGGCAAGCTGTTCCGCCCCGACAACCCGCTGCTGCCGAACTACAAGTGGGTGCCGATCGGCTACCACGGCCGCGCCTCGTCGATCGGCGTCAGCGGCCAGCGCTTCAGGCGGCCGCGCGGCCAGATCAAGGGCGCCGCCGATGCGCCGGTTTTCGGCGCGAGCCAGCGCATCGACTACGAGGTCGAGCTCGGCGCGTTCATCGGTCCGGGCAACGCGCTCGGCGAGCCGATCGGGATCGATGCCGCCGAGACGCATCTGTTCGGCGTGTGCCTGCTGAACGACTGGTCGGCGCGCGACATCCAGCCCTGGGAGTACCAGCCGCTCGGGCCGTTCCTGTCGAAGAACTTCGCGACGACGCTGTCGCCGTGGGTCGTCACGATGGAGGCGCTCGCGCCGTACCGCCGCGCCTTCACACGGCCCGACGGCGACCCGCAGCCCTTGCCGTACCTCGACTCGGTCGCGAACCGCGCGCACGGCGCGCTCGACATCACGCTCGAAGCCTGGCTGCAGACCGCGCGAATGCGCGAGGCCGGCGAGCCTGCGCTGCGGCTGTCGCGAACCAACGCGGCCGACAGCGCCTACTGGACGCTCGCGCAACTCGTCACGCACCACACCGTGACCGGCTGCAACCTGCGCAGCGGCGACCTGCTCGGCACCGGCACGCTGTCGGGTCCGCAGGCGGATCAGGCCGGCTCGCTGATGGAGCTCTCGCTCGGCGGCAGGCAGGCGTTTCCGCTGCCGAACGGCGAGGAACGCAGCTTCATGCAGGACGGCGACACGATCGTCCTGCGCGGCTGGTGCGAGCGCCCGGGGCTGCCGCGCATCGGCCTCGGCGAAGTCAGCGGAACCCTGCTCAGCGCGACAGCGCCAGCTTGACGCCGAAGCCGATCAGGAACACGCCGGCAAGCTTCTGCAAGGTGCTCGACACCTTCGGGTTCGCGCGCAGCCGCTCGGCCAGGCGGTGCGTCAGCAGCACGACGACCAGGCCGTAGAGGAAGGTCAGCACCGCGATCGTCGCGGCCATCACGCCGAAGGTCAGCAAGCCCTGGTGCCGCGCCGGGTCGACGAACAGCGGGAAGAAGGCCATGTAGAACACGATCGCCTTCGGGTTCAGCAAGGTGATGAACAGTGCCTGCCGGAAATAGTGGTGCGGCTTGATCTCGAGCACCGGCTTCGCGCCGGCCTTCGCCAGGATCATGCGCAGACCCAGCCAGGCGAGGTAAGCGGCGCCGAGCCACTGCACCGCGTGGAACGCCGGCGGGTAGGCGCTGAGCAGCGCCGCGACGCCGGCGACCGCCAGCCACATCAGCACCTGGTCGCCGGCGATCACGCCGAAGGTGCAGGCGAAGCCGCCGCGCAGCCCGCCCTTGCCGGTCGACGTGATCAACGCGAGATTGCCGGGCCCCGGGATCATCAGGAACACGATCACGGCGACGACGAACGAGGGGTAGTCAGCGATGCCGAACATGGGAGGCTCCACAGGCGAAACACGAGGCGGGCACGCATCGTACGCCCGCCGCGCTGCACGATAGGGCTGCACGGTAAAATCGTGCCCTTCCCACTTCGACAGCCACTGGATGAACACCATGTACCGCTGTGCGCTGGCCGCGATCGTCGCGGTCGGTCTGAATGCCCCGGTCGCGGCGCAGGTGCGCTCCTTTCCGCAGAACACCTTGCGCGCCGCGGCGGTCTTCGGCGCCTACCCGAACCTGACGCTGAACGGCAAGGCGGTCACGCTCAGCCCCGGTTCGCGCGTGCGCGACCAGCAGGGCAGGATCGTGATGGCGGCCTCGCTGGCCGGCCAGAAGTGGCTCGTGCACTACACGGTCGACCTCGGCGGCGCCCAGCTGCGCGACGTGTGGATCCTGACCGCCGACGAGGCCGCGATCCGACCCTGGCCGACGACGCTCGAAGAAGCCCAGACCTGGTCCTTCGATACCTCGACGATGGGCTGGGTCAAGCCATGAGCCTCGCCCGGCCGCCCGAAGGGGCTCATTCCCGCTTGGCGGGACCGGCCGCAGGCCGTAGGGTGCACCAATGAGTGCCGATAGCAAGAAGGTCTTCATCAAGACTTTCGGCTGCCAGATGAACGAGTACGACTCGGGCAAGATGGCCGACGTGCTCCACGCCGCGCAGGGCTACGAGCCGACGACGAACGTCGACGAGGCCGACCTGATCCTGTTCAACACCTGCTCGGTGCGCGAAAAGGCGCAGGAGAAGGTCTTCAGCGACCTCGGCCGCGTCAAGCACCTGAAGGGCAAGGGCGTGCTGATCGGTGTGGGCGGCTGCGTCGCGAGCCAGGAAGGTGCGGCGATCCTCGAGCGCGCGCCGTATGTCGACCTCGTGTTCGGCCCGCAGACCCTGCACCGCCTGCCCGAGATGCTGACCCAGCGCGAACGGCAGATGCGCCCGCAGGTCGACATCAGCTTCCCCGAGATCGAGAAGTTCGACCACCTGCCGCCGGCGCGCGTCGAGGGCGCGACCGCGTTCGTCTCGATCATGGAAGGCTGCTCGAAGTACTGCAGCTATTGCGTCGTGCCGTACACGCGCGGCGAAGAGGTCTCGCGCCCGTTCGACGATGTGCTGGTCGAGGTCGCCGGCCTGGCGGACCAGGGCGTCAAGGAAGTGACGCTGCTGGGGCAGAACGTGAATGCGTATCGCGGCAAGATGGGCGCCAGCGCCGAACTCGCCGATTTCGCGCTGCTGCTCGAATACGTCGCCGAGATCCCGGGCATCGCACGCATCCGCTACACGACCAGCCACCCGAACGAGTTCACGCAACGCCTGATCGACGCCTACGCGAAGCTGCCGCAGCTCGTGAACCACCTGCACCTGCCGGTCCAGCACGGCAGCGACCGCATCCTGATGGCGATGAAGCGCGGCTACACCGCGATGGAATACAAGAGCACGGTGCGCAAGCTGCGCGCGGTGCGGCCCGGCATCTCGATGTCGAGCGATTTCATCGTCGGCTTTCCGGGCGAGACCGAGGCCGATTTCGAGCAGATGATGAAGCTGATCGACGACGTCGGCTTCGACGACAGCTTCAGCTTCGTCTACAGCCCGCGCCCGGGCACGCCGGCGGCGAACCTGACCGATGCGACGCCGCAGGCCGATAAGCTCAAGCGCCTGCACCGGCTGCAGCAGGCGATCACCGACAGCGCGCGGCGCATCAGCGCGTCGCGCCTGGGCACGGTGCAGCGGCTGCTGGTCGAGGGGCCGTCACGCAAGGATCCGAACGAGCTGAGCGGCCGCACCGAGTGCAACCGCATGGTGAGTTTCCAGGGCGGGCCGAATTCGGCGCGGCTGATCGGCCAGATGCTCGACGTGACGATCACCGAGGTCAACGCGCACTCGTTGCGCGGCGAAGTTGTGCAGCGCGAGGCCGAAGCGATCGCGCCGTGATGCCGTTCAGCGCCTGAGCGGGCCGAAGCCGACCCACCACAGCGTCAGCGCGCACACGCCGACCATCGCCGCATACGTCGCGATCTTGCCGTCGTGACCGAAGATCACCAGCCCGGCGATCAGCACCACCGCGCAGCCGGCCGTCGCCGACAGCGCGAGACGCTTCCAGCCGACGCTCTTCAGCTCGCGCCGCCACAGCAGCTTGGCGAACCCGGCGGCCATCAGCCCGACGCCGAGCGCGGGCGCGAAGAAGTTCAGCAGGTGCCAGAGGGCGGCGGTGGGGCCCAATCGGATGTCTTTCGTGAGGCGCGGGGCACGGCGCGGGTCGCGGGCCAAGGGCTCTGATGCGCATCAAGCGCCGCCCGGCGCGGCCGATTTTATAATCTGAACCATGAGCGTCTTCGCCCTCGGCCTGAACCACACCACCGCGCCCGTCGATCTGCGCGGCCGGTTCGCGTTCTCGCCGGAGCAACTGGCGCCGACGCTGCAGGCGTTTCGCCAGCGCCTGCAGCGTGTCAGCGAGGTCGCGATCGTCTCGACCTGCAACCGGACCGAGCTGTATGTCGGCGCGCAAGCCGGGCTCGTGAGCCCGGCGGTCGACTGGCTGGCCGGCGTCGGCGGCGTCTCCAGCCACGTGCTGCGCGAGCATGCCTATGTGCTCGAGGGCGGTGCCGCGGCGCGGCACGCGTTCCGCGTCGCCAGCGGCCTCGATTCGATGGTGCTGGGCGAACCGCAGATCCTCGGCCAGCTGAAGCAGGCGGTGCGCGAGGCCGAGACGGCCGGCACCCTGGGCGGCTCGCTGCACCAGATGTTCCAGCGCTCGTTCGCGGTCGCGAAGGAAGTGCGCAGCGCGACCGAGATCGGCGCGCATTCGATCAGCATGGCCGCCGCCGCCGTGCGGCTCGCGTCGCAGCTGTTCGAAGACCTGCGCGAGAACAAGGTGCTGTTCGTCGGCGCCGGCGAGATGATCGAGCTGGTCGCGACGCATTTCGCGGCGCGCAACCCGCGCGCGATGGCGGTCGCGAACCGCACACTGGAGCGCGGCGAGCGCCTGGCCGGCCGCTTCGGCGCCGAGGCCATGCGCCTGGCCGACCTGCCCGCTCGGCTGGCCGAATTCGACACCGTGATCTCGTGCACCGCGAGCAGCCTGCCGATCATCGGGCTGGGCGCGGTCGAGCGTGCGTTGAAGCAGCGCAAGCACCGGCCGATGTTCATGGTCGACCTCGCGGTGCCGCGCGACATCGAACCCGAGGTCGCGCGCCTGTCCGACGTGTATCTCTACACCGTCGACGACCTGTCGACGCTGGTGCAGACCGCCGGCGAGAAGCGCCAGGCCGCCGTCGAGCAGGCCGAGGCGATCATCGAGACCGGCGTCCAGAGCTTCGTGCACTGGCTCGACCAGCGCGGCTCGGTGCCGCTGATCCAGGCGCTGCATTCGCAGGCCGACGACTGGCGCGCGACCGAGATCGCACGCGCGCGCAAGCTGCTCGCAAAGGGCGAGGACATCGACGCCGTGCTCGAAGCGCTGTCGCGCGGGCTGACGCAGAAGATGCTGCACGGCACGCTGGCCGAGCTGCACGCGGCCGACGGCGAGCACCGTGCGCAGCTCGCGCAGACCGTGTCGCGTCTGTTCCTGCGGCAGAGCACGCGGGCGGCGCTGGCCGACGACCCGCTCGAGCCGCCGCTCGCCCTTCCGCTCGGTCGCCCGCTCGATCGCCACTAGCGACACGCGACCCTCCGCCATTCGCGGAGCCGTCGTGCGTGGTCGCCACGCGTGCCGCTCCGTGGCCTTCTCCACCCTTCCGGCCGCTGCATGAAAGACTCCCTCCGCCAGCAATTCGAGCGCCTCGCGCTGCGTGGCTCCGAGCTCGACGCGCTGCTCGCCGATCCGAGCGTCGCGCGCGACATGAAGCGCTACCGCGAGCTCTCGCGCGAGCACGCCGAGGTGGCCGGGCTGGTCGGCCGTTTCCGGCGTTTCGAGCAGCGCGAGCGCGATCTGGCCGACGCGCAGCAGATGCTGGCCGAATCCGAACATGCACCCGACATGGCCGAGCTGGCGCAGCAGGAGATCGCCGAGGCGCACGCCGATATCGAGCGCCTGCAGCTCGAACTGCAGACCGCGCTGCTGCCGCGCGACCCCGACGACGCGCGCAACGCCTTCGTCGAAATTCGCGCCGGCACCGGCGGCGACGAATCGGCACTGTTCGCCGCCGACCTCGCGCGCATGTACCTGCGCCACTGTGAACGCCGCGGCTGGCGCAGCGAACTGCTGAGCGAGAGCGTCAGCGACCTCGGCGGCTACAAGGAAGTGGTGCTCCGGATCGAGGGCGACGACGTGTACGCGCGGCTCAAGTTCGAGTCTGGCGGCCACCGCGTGCAGCGCGTGCCGGTGACCGAAACGCAGGGCCGCATTCACACCAGCGCCTGCACGGTCGCGGTGCTGCCCGAGCCCGACGAGGCCGAGGAGCTGACGTTGAACCCGGCCGACCTGCGCATCGACACCTTCCGCGCCAGCGGCGCCGGCGGCCAGCACGTCAACAAGACCGACAGCGCGATCCGCATCACGCACCTGCCGACCGGCATCGTGGCCGAGTGCCAGGACGACCGCTCGCAGCACCGCAACAAGGCCAAGGCACTCGCGGTGCTGACCGCGCGGCTGCGCGACAAGGAGCGCAACGAGCGTGCGGCGAAGGAGGCAGCGACGCGCAAGGGCCTGATCGGCAGCGGCGATCGCAGCGACCGGATCCGCACCTACAACTTTCCGCAAGGGCGCCTGACCGATCACCGCATCAACCTGACGCTGTACAAGCTGCAGCTGATCCTCGACGGCGACCTCGACGACGTGACCGAAGCGCTGCAGGCGGCGCAGGCCGCCGAGCAGCTGGCGGCGCTCGAGAGCGGCGAGGCATGAGCGGTCCGGCGACGATCGCGGCGCTGCTCGTCGAGGCCAAGGCCGCCGGCGTCGACCGTCTCGATGCACAGTGGCTGCTTTGCCACGTGCTCGCGCGCCCGCGCAGCTGGCTGGCGGCGCACGACGATGCGCCCCTCGACGCGGCGCAGCTCGGCGTGCTGCGCGCGCTGTTCGCGCGCCATGCGGCCGGCGAGCCGCTCGCGCACCTGGTCGGCGAGGCGGAGTTCCACGGGCTCGTGCTGCAGGTCGACGCGAACGTGCTGGTGCCGCGGCCGGACACCGAAGTGCTGGTCAACTGGGCGATCGAACTGCTGTCGGCAGCCCCGGTGGGCCTGCGCCGCCGCGTCGTCGACCTCGGCACCGGCAGCGGCGCGATCGCACTCGCTGTCAAGCACGCGTGCCCGGCTGCCGACGTGCTCGCGACCGACATCAGCGCCGCCGCGCTCGGCGTCGCGCGCGCGAACGCGGCGCGCCTCGGCCTGGAGATCGCGCTGCTGCAAGGCGCCTGGTGGAGCCCGCTCGAAGGCCGCCGCTTCGATCTCGCGCTGAGCAACCCGCCCTACATCGCCGGCAGCGATCCGCACCTCGCCGCCTTGCGGCACGAGCCGACCCTCGCGCTGACCCCCGGCGGCGACGGCCTCGACGCCTTGCGCGCGATCGTCGCCGGCGCGCCGGCGCGGCTCGAACCCGGCGGCCGGCTGTTGCTGGAGCACGGTTACGACCAGGCCGATGCGGTGCAGGCGCTGTTGCGCGAACACGGCTTCAGCGCCATCGTCACGCGGCAGGATCTGGGCGGCCGGCCGCGTTGCACCGGTGGCCGGCGAGGCCCGTGACCCAGGTCACGGCGGCCACCCGGATCGGGGAGTCGGCTTGGCGTCAAACGCAACACGAATCGTCCCCAACGGCGTAGCATGAACTCGCGCGGCGGCAACGCTGCCGTGCTGCCGGACCTGGTCTTCGAAAGGAGCCTGCGATGCGCAATACCGCATGGATGTTCGCCGCGGCACTGGCCGCGCTGCCCCTGAAGCCCGCGATGGGCGCCGACGGCGACGGTCTGGCAGCCGCCTCGACACAGCAACCACCGTGGGCACGCTGGCAGGGCCGGCTGTCGCTCACCACGAGCAGCGATCCGTGGCGGCTCGGTGTCGAAGGCCCGGCCGTCAAGCTCAGCAGCGCCAGCCTGATGGGCGACTACTACTTCAGCCGCTCGCTGACCGGGCCGAACCAGCTCGGCGGCCTGCGTGCGACCAGCGGGCTGATCTTCGGACCGCGCTCGGTGCCGAGCACCGGCCAACCCGGCCTGGCGAGCGGAGGAAGCGCCTTCAGCATCGCCAGCAGGTCGATCGGTCGCGCGCCGACGTCGTACGGCGGCGAGTCGGCGAGCGACAACGCGACCCTGCCCTATCTCGGCGTCGGCTATACGGGGCTATCGGCGCGCGGCGGCTGGGCCTTCAGCGCCGACCTCGGCATTGTCGGGCAGGGCCCCGCCGGCGCTGGGCGCTTGGGTCGAAGCGGCAGCAACGGCCCGACGCTGGACGACCTGGTCCGCGACCTGCGGATGACGCCGTTGATCCAGCTCGGCATCTCGTACTCGTTCTAGAGGCTGAGCCCGGCCGCGGCGCGGGGCCTTGCTCGGCAGCCGCCGCAGGCGAGCGCCGGTTGCCGTATAAAGTCCCGTGTTCCCCATTTCCACGAGCCAGAGCAATCATGAGTGACGTCCAACAACGCATCGACGACATCGTCAAGGGCAACCGCGTGGTGCTGTTCATGAAGGGCACCGCGCAATTCCCGCAGTGCGGTTTCTCGGGCCGCGCCGTGCAGGTGCTGAAGGCCTGCGGCGTGACCGACATGAAGACCGTCAACGTCTTCGAGGACGAAGAGATTCGCCAGGGCATCAAGGACTACGCGCAGTGGCCGACGATCCCGCAGCTGTACGTCAACGGCGAGTTCGTCGGCGGCTCGGACATCATGATGGAGATGTACCAGGCCGGTGAACTGCAGCCCCTGCTGACCACCGCTTGATCGCCGCCGCCAGCCAGCGCGTCATCGTCGGCATCACCGGCGCCACCGGCGCGGTGTATGCGGTGCGCTTGCTGCAGCGGCTGAAGGCCCAGGGCGCGCAGACGCATCTGGTCGTCAGCCCGGCCGGCGTGCTGAGCGTGCATCACGAACTCGGGCTCGACCGCCGCGCGCTGGAGGCGCTCGCCGATCACGCCTACAACCCGGCCGACATCGGCGCGCCCATCGCCAGTGGCTCGTTCGCGACCGACGCGATGGTGATCGCGCCGTGCTCGATGCGCACGCTCGCGGCGGTCGCGCTCGGCCTCTCGGACAACCTGCTGACGCGCGCCGCCGATGTCATGCTGAAGGAGCGCCGTCGACTCGTGCTGATGGTGCGCGAGACGCCGTTCAACCTCGCACACCTGCGCAACATGACGAGCGTGACCGAGATGGGCGGCGTGATCTTCCCGCCGCTGCCGGCGTTCTACCACCGCCCGCAAAGCATCGACGAGATCGTCGACGACGGCGTCGAGCGCGTGCTCGCGCTGCTCGGCATTGCGGGCGCCGCGCCGAAGGCCTGGACCGGCCTGTAGCGGCTCAGGCCACCGACGGCTTGTAGAGCCACTGCCGCTGCGACGCGAACACCGCGCTGGGATACTCCGGCCGGCCGCGACTGCCGTTGTAGCGGCCGAGCGCCAGGTACAGGTCGCCGCGCTCCAGGTCGAGGTAGTGGCGCAGGATCACGCAACCGAAGCGCAGGTTGGTCTGCATGTGGAACAGCCGGGCCACGTCGCCGTCGCCGATCAGGCGCGCCCAGAACGGCATCACCTGCATATAGCCGCGCGCGCCGGCGATGCTGACCGCGTACTTGCGGAACCCGCTCTCGACCTGGATCAGCCCGAGCAGCAGCGCCGGCTCGAGCCCGGCGCGCGTGCTCTCGTACCACGCAGCCTCGAGAAACTCGACGCGCCGCAGGTGCTCGGATTCGCGCCTGCGCAGCCGGCTGCTCATTTCGCCGAGCCAGCGCAGATAGTTCAGCCGTGCGTCCATCGTGTCGAACTGCGGCTTCGGCGGCGCGCTGTCGTTGACGGCGGCATACAGCGCGGATCGCACCGCGTTCGCGAGCGGCTCCTCGACTTGCGCGCCGGCGAAAGCGCGATCGGGCAGCAGCGCGGCGAGCGGGCTCAGCATCGCGGCGGCGGTCAGACGGCGCCGCGCTCCCCCGAGGCGGGAGAGAGTGCCGCTCATCCGGCGAGCTTGGCCTTCAATGAAGACAGCATGTCGGCAATCGCGATCGCGCTGGCTTGCGCATCGCGACGGCCCTGGTACTCGGCCTTGCCCTCCTTCAGGCCGCGGTCCGAAAGCACGACGCGATGCGGCACGCCGACCAGTTCCCAGTCGGCGAACATCGCGCCCGGGCGCTCGCCGCGGTCGTCGAGCAGCACGTCGATGCCGGCCTCCTGCAGTTCGGCGAGCAGCTTGTCGGCCGCGGCCCGAACATCGGCCGAGCGATCGTAGCCGATCGGACAGATCACGACCGTGAACGGCGCGATCGCGGCCGGCCAGACGATGCCGCGCTCGTCGAAATTCTGCTCGATCGCAGCGCCCAGCAGGCGCGTGACGCCGATGCCGTAGCAGCCCATCTGCATCAGCTGCGGCTTGCCGCCTTCGTCGAGATAGGTCGCGTTCATCTTCTCGCTGTAGTACGCGCCGAGCAGGAAGACATGGCCGACCTCAATGCCGCGCTGGATCGCCAGCACGCCGCGGCCATCGGGCGACGGATCGCCGGCAACGACATTGCGGATGTCGGCGACCAGATCGGGCTCGGGCACATCGCGGCCCCAGTTGACGCCGGTGTAGTGGAAGTCGGCCTCGTTCGCGCCGCAGATGAAGTCGCTCATCGAAGCCACCGTGCGGTCCGCGATCACCTTCACGGCCTGCCTCTGGCCGATCAGCCCGAGATAGCCGGGCTTGCAGCCGAAGTGTGCGTCGATCTCGGCAGCCGTCGCGAAGCGGAAGCCGTTCGTCAGGCCCGGCAGCTTGCTCGCCTTGATCTCGTTGAGCACATGGTCGCCGCGCACCAGCAGCAACCAGATCGTCGTGCCGAGCACATCGCCGGCCGCGTTGGTGTCGTCGGTCGCGAGCACCAGCGACTTCACGGTGGTCTGCAGCGGCACGCCAAGCAGCTCGGCGACATCCTCGCAGGTGGCCTTGCCCGGCGTCGGCGTCTTCACGAGCGCGGCGCGCGGCGCGGCGCGCGGCGCGGCCGGCGCGAGCGCTTCGGCCATCTCGATGTTGGCGGCGTAGTCGGAATCGGGGCAGTAGACGATCGCGTCTTCGCCGGTGTCGGCGATGACCTGAAACTCGTGCGAGCGCACGCCGCCGATCGAGCCGTTGTCGGCAGCCACCGCGCGGAATTGCAGACCCATGCGCTCGAAGATGCGCGTGTAGGCGGCGAACATCTGGTCGTAGCTCTTGCTCGCCGCCGCGACATCGCGATCGAACGAGTACGCGTCCTTCATCGTGAACTCGCGCCCGCGCATCACGCCGAAGCGCGGCCGGCGTTCGTCGCGGAACTTGGTCTGGATGTGATAGAAATTCTTCGGCAGTGCGCGGTAGCTGCGCAGTTCCTGGCGCGCGATGTCGGTGATGACTTCCTCGCTGGTCGGCTGGATCACGAAGTCACGGTCGTGCCGGTCCTTGACGCGCAGCAGCTCGGGCCCGTATTTCTGGAACCGACCGGTCTCCTGCCAGAGCTCGGCCGGCTGCACGACCGGCATCAGCAACTCGATGCCGCCGGCGCGATTCATCTCTTCGCGAATGATCGCCTCGATCTTGCGGATCACGCGCAAGCCCATCGGCATGTAGCTGTAGATGCCCGCGCCGAGCCGCTTGATGAAGCCGGCCCGCATCATCAATTGGTGGCTCGTGATCTCGGCGTCGGCAGGCGCCTCCTTGAGCGTGGAGATGAAGAACTGGGATGCTTTCATGCGGCGTGCAGAGCGTGCTTTGAGGCGTGACGGAAGGCCGGCGGAGCGCGGCGCCGGCAGAGCCGTGCGGCCCGCTGTGCGCTGAGGGAAACCGCAGGGGTTGAATCCCGTCACGCCGGTGTAATAATGAATTCAACGAATGAATTGGGGTTGATTATGCTCGACCGTGAAGGGTTCAGACCCAACGTCGGCATCGTCCTGCTCAACCAGAGAAACCAGGTGTTCTGGGGCAAACGGATCCGCACCCATTCCTGGCAGTTCCCGCAAGGGGGCATCAAATACGGCGAGACGCCCGAGCAGGCGATGTACCGCGAGCTCCATGAAGAAGTGGGCCTCGTCCCCGAGCATGTGCGCATCGTCGCGCGCACACGCGACTGGTTGCGCTACGAGGTGCCCGATCACTTCATCCGCCGCGACGCACGCGGCCACTACCGCGGCCAGAAGCAGATCTGGTTCTTGCTGCAGCTCGTCGGTCGCGACAGCGACATGAACCTGCGTGCCACCGACCACCCCGAGTTCGACGCCTGGCGCTGGAACGAATACTGGGTGCCACTCGAGCTGGTGATCGAGTTCAAGCGCGATGTCTACCAGATGGCGCTCACCGAGCTCGCGCGCTTCCTGCCGCGCGGCGCGCATCACAACCGCTATTTGCGCTCCGGGATGCGGCCACACCATCGCGACGATGGGCCGCCACCGCACGACGATCCGCAGCATCCGGCCGAGTCGATTCCCGACGCGTCGGTCATCGGGAAAGCGCCCGACTGATCGATCCTTCGCGGCAGTCTGCTGCCGACTACGTCAGCACCAGATTGTCGCGGTGGATCAGCTCCGGCTCGGCCGTGTAGCCGAGCAGCTTCTCGAACTCGGCCGATGGGCGACGCGCGATCAGCCGGGCCTCGCTGCTCGCGTAGTTCGCCAGCCCGCGCGCGAGCTCGGTGCCATCCGGGCCGCGCACCGCGATGACGTCGCCGCGATGGAACTCGCCCTGCACCTCGGTCACGCCGATCGGCAGCAGGCTCTTGCCTTCGTCCCGCACCTTGCCCGCCGCCCCGGCATCGACGATCACCGTACCGCGCAGCTGCAGATGGTCGGCCATCCACTGCTTGCGCGCCGCGAGCTTTTGCGTCGGCGCGATCAGCGCGGTGCCGATCGCCTCGCCGTCGGCCAGCCGGATCAGCACATCGCTCTCGCGCCCGTACGCAATCACGGTGCTCGTGCCGCTGCTCGCAGCCCGTTTGGCAGCCAGGATCTTCGTCAACATGCCGCCGCGGCCGAGATTCGATCCGGCCCCGCCGGCCATGCGCTCGAGTTCGGGCGCGCCGGCGCGGGCCTCGCCGATGAAGCGGGCATCCGGGTCCTTGCGCGGGTCGGCCGAGTACAGGCCGCGCTGGTCGGTCAGGATCACCAGCGCATCGGCATCGACCAGGTTCGCGACCAGCGCGCCGAGCGTGTCGTTGTCGCCGAACTTGATCTCGTCGACAACCACCGTGTCGTTCTCGTTGATCACCGGAATGACCCGGTGCGACAGCAAGGTCAGCAAGGTCGAGCGCGCATTCAGATAGCGCTCCCGGTCGGCGAGGTCGGCGTGCGTCAGCAGCACCTGCGCGCTGCCCATGCCGTGCTCGCGCAGCTTCGATTCATAGATCTGCGCCAGCCCCATCTGACCGACCGCGGCGGCGGCCTGCAGTTCGTGAACCTCCTTCGGCCGCACGGCCCAGCCGAGGCGCTTCATGCCCTCGGCGATCGCCCCGCTCGAGACCATCACGACCTCGCGGCCTTGCGCAGCGAGCGCAGCCATCTGCCGGCACCAATTGCCGACCGCCGCGGCATCGACGCCGCGGCCTTCGTTCGTCACCAGACTGGAGCCGACCTTGACGACGATGCGGCGCGCATTCTTCAGCGCGGCACTCATGGGTTGTCGCTGCTCGCCGGCGCCGGGTCGAAGCGCGGATCGGGATCGTCCGGCACGACGTTCTTCAGCGTCGCGACATGCTTGTAGATCGCACGGATCAGCGGCTCGCAGCCTTCGCGAGTCAGCGCCGAGATCTGGAACACCGGGCCTTTCCACTTGAAGCGCTTGACGAAGTCCTTGACGCGCTGCTCGCGTTCCTCGACCGGCACCATGTCGATCTTGTTCAACACCAGCCAGCGCGGCTTCTCGAACAGTGCCTCGTCGTACTTCTTCAGCTCGCCGACGATCGCCTTGGCCTGCGCGACCGGGTCGACCGATTCGTCGAACGGCGCGAAGTCGACGAGATGCAGCAGCAGGTGCGTGCGCTGCAGGTGACGCAGGAACAGGTGGCCGAGGCCTGCGCCTTCGGACGCGCCTTCGATCAAGCCGGGAATGTCGGCAACGACAAAGCTCTGCTCCGCCGCGACACGCACGACGCCGAGATTCGGGTGCAGGGTCGTGAACGGGTAGTCGGCGATCTTTGGCCGCGCGTTCGAGATCGCGGTGATCAGCGACGACTTGCCGGCGTTCGGCATGCCCAGCAGGCCGACGTCGGCGAGCACCTTGAGTTCGAGTTGCAGCTTGCGCTGCTCGCCCGGCCAGCCCGGCGTTTTCTGGCGCGGCGCGCGGTTCGTGCTGGTCTTGAAATGCAGGTTGCCGAATCCGCCATCGCCGCCCTTGACGATCAGCACCTTCTCGTCCGGCACCAGCAACTCGGCGACGACCTGGTTCGTCTCGAGGTCGGTGATCACGGTGCCCATCGGCATGCGCAGCACGATGTCGTCGGCGGCCGCGCCGTACTGGTCGGAGCCGCGCCCGTTCTCGCCGCGCCGCGCCTCGTGGCGGCGCGCGTAGCGGAAGTCGATCAGCGTGTTCAGGTTGCGGTCGCCCATCGCATAGACGCTGCCGCCGCGGCCGCCGTCGCCGCCGTTCGGGCCGCCGAACGGAAGGAACTTCTCGCGCCGAAAGCTCATGCAGCCGTTGCCGCCGTCGCCGGCGACGACATCGATCGTCGCTTCGTCAACAAATTTCATGGTGCTGGGTCGGGTGAGGACCCGATGTTACGGCGTGGCCGGAAAGAACGAAGCCCCGGGCAGGCCGGGGCTTCGGTGTGCTGCGAGCCGCTTTGCAGCGGCGCGTCGCGTGCGTCCGCTCAGAGCGCCTTGACGAAGACCGTCTGGCGGTTGCGCGGGCCCTTGACGGCGTAGCTGACTTCGCCGTCGACCAGCGCGAACAGCGTGTGGTCCTTGCCGATGCCGACGTTCGAGCCGGCATGGAACTTGGTGCCGCGCTGGCGCACGATGATCGAGCCGGCCGGAATCTTCTGGCCGCCGAACACCTTCACGCCGAGCATCTTCGGTTGTGAGTCGCGGCCGTTTCGTGTCGAACCGCCGCCCTTTTTCTGTGCCATGGTTTAGCTCCTTGACTGGTTTACGGCACGCGTTACGCGTTCACCGCACCGATTTGAATCTCGGTGAAGTTCTGGCGATGACCTTGCCGCTTTTGATAATGCTTGCGACGGCGCATCTTGAAGATGCGCACCTTGTCATGCCTACCATGAGCCACGACGGTGGCCACCACGCTTGCGCCCGCTACCAAGGGAGTCCCGACCTTCAGATCGGCGCCGGCACCAATGGCCAACACCTGGTCGATCGTGATCTCTTGGCCAACATCCGCAGCAATCTGTTCTATTTTGATCTTTTCGCCAGCAGCAACCTTGTATTGCTTGCCACCGGTTTTTATGACCGCGTACATATCAGCCCTTTCAGTTCGGCCGCCGAAGGCGGCCCTCTCTTCTCTACCTCGTTCACTGCCCGTGCCGGGGAACCACGGCACGGCAGCCCTGCAAAACCCGCAGAGCCGAAGATTCTAGCATGCAGGCCTCTTTTGCGCCGACTCCGCCCGTGCGGCCGACACACTTTCTATAATCCGCGCTGATCCGACGAGCCCAGCGTGCAGCCCAACTCCCCGTCTTCCCTCCCGCCAGCTGCTGAAGCGCCGGCTCCGGCTGCCGTGGCGCTGATGGCCGCCGACATGCGCGAGGTGGACGGCGTGATCCGGCACCGCCTCGCGTCGGACGTCGTGATGATCAACCAGATCGCGCACTACATCATCAGCGCCGGCGGCAAGCGCCTTCGCCCGATGCTCGTGCTGCTGTTCGCGAACGCGCTGGGTTTTGTCGGTCGCGAACGCTTCGAGCTGGCGGCGACGGTCGAGTTCATCCACACCGCGACCTTGCTGCACGACGATGTCGTCGACGAATCGGCGCTGCGTCGCGGCCGGCAGACCGCGAATGCGCTGTTCGGCAACGCCGCCAGCGTGCTGGTCGGCGACTTCGTCTATTCGCGCGCCTTCCAGATGATGGTGTCGGTGAATCGCATGCGCGTGCTCGAGGTGCTGGCCGATGCGACCAACGTGATCGCCGAGGGCGAGGTCTTGCAGCTGATGAACATGCACGACCCGGATCTTTCGGTCGACGACTACCTCCGCGTGATCCGCTTCAAGACCGCGAAGCTGTTCGAGGCCAGCGCGCGCATCGGCGCGGTGCTCGCCGAAGCCGGGCACGAGGTCGAGGAGTCGTGCGCCGACTACGGCCGCTCGCTGGGCACCGCGTTCCAGTTGATCGACGATCTTCTCGACTACGAAGGCGCGACCGAGCAGCTCGGCAAGAACGTCGGCGACGACCTGCGCGAGGGCAAGCCCACCTTGCCGCTGCTGCTCGCGATGGAGCGTGGCAACGCGGTCGAGCGCGAGCTGATCCGCCATGCGATCCAGCACGGCGAGGTCGCGCGGCTGCCCGAAATCGTCGAGATCGTGCGCCACACCGGCGCGATCGCGGCCACGCGCGCCGCGGCCCGAACCGAAGCCGACAAGGCGGCACGTGCGCTCGGTGTGCTGCCGCCGTCGACCTTCCGCGAAGCTCTGCTAGAATTGTGTTTTCGATCCGTCGAACGCTCGTCCTGAGTGCTTCGACGTTGGCACTGCGTCGCAGACCGCCACAGCATCGGGGTGTAGCTTAGCCTGGTAGAGCGCTACGTTCGGGACGTAGAGGCCGGAGGTTCGAATCCTCTCACCCCGACCAACATTCCTTCTCTTCCTTTCGCGTCGATCGTTCCGCGCCGATCGTTCGCCCCCTGCCCCATTCAGGGGGCCCGATCGGCGACGCCGGGCACGCCGGCCTCGCGTGCGCAATGGGCGCAGCAATAGATCGTCGGCCCGGCCTCGATGCCATGACCGACGACCCGGCAACCGCAATGGCCGCACGCCGGCGCGAGCTTGTGGATCGGGCATTCGAAGCTGTCGAAAGTCCAGCTCTGTCCGGCCAAGACGTCGGTGGCCGCGCAGGCTATCGGAGCCGAATGACGCGGTTCGAACGCGCAGGCGCCACCGCGGCGTAGGACCGCTCCGACGATTCAGCGCTTCCGCGCCTTGGCCGCAGCGGCCCGCTCCTTTCTCTGCGTCTTCTGCGACCGGACGCCCTCCTCGCGACTCGTCGGCGGCCGGTCGAACAGCGCTCGCAACTCGTCCTTTGCGGCCTCGAGGCGGCTGCGCTGCGGCGTCGAGACCTTCGGCCCGGCGCGGTTCAAGTAGAAGGTCAGCATCGACATCGCCGAGCGGAATGGGCTGGACTTGCGGCGCGCGCTGTGTTCGGCCGATTCCTTCAGCGACTCGGCGATCTTCTTCGGGTCGCGTTTCGCGAACACGCCGTGCTCGAGGTCGAGCGCGTCGCTGTGTTCGGTCACCTTCTGCGACCACTTCTTCCTGGGCGGTGACTTCGTGCTCATCGTGACTCCCGGCTGGCGCCAAGAGAACATCAATCGGCGCTCCTGTCGCCCGCTCAGCGAGGCGGCGGTGGGTCGGCCTTGGCCAGGTCGGCGAGCCAGTCGCGATAGACCTGCTCGATCTGCTCCGGATCGCCGCGCAGCAACGCCGAAGGATGCAAGGTCACCAGCACCGGCGTCGCACCGGCGCGCTCGAACCACTGGCCGCGCTCGCTCAGCACCTTGACCGGCCGACCGAGCAGCGCGCGCGCCGCGACGGCGCCGAGCGCGACGATCGTGCCCGGCCGCACCGCGGCGATCTCGTCGGTGAGCCAATGCGCGCAGGCCAGCATCTCGAGCTGGCCCGGGGTCTTGTGCATGCGCCGCTTGCCGCGCAACTCGAACTTGAAGTGCTTCACGGCGTTGGTGACGTACAGGCGCTCACGCCGCCAGCCGAGGTCATCAGCGTCGCATCGACGCGGCCTTCGCCCCAGACGGTCTGAGTCGCGAGCGCGCCGAGCGGGCACTCGCGGCAACCGGCGGCCGCGGTGCGCAGCCGCTCCCAGGCGGCCTGGCGCGCACGTCGGGTGTCGGCAGTCATGCGCCGGCGGGCGGCAATCGACGGTCGCGGTGTCGCGTCGCCGCGGGTGGGCATGCGGATTGCCCAATCGGCGTGCACGGCTCCGGCGGGGCCGGCGAGACCTTCACCCAACGAGGGCAGCAACATGGCAACGTATGGCAACAAGGCTTCCGAGAAGGTCGGCAAGGCGCTCCACGAAGAGAAGGCCGGCGCGCTGAAGAGCGGCAGCTCGGGCAAGAAGGTCACGGGCCGCGAACAGGCGATCGCGATCGGCCTGTCGCAGGCTCGACGGGCAGGCGCCAAGGTGCCGTCGAAGCCGACGGCGAAGACCCCCCGCAAGAGCAGCCGGAAGAGCTGACGGCACAGAGCCGGCCGCGCGGCCATGTCGGGCCCGCGGGGCCGGCCGTTCCGTTGTACGCACGCCTCGGGCCGTGCGCGATCCGCCGCGCCCGGGCGAAATGCGCGTTATCTGAATCCCCTTCTTGCACAACGCGTGCTAATCTGTTGATTCTTCGAGACTAATGACTCGCGTCACTCGCCGGGGCCGGCCCTGCTGCACTCTGTTTCAATTGGCCGGAAACAGGCGTGAATTGTTCGCCTCGGCGCCTGGGGCGCGCGTTTACAGTCTTTGACGGATCAGAGATGATCCCCCGTTTGAATTGCATGGATTGAACCCGCGAACCGTGGACACATTGGCAGACGCTCCGCACTCGGCGCTTTCCGGCGTCGCGCGAGTTCTCGTCCACGCTGGCAAGCTCAACGCGAAGGTCGCCGAAGACCTGGTTCGCAGCTCGAAGGACAAGCGCAATAGCTTCGTCGCCTCGGCGATCGCCGCCGGCGCCGTCTCGCCGGCCGATCTCGCCCACACGCTGTCGAGCGCGCTCGCGCTGCCGCTGCTCGATCTTTCCGCCGTCGATGCGCAGCGCCTGCCTCGCAACGTGATCGACGGCAAGCTCGCGGCGCAGTACCAGGTCATCGTGCTGGGCAAGCGCGGCAGCCGGCTGTTCATCGGCGGTGCCGACCCGACCGACCAGGAAGCGGTCGAACGCATCAAGTTCGCCACGCAGCTCTCGCCCGAATGGGTCATCGTCGAACACGACAAGCTGTCCCATCTGCTCGAGGCGAGCGGCACCAGTGCGACCGAAACGCTCGAGTCGATGGCTTCGGGCGACTTCGAGTTCGATGTCACCGACGACGTCACGGCGCCGCAGGAATCGACCGACGCAGCTTCGGAGGTCGAGGACGCGCCGGTCGTGCGCTTCCTGCAGAAGATGCTGATCGACGCGATCAACATGCGCGCGTCCGACCTGCACTTCGAACCCTACGAGTACCACTACCGCGTGCGCTTCCGCGTCGACGGCGAGCTGCGCGAGATCACCCAGCCGCCGATTGCGATCAAGGACAAGCTCTCGTCGCGCATCAAGGTCATCTCGCGGCTCGACATCGCCGAGAAGCGCGTGCCGCAGGACGGCCGCATGAAGCTGAAGTTCGGCGCGAAGGCGATCGACTTCCGGGTCAGTACCTTGCCGACCCTGTTCGGCGAGAAGATCGTGATCCGGATCCTCGACCCGAGCAGCGCGAAGGTCGGCATCGAGGCGCTCGGCTACGAGAAGATCGAGAAGGATCGGCTGCTGAAGATCATCCAGCGTCCGTACGGCATGGTGCTCGTGACCGGCCCGACCGGCAGCGGCAAGACCGTGTCGTTGTACACCTGCCTGAACATCCTGAACCAGCCGGGCGTCAACATCTCGACCGTCGAGGACCCGGCCGAAATCAACCTGCCGGGCGTGAACCAGGTCAACGTCAACGACAAGGCAGGCCTGACCTTCTCGGCCGCGCTGAAGTCCTTCCTGCGCCAGGATCCGGACATCATCATGGTCGGCGAAATCCGCGACCTCGAAACCGCCGACATCGCGATCAAGGCCGCCCAGACCGGCCACATGGTGATGTCGACGCTCCACACCAACGATGCGCCGACGACGCTGACCCGGCTGCTGAACATGGGCGTGGCGCCGTTCAACATCGCGTCGAGCGTGCTGCTGATCACCGCGCAGCGGCTCGCGCGCAAGCTGTGCGAGAGCTGCAAGGCGCAGGCCGACTATCCGCGCGAGGCGATGCTCAAGGCCGGCTTCGCCGACCACGACCTCGACGGAACATGGCGCCCCTACCGCGCGGTCGGCTGCTCGGCCTGCAGCAACGGCTACAAGGGCCGCGTCGGCATCTACCAGGTCATGCCGATCACCGAAGAGATCCAGAAGATCATCTTGAACGAAGGCACCTCGATGGACATCGCGACCCAGGCGCAGCGCGAGAGCGTGCGCGACCTGCGCCAGTCGGGTCTGGTCAAGGTGCGCGCAGGCGTCACGACGCTCGAAGAAGTGATCTCGGTGACGAACGAATAAGCCAGAAGAACAGCGAACACATCAACACATCGAAGGGACGGGGAAGCAATTCCTCGAAGGTGACCATGGCGACTGCAGCGGCCGCGAAAAACCTCAAGGAACTTGTCTTCGAGTGGGAAGGCAAGGACAAGAACGGCAAGGTCGTGCGCGGCGAGATGCGCGCCGGCGGCGAGGCCGTGGTCGGCGCGAGCCTGCGCCGCCAGGGCATCCTCGTCAACAAGGTGAAGAAGCGCCGCACGCAGGGCGGCAAGTCGATCAAGCAGAAAGACATCGCGATCTTCACGCGCCAGCTGACGACGATGATGCGCGCCGGCGTGCCGCTGATCCAGGCCTTCGACATCGTCGCACGCGGCAGCACGAACCCGCGCATGACGCGGCTGCTGATCGACATCCGCAGCGATGTCGAGACCGGCACGAGCCTGTCGTCGGCGTTCCGCAAGCACCCGCTGTACTTCGACGCGCTCTACTGCAACCTGGTCGAGGCCGGCGAGGCCGGCGGTATCCTGGAGCAGCTGCTGGATCGCTTGGCGATCTACCAGGAAAAGACGATGGCGATCAAGAACAAGATCAAGTCGGCGCTGATCTACCCGATCGCGGTGATGGTGGTCGCGTTCGTCGTGCTCGCGGTCATCATGATCTTCGTGATCCCGGCCTTCAAGGACGTGTTCAGCTCGTTCGGCGCCGACCTGCCTGCGCCGACGCTGGTCGTGATCGCGATGTCGGAGTTCTTCGTCAAGTACTGGTGGCTGATCTTCGGCGTGCTCGGCGGCGGCACCTACTTTTTCATCCAATCGTGGCGGCGCTCGGTGAGGATGCAGAAGTTCATGGACCGACTGCTGCTGCGCGTGCCGGTGTTCGGCGAGCTGGTCCGCAAGTCCTCGGTCGCGCGCTGGACGCGCACCTTGTCGACGATGTTCGCGGCCGGCGTGCCGCTCGTCGAGGCGCTCGACTCGGTCGGCGGCGCCTCGGGCAATGCGGTCTATGCCGAAGCGACCGAGCAGATCCAGAAGGACGTCTCGACCGGCTCGGCGCTGACGACCTCGATGCAGACGACCGGCGTGTTCCCGACGATGGTGATCCAGATGTGCGCGATCGGCGAGGAGTCGGGCTCGCTCGACCAGATGCTCGGCAAGGCGGCCGAGTTCTACGAAGATGAGATCGACGAGGCGGTCAAGGGCCTGTCGAGCCTGATGGAGCCGTTCATCATCGTGATCCTGGGTGTGCTGGTTGGCGGCATCGTGGTCTCGATGTACCTCCCGATCTTCAAGCTCGGCGCCGTCGTCTGAACCTCGGCGCGATGGACCCGCAAGTCGTTGGCGTCTTGCTGTCGCCGCTCGTCCTGGCCGTGTTCGGGCTGCTGATCGGCAGCTTCCTGAACGTCGTGATCCACCGCCTGCCGTTGATGATGGAACGCGGCTGGCGGGTCGAGAGCGCCGAGTTGCTCGGCGTGAAGATCGACGAGGCGCCGGCGATCACGCTGTCGTCGCCGCGCTCGCGCTGCCCGTCGTGCGGGCACCCGATCCGCTGGTACGAGAACATCCCGGTCGCCAGCTACCTCGTGCTGCGCGGCAAGTGCTCGGCCTGCGGCACGCCGATCTCGGCGCGCTACCCGGCCATCGAGGTGCTGACCGCCGCGCTGTTCGCGGCCTGCGGCGTGCACTTCGGTGCGCAACCGACCGTGCTGCTGTGGTGCGGGCTGGTCGCGACGCTGGTTGCACTTGCGTTCATCGACCTCGACACCAGTTTCCTGCCCGATGACCTGACACTGCCGCTGATGTGGGCCGGAATCGTATCGGCGGCGCTCGGCTGGATCCCGGTCACGCTGGCAGCCTCGGTCGGCGGTGCGGTCGCGGGTTACCTGGCGCTGTGGTTCGTGTTCCACGCGTACCGGCTGATCCGCGGCAAGGAAGGCATGGGTGCCGGCGACTTCAAGCTGCTCGCCGCGCTCGGCGCGTGGATGGGCTGGCAGGCGATCCCGTCGATCATCCTGCTCGCGTCCGCGGTCGGCGCGATCGTCGGCATCGCGCTGATCGTGTTCCGCCAGCACGATCGCGAGGTGCCGATCCCGTTCGGCCCGTACCTCGCCGGCGGCGGCATCGCCGCGCTGTTCTTCGGCGGGCCCTTGGCGCAGCTGTGGATGCCCCCGGTCTGAGAGCGCACTCGCTGCGGATCGGCCTGACCGGCGGCATCGGCAGCGGCAAGAGCACGGTCGCGAGGCTGCTGGTGCAGCAGGGTGCCCTCCTCGTCGACACCGACCTGATCGCGCGCCAGCTCACGCTGCCCGGCGGCGCGGCAATCGCCGCGATCGCCGAGGCGTTCGGTGCCGATCTGCTCGATGCGAGCGGCGCACTCGATCGCGCGCGGATGCGCGAGATCGTGTTCGCCGACCCGCTGAAGAAGCGCCGCCTCGAGGCGATCCTGCATCCGTTGATCGGCACCGAGACCGAGCGCCAGGCGAGTGCCGGGGGGGCACCGGCGGTCGTCTTCGACGTGCCGCTGCTGGTCGAATCGGGCCGCTGGCGCGCGAAGGTCGACAAGGTGCTGGTCGTCGATTGCCGCGAGGCGACGCAGATCGAGCGCGTCGTCGCCCGCTCGGGCTGGACACCGGACGCCGTGCAGGCGGTGATCGACCAGCAGGCGTCGCGCCGACAGCGTCGCGCCTGCGCCGACGCGGTGCTCTTCAACGACGGCATCACGCCCGCGCAGCTCGCGGACCAGGTGCAGGCGCTCTGGCGCCACTGGACCCGAGCGCCCCGCTGAGGCAAGCGCAGCCGCAGCGCCTTGCTGTGGAACAATCGTGCCTCGACAGGTCCGCTTCGCCTGTCCAGGGACCCTGCACCGTGATCCTCTACGAATACCCGTTCAACGAAAGCATCCGCACGATGCTGCGCCTCGAGCACCTGTTCGACCGGCTCGGCCAGCTGATCGCACGCGACGCGGCCGTCGATCACCACTACGCGCTCGCAACGCTGTTCGAGATCCTCGATGTCTCCTCGCGCGCCGACCTCAAATCCGACCTGCTGAAGGAACTCGACAAGCACAAGCAGCAGTTCAACAGCTACCGCGGCAACCCGTCGATCTCCGAGGGCGCGCTTGACGACGTGATCGCGAAGATCGACCACGCGTTCAACGGCCTCAACGACGTGCAGGGCAAGGCCGGTGCGGCGCTGAACAGCAACGAGTGGCTGATGAGCATCCGCAGCCGCATCAGCATCCCGGGCGGCACCTGCGAGTTCGATCTGCCGGCCTACTACGCCTGGCAGAAATTCGAGCCCCAGCGCCGCCGTGCCGACCTGCTGCAGTGGGTCGGCTCGCTGATGCCGCTGGCCGAGGCGCTGCAGGTGCTGCTCGGCTTGCTGCGCGACTCCGGCGTGCCCCACAAGGTCGCCGCGATCGGCGGCCAGTTCCAACAGAGCCTGCCGCAGGGCCGCGTCTACCAGCTGATGCGGGTGCGGCTCGACGAACCCGAAGACATCATCCCCGAGATCAGCGGGCACCGCCTGATGGTCTCGGTGCGGCTGATGCGTCAGGACGCCGAGGGCCGCCTCAAACCGAGCCAACACGACGCCAACTTCGAGTTGACGCTGTGCTCATGAGCGGTCAGCCCAAAGGCGCGCGGATCATCCGCTGCCCGGGCTGCGGCGGGCCGAGCGTGTACTCGGCCGACAACCCGTTTCGCCCGTTCTGCAGCGCGCGCTGCAAGAACAACGACTTCGGCGCCTGGGCCAGCGAGGGCTACGCGGTACCGGCAGATCCGGACCCGGATCTGCCGGAGCCCGACTCCGGCCGCGAGCACGATTCGCCCAAGCACTGATCGCGCGGCTCAGCGCGCCAGCCAGTGCGTCGCGAAGCCGGCCAGGTCATCGTGCACCGACTTGGCCAGCGCCAGATCCGGCCCGACATTCGGGCTGCCGTTCGGTGCCCGCAGCACCAGCGCGGCGTGCACCTGCGCCGGCAGGCCACGCAGGTAGGGCAGGTAGTCGTCGACGAACGCGATCGGGTTCAGGCTTTCGATCGCATCGGCCTTCGGGCTGCGCTCGCCCTCGGCGTTGCCGGTCGCGACCACGCGCTCGATCGGGAAGCCGAGGTCGCGCAGGTTGCGCAGCCGCGCTGCTTCGAACTCGAGCTCGAGCGCCGAGACGCAGACCAGCTCGAAGCCAGCCGCATGCAGGCGGCGGCAGGCATCGAGCGCCCCTTCGATCGGCGGCAGCGTGGCCCAGAAGTGTTCGTCGAATGCGGCCCGAAACAGCGGCCGCCGTTCCGGCGTCAGGCGCTCGACGGCCCATCGATCGATCGGCCAGTACGCGAGCCGGTCGCGCTCGGCCGGCGCCTGGCCGAACGCCCGCTCCCAGGCCGATGCGTAGCCCACGTGGAAGTCGAGCAGCACGCCATCGCAGTCGAGCGCAATCAGGGGTCGGCCAGTCATGTGTCGACTCTACCGGGCCGCGCCTGATCGCGCTGTCACGTGCCGGACGCACAATCGTCCCGATGCAGCACAAGCCCTTCTCGCCCGCGTGCGAGCGCAACCAGGACGCGATCCTCGCTGTGCTGCGCGAGCACTTCAAGGATCGAACGCGCGTGCTCGAGATCGGCAGCGGCACCGGCCAGCATGCGGTTCACTTCGCCCCCGCGCTGCCGCAACTGGTGTGGCAGACCTCGGATGTGCCCGCGAACCTCGCCGGCATCCGCCTGTGGCTCGCCGAGGCGCGATGCCCGAACACGCCACCGCCGCTGAGCTTCGACATCAACGACAGCGCGGCGCCCGCCGGCGACTACGACGCGATCTTCAGCGCGAACACGCTGCACATCATGGCGTGGGACGAGGTGCGGCGCCTGTTCGCGCTGCTGCCGTCGCTGATGCGCCCGCGGGCGCTGCTGACGATCTACGGGCCGTTCAACTACGGCGGCGCTTTCACCAGCGCGAGCAACGCCGCCTTCGACGCCTCGCTGCGTGCCGCTCGAGCGCAGCGCGGGCTGCGCGACTTTGAAGCCGTCGACGCGCTCGCGCGTGGTGCCGGTCTGGCGCTGATCGAAGACCGCGAGATGCCGGCCAACAACCGCTGCATCACGTGGCGTCTGTCTTCCTGACGGCCGCCTTGCCGGCCGCGCGCACGGTCTCGGCACGAAACACCAGCGCGGCCTCGAACGACGCGCGCACGAACTTCAGCGCCGCGGCGAACTCCTCGTCGTTCAGCTGGCGCGCCGCGTCGCTCGCGCGGTAGAGGTTCGCGAACTCGCGCTCGCGGCCGGCCTGCACCGCGAGCTTGCCGATGCCCAGACTCTCAAGCGTCGCCCAGAGCTTCGGGTTGTAGGTGCGCGTGAGCTTCATCGCGACCGGAATCGGGTCGTTGCGGCCGAGCACGGCGGCCAGGCGCAGGATGATCTCGAACGGCAGCCCGACCTTGCCGCCCTCGACCTGCTCGAGCAGCGACACGTCTTTCAGGTTGATCGCACGGCCCAGATCGCCCAGCGTCAGCCCGGCGCTCTCGCGCAGGTCGCGAAACAGCCCACCGGCCTTCTCGACCGCCGCCTTGTGCGCCGGTTTCGTCAGCCGCGCGGCGGCGACGCGAAACGACAGGTCGGCCGCGGTGTTCGCGATCCCGAGCACGAAGTCGGTCCACGAGCGCAGGTCGCGCGCCAGCGTCAGCAGGCTCTTGTCCTTGACCAGATCGTCGACGACGACCGGCGCGACCGCCGACGCGGCCTTCACCCGGCCGGCGGCCGCCTTCTTGGCGGGGGCGCGCTTCGCGGTGGCCATCGCAAGCCCTTAGCGCACGGCGGCCGTCGCTGCCTTCACGGCGGCGCGCTTGCGCGGCACCGGCGTGGCGGGGGCGGCACGGCGG
>NZ_JBFUKR010000029.1:0-55911 GCF_056400745.1 Rhizobacter sp. P5_A1
CGTTCGGCGTTCGCGCCGAGCCAGCCGCCGGCGTAGGCCGGCGCGGCGTCGCGGCTGCACGCCGCGAGCGGCGCGAGCGCGGCGCCGGCGAGCAAGGTGCGGCGATCCAGGGTCACTGGTGTACCTTGCCCCATTCCTCTTCGAAGGTCTGCACCAGCACCTGGTTCGACAGCCGGTTGACCTCGGTCGGCACGCGCGCCATGTCGAGCGGAAAGTTGAACAAGGTCGGCAGATCGGCCGGGCTCAGAAAGCGCAGGCCGTCGGGCAACGTGGTCGGCAGGCGATACGGCCGCCGGCTCGCGAGAATGAAGCCCCATTCGCCGAAGCTCGGCACGTGCGCGTGGTACGGCGTCGTCGCGAGGCCGGCGGCCTCGATCGTCGTCGCGACGGTCCAGAAGCTCTTGCGCGCGATCAGCGGCGAGGTGGTCTGCACGACCGCGTAACCGGACGCCGCGAGGTGCTGATCGATCAGCCGGTAGAAGCTCGTCGTGTAGAGCTTGCCGATCGAGAAGTTGGTCGGGTCGGGGAAGTCGATCACGACCACGTCGTAGTGGCCGTCGTCTTGCTCGAGCCACGCGAACGCATCGGCGTTGACGATCTTCAGCTTCGGCGATCGCAGTGCTTCGTGGTTCAGCTGACGCAACAACGGCTGGGTCGAGAACAGCTGCGTCATGCGCGGATCGAGCTCGACCAGCGTGACCTGCTCGACCGACGCGTACTTCAGGATCTCGCGCGCCGCCATGCCGTCGCCGCCGCCGAGCACCAGCACGCGCCTGGCGGCGCCGTGCGCGGCCATCGCCGGATGCACCAGCGCTTCGTGATAGCGATACTCGTCGCGCGAATGGAACTGCAGGTTGCCGTTCAGGAACAGCCGCACGCCCTGCGGGCTCGCGGTGACGACGACGCGCTGGTACTTCGTCGATTCGCTGAACAGCACGTGGTCCGCGTAGAAGCGGTCTTCGGCCCAGCTCGTGACCTGGTCCGCACCGGCGAACGCGCATCCCAGCGCCGCGACGGTCAGCGCGCAGGCGAGCGCATGCGCGCCAACGCGACGCAGTTCGCCGCGGAACAACCACAGCGCCCAGACCGCGACCGCCGCGTTCATCAGCCCGAAGAACGCGCCAGTGCGGATCAGCCCGAGCTGCGGCACCAGCAGCAGCGGGAACGCGATCGAGACCGCGAGCGCGCCGAGGTAGTCGAAGGTCAGCACCTGCGACACGAGGTTCTTGAAGCCGCCGTGCGGCTGACGCTTCAGGATGCGCATCACGAGCGGGATCTCCAGCCCGACCCCGATGCCGACCAGCAGCACCAGCGCATAGAGCGCGAAGCGAAACGCCGGGCTGCTCAGCGACTGCAGCGCGAACAGCGTCGCCGGCATCAGCCCACCGGCCAGGCCGACCAGCAGCTCGATGCGCAGGAAGTGCGCGACCAGCTGGCGCTCGAAGAAGCGCGACAGGTACGAGCCGACGCCCATCGCGAACAGGTAGGCGCCGATCACGGTCGAGAACTGCAGGATCGAGTCGCCCAGCAGGTAGCTCGCCAGCGTGCCGGCCGCGAGCTCGTAGACCAGGCCGCAGGCCGCGACGACGAAGACCGAAGCGAGCAGCGCGACCTCGGCCGGGCGGACCGGGGCGCGCGCTTCTGTGGGTGCGTTCAGAGCGTCAACCACCCGCGTGCGATTCAGCCATGCACCGCGGCCGCGACGATCAGCCCGATCGCGATGCACATCGCGCCGACGACGATCGCGAGCGCGACGTTCTTCTTCTCGATGATCTCGTCCCACAGCTTGTAGGGCGTCAGCTTGTCGACGATCACGAAGCAGATCCAGAAGATCGCCACGCCGATCAGCGCGTACAAGATCGAACCGGCGACGACGCCGGGCTTCAACCACTCGATTCCCATCATCGCAAACCTCCTGCTGTTGAGTTCATTGAATCGGCGACCTCGCCTCGACGAGCGAAGAGCTTCACTTGTGGCCCCCGCCGCTCGAGAAGCCGCCGAACGCGCCGCCGGCGCTGCCGTAGCCGCCGCCGCTGCGGTTGCTGTTCAGGCAATTCTGGTACTCGCTCGACGCCGCGCCGAAGGTCGCGCGCGTATCGTCGCAGTTGCCCGAGCCGGCACCGCCGCTTCCGCAGCGGAACAGCATCAGCAGCACGACGACGACGAAGCCCCAGAAGAAGATCTTCGCGAGCAGCGATGCACCGCTGAACGCGGTCGGCAGCGCATCGCGTTGCAGCGCCGCACTCGCGGCGGGCGCGAGCCTGAATGCCTTCATCACCGTGTCGGACGACAGCGTCTCGCCGCCTGACCAGACGACCTCCTGCGTGTCCCCGGCGCCCGTCTGCTCACGGTTCAGGCGCTTCGCCGCGGCCGCGCCGGTGCCCTGGTAGTCGGTGTTGAACGTGCGCTGATTCTGCGTGACCTGCCAGTAGAACTCGCCGAGCACGTAGGTGACCCTGCCGGTGTAGTCGTAGAGCTTGCGGTAGAGCACACCCTCGTGCTTCACGCCGTCGCCGGCGCGCTCGGGCACGCCGGTGATCGGGGCGGTCCAGCTCCAGCCGTCCTGCGCGTCGACGATGAACGCGAAGCCCTCGCTGCGCTGGTAGAGCAGGTACTCGCGCCAGAAGGTCTGGTCGTCATCGTCGCCGTTGTCAGGCACTTCGCAGCGCTCGGCGTAGCCGACCACCTGCCACGCCAGTTCCTTCCTGCCGAGCGCCAGCGTGCCGACGCTGCCGAGCGGGATCAGCGGCGGCGTGCCGTTGGCCTGTGCGTAGTGCTGCAGATCGCCGCCAACGCCCTTCGAGACATCGACGACCGCATGGCATTGGTGGCAGACGACCGACTGCGTCGTCGCGAGCTTGACTTCGAGCGACGCGCCGCAGCTCGGGCACTCGACCGTGCGGGCCTTCAGCGTCTTCTCGGCCGCCCCGGCCAGCCCGGTCATCGCGAGCTCGCTGATCGCGACCGAGCAGCCGATGGACCAGCGCGGCGCGGCCGGGTCGGCGTAGTCCAGCGTGCCGACTTCGCCGCGCGTGTTGCGCAGGTCGGAGACGACGAAGTCGCGCGCCAGGTTCGGCCCATACGGCAGCTCGCCCTGCGCGGCGATCAGCTTCGCGGCCGAGACCGACGCGACCGACCACGCCTGGCCCGCGACGACGACCGATGCGCCGGCCTTCAGGCCCGTCGCGCTCGGCGCGCCGCCATCGAGCGGTGCGTCGAACGCGATCACGTAGCGGCCGTTGTCCTCGCTGAGCCAGCCCGACTTGCCGCTGTCGAACAGCGCGTGCCACTCGTTCCAGGTGCCTTCGCGGTAGCGGTACTGGAGCCGGCCGACGAGCGTGAACGCGGCGCCCTGGTAGGTGCCGGCGGCGCCGAGCTGCAGCGGCGAATGGTCGTCGAACAGCTCCGCGCTCTCGCCGATCCTGCGCAGCGCGTCGCCCTCGCGCACGACCGTGCTCTTGCAGAAGCTGCAGACCGCGAAGCTTGAGGCGGCCGAGCGGAACTCGACCGGCGCGCCGCAGTTCGGGCACGCCGCGCGGTAGGCGCGCTGCGGTGGGGGTTCGGTCGCCAAGGAAGCTCGGGCTCAGACGAGCTTCTTCAGCAGCTCCGCCTTCTTCGCGTCGAACTCTTCCTGCGTCAGGATGCCCTTGGTCTTGAGTTCACCGAGCTTCTCGAGCGTGGCCATCACGTCTTCGGGCCTGACGCCCGCGGCGGCCGCAGCGGCCGGCGCCTCCGGCACAGGCGACTTCAGCCCCTGGCCGAGCTGCTGCGCCATCACCTGGCCGAGCGCGACGCCCGCGCCCAGGCCCATCGCGTCGCCGGCGATGCCGCCGCCCTGCCCTGCGCCTTCGGCGAACTTCGGGATCGCCTGCGCGGTCTGGTACTGCATGAACTTGCCCATGTCGCCGCCGACCATGCCCATGCCGATCTTCTGGTCGAGGATCTTCTGCAGTTCCTCGGGCAGCGAGACGTTCTGCATCGTCACGCTTTCGAGCTTCAGGCCGAGCGCCGCGAAGGACGGCGCGGTCGCCTCCATCAGCGCCTTCGCGAACTCGACCTGGTTCGCCGCCAGATCGAGGAACGCGACGCCGCTCGACGCGACCGCGTCCGAGATGTGCTGCAGCATCAGCCCGCGCAACTGGCCGTCGAGGTCGGCGACGGTGTAGCTGTCGCGCGTTCCCGAGATCTCGGTGTGGAACAGCTTCGGATCGGCAACGCGGTAGCTGTAGTTGCCGAACGCGCGCAGGCGCACCGCGCCGAAGTCCTTGTCGCGGATCGTCACCGGCTGGGTCGTGCCCCAGCGCTGGTCGACCTGCTGGCGCGTGCTGAAGAAATACACGTCGCTCTTGAACGGGCTCTTGAAGAGCTTGTCCCAGTTCTTCAGGTAGGTCAGGATCGGCAGCGTCGCGGTCGTCAGCGTGTAGCGGCCGGGCCCGAACGCATCGGCGATCTTGCCTTCGTTGACGAACACCGCGACCTGCGATTCGCGCACCGTCAGCGAGCCGCCGTTCTGGATCTCGCGGTCTTCCATCGGATAGCGCCAGGCGAGCGTGCCGTCGCCGGCCTCCATCCACTCCAGGATGTCGATGAACTGTTTCTTGATGAAATCCATCAGCGCCATGACTGCAAGCTCCTCGCGAAGAAGACCGGTCCATCCGGGTGCGGCGAATAATACGCCGGAGCTTTCCAATTCGACCCCCTCGCAAGGGTGTGCCCCATGAACGATGCGAACGATGCCATGCCCGTCCCGGCGGCCCTCCACATCGCGGTGATCGGTGCCGGCCCGGTGGGCCTCGCGCTGGCGCTGCAGGCCGCGCGTGCGCTGCCCGATTCGCAGGTCACGCTGTTCGACGCGCGCCCGGCCGACAAGGATGTTTCCGGCGACCCGCGCACGCTCGCGCTGTCGCTCGGCAGCGTGCAGCTGCTCGAGCGCCTGGGCGCCTGGCGCGCCGAGCTCGCGCAGCCGATCCTCGAGGTGCATGTGTCGCAGCAGCCGCCGGCGATGCTGCCGATCCTGGGCGACTGGTTCGGCGAGCCCGAGCTGCGCATCCGCGCGATCGACGAGGCGGTGCCGCTGCTCGGCGCGGTGCTGAGCTACGGCAGCATCACAGCCAAGTTGCAGAAGGTCTGGCTCGAGGCCGAGGCGGCCGAGCCGAAGCGCCTGCACGGCCGCTTCGGGCAGGCCGTGGCGGCGCTGAAGAACCTGGAGCGCGGCGTCGAGGTCGATGCCGGCATCGCCGAGCGCTTCGATCTCGCGATCGTCGCCGAGGGTGGCGTGTTCGCCGATGCGGCGCCGCGCGCGCCGGCGCTGCAGGATCGGCGTTCGACGATCCGCCACGACTACCGGCAGACCGCCTGGGTCGGCCAGGTGACGTTCGAGGCCACGGCCGGCAGGCCGAACGGCGTCGCGTTCGAGCGCTTCACGCGCCACGGCCCGGCGGCGCTGCTGCCGCTGAAGGGCGGCGGCGCCGGCCTGGTCTGGTGCGTCGCGAGTGCCGACGACCCGGTGCGCGGGCTCGACGACGCGCAGCGCGTGACGGTGCTGAACAGCATCTTCCACGCCGCCACCGGCCGCATCGCGTCGATCTCGCCGCTGAAGGATTTCGCGCTCGGCCTGAACGCCGAACGCACGCTGACCGACGGCCGCATCGTGCGCATCGGCAATGCCGCGCAGACCTTGCACCCGGTCGCCGGCCAGGGCCTGAACCTCGGGCTGCGCGACGCGTTCGAGCTGGTCCATTCGCTGTCGCGCAACCCGGACGTCGACGCGGTGCTGCGCAAGCTCGAGTGGCAGCGCGGCCCGGATCGCTGGGCGATGATCGCCGCGACCGATTTCCTCGCGCGCAGCTTCACCTGGAAGGTGCCCGGCGCCGGTGCCGCGCGCGGCCTCGGCCTCGCGGCGCTGCAGCGGCTCGGGCCGGTGAAGTCGGCGCTCGCGCGGCAGATGATGTTCGGGTCGCGATAGGGCCGGCGTCAGGCCGGCGTTCGCTACAGCGTCGCCAGGCGCTCGAACCCGTCGAAGCGCGCGAACGGCGGCGCGATGCGCGTGACCTCGAGCTCGGTGACGAGCGCGGCCGACATGCCCTCACGCATCCACTCGCACATCTGCTCGAGCTGTGGCGCCGCGCCCTGCAGCATCGCCTCGACGGAATCGTCAAGCCGGTTCCGGACCCAGCCTGTCACACCCAGCACCCGCGCGTGCTGCACGCAGGCGTCGCGGTAGCCGACGCCCTGCACCCTGCCGTGCGCGCGCACGAGCCAGCTCTCGATCGCGCCGGATTCGTCGCGCTGCGTTGCCATCCGCGCACTATGCCGCGATCGCGACCTCCTCGCAGGCCGTGGGCCCATGAGGCTGGCTTGAATTGACCCGCCGCGGGCCCACCTGCAACTCGTGAATCCTGCCTCCGTTCCCGCCTGGCCGATGCTCGCGCTGCTCGCCGCGGTGCTGCTCGGCAGTGCCGCCCTCGTGCTGCAGCCTCGGTGGCAGGCATGGCGGCGCGGGCGGGTGCGCGCGGAGCCATTCCCCGCGGCATGGCGGCAGATCCTGCGCCGGCGCGTGCCGGCGGTCGCTCGGCTGCCGAGCGACCTGCAACGCCGCCTGAAGCGCCACATCCAGGTGTTCATCGCCGAGAAGCCCTTCATCGGTTGCCAGGGCCAGCGCATCAGCGACGAGGTGCGCGTGACGATCGCCGCGCAGGCCTGCCTGCTGCTGCTCGGCGAGGCGCAGCCCGATTGCTACCCGCGCCTGCGCCAGATCCTCGTCTATCCCGAGCCCTTCGTCGTGCAGCGCGAACGCGCGCTCGGCGGCGGCGTGGTTCAGGAACAGCGCCACGCCCTGTCCGGCGAATCGTGGTCGCAAGGCCAGATCGTGCTGGCGTGGTCCGAGGTGCTGGCCGGTGCGGCTGATCCGGCCGATGGCCGCAACGTCGTGCTGCACGAATTCGCGCACCAGATCGATCAGGACAGTGGCACCGCCGACGGCCAGCCCTGGCGCGCGAGCGCCGCGCAGCGCCGGCGCTGGGCCGCGGTGATGGGCGCAGCGCTCGCGCAGCTGCGCGCGGCGCCGTCGCCGCTGCTCGATGCCTACGGCGCGAGCGACCCGGCCGAGTTCTTCGCGGTCGCGACCGAGGTGTTCTTCGAGCGCCCGCACGAGCTCGCCGCCGAAGCGCCGACGGTCTACCGCGAGCTCGCGGCGCTGTACGGCGTGCACCCGGCCGCGTGGTAGCGCGCAGCGACGGGCGCACCGCCCGTCCGCGCTGCCTGCAGCTCATGCGGAGCGGCGCGCGGTTCGTCGCAGCCCGGTTGGCGCGCGGCGGTGCCGCTCCTAGAGTTCGCTCCATCGCATCCCGCAACACCGCGCCACGAACCTCAGGAGCCCACCATGATCAGCCGCCTCACCGCTTTCGCCGCCGTCTTCTCGATCCTCGCCGCCGCCTCGCTGACCTATGTCTCCGCCGCGCCGCAGACCGTGCCTGCCGCATCCGCGAAGCCGGTGCGCGTCGTGCAGCTCGAGCATGTGGTCGTCACCGCGAAACGCCTGCCGCAGGCGACGATCTAGGGCCTGTTAACGCTATGGGAGGGCTCGCGTGACTCAGCAAACAGGCGCCCGCAAGGCGCAAAGCGCAGCCGTAGCTGCGGCTACGGCGAGCATTTGCAACGCGGCGGGCGCCTGTTTGCTGAGATCACCCGAAGGGCCGGGGTGCCGCAGGCCGCAGGGCCGCGTTGTGCGCTCGTTGTGTGCCGGAGGCACACGGCCTCGCGCACGCCTTGCCCTGCGGCCTGCGGCACCCCGGCGCGAGCCCTCCCATAGCGTTAACAGGCCCTGCCGCATCACCCCCGACCGGAGAGAAGACCATGTCGATGAGTGACGAACTCGGCCGCCTCGGCGAACTGCATCAGCGCGGCGTGCTCACCGACGATGAGTTCGCGCGCGCCAAGGCACGCGTGCTCGCCAACGGCAGCGCAGCCGCCCCCGGCGACGCACCGGCCATCGCCGCGATCAACGCGCTGCGCCGCAGCCGCGACGATGCCTGGCTCGGCGGCGTCTGCGGCGGCATCGCGCGCAGCACCGGCGCCGCCGCGTGGATCTGGCGCCTCGTGTTCGTGCTGCTCGCGCTGTGCGGCGGTACCGGCGTGCTGCTGTACCTGCTGATGTGGATGCTGGTGCCGCGCGAGGAAGCCCCGCCCGCCCACCGCTCGGGCGAGCTGCACCCGGGTTGAAGCAATCTCAGGTGATCACGGTCGGCGCATCGCGCCCGGTGCGTTCGCGGATGCCGGCGAGCTGGTCGGCCAGCGCGATCAGCGGCGCCAGCGCCGCCTGCGTCTCGACCGCGTGCTTCGCCGGATCGGGCTCGAAGCGTTCGAGGTAGACACGCAAGGTCGCGCCTTCGGTGCCGGTGCCCGACAGGCGGAACACGACGCGCGAGCCGCCGACGAGTCCGATGCGGATGCCCTGCGCACTGCTGATCGAGCCGTCGACCGGGTCGGTGTAGGCGAAGTCGTCGGCGCTCGCGATCGTCAGGCCGGCCAGCGTCTGGCCGGGCAGCGTCGGCAGCGCTTCGCGCAACCGCGCGATCAGGCCGTTCGCAGCCGAACTGTCGACGCCTTCGTAGTCGTGGCGCGAGTAATAGTTGCGGCCGTAGCTGCGCCAATGCTCGCGCACGATCTGCTCGACCGATTCACCGCGTGCCGCGACGATGTTGAGCCAGAACAGCACGGCCCAGATGCCGTCCTTCTCGCGCACGTGATCGGAGCCGGTGCCCGCGCTTTCCTCGCCGCACAGCGTGACCTGGCCGGCATCGAGCAGGTTGCCGAAGAACTTCCAGCCGGTCGGCGTTTCATGGCACGCGATGCCCAGCTTCTCGGCGACGCGATCGACCGCGGCACTGGTCGGCATCGAACGCGCGACACCGCGCAACCCGCCCGCGTAGCCGGGCACCAGCGTCGCGTTCGCGGCGAGCACCGCGAGGCTGTCGCTCGGCGTCACGACGAAGCGGCGGCCGACGATCATGTTGCGGTCGCCGTCGCCGTCGCTCGCGGCGCCGAAGTCTGGGCTGGCGTCGGCAGCGAACATGCGCCCGATCAGCGCGTCGGCGTAGGTCGGGTTCGGATCCGGGTGGCCGCCGCCGAAGTCGGGCAGCGGCACGCCGTTGATCACGCTCGCGGCCGGTGCGCCGAGGCGCCTGACGAAGATCTCGTGCGCATACGGGCCGGTGACCGCGTGCATCGCATCGAAGCACATGCTGAACCGGCCCGAGCGCAGCAGCGCGCCGATGCGCTCGAAGTTGAACAGCGTCGCGAGCAGGTCCGCGTGGTCGGCGACCGGGTCGATCACTTCGACCAGCATGCCGCCGAGCGTGCTGGCGCCGAGCGTGCCGAGATCGACATCGGGCGCGTCGAGCATCAGGTAGCGCTTGATCGCCTGCGTGTTCGCGTAGATCGCCTCGGTGATCTTCTCGGGCGCCGGGCCGCCGTTGCCGGTGTTGTACTTGATGCCGAAATCGCCGTCGGGGCCGCCCGGGTTGTGGCTCGCCGACAGGATGATGCCGCCGAAGGCCTGGTACTTGCGGATCACGCAGCTCGCCGCCGGCGTCGACAGGATGCCGTGCTGGCCGACCAGCACGCGACCGAAGCCGTTCGCCGCGGCCATGCGCACGATGGTCTGGATCGCGCGGTCGTTGAAGAAGCGGCCGTCGCCGCCGAGCACCAGCGTCTGCGCCTGAAAGCCCTCGAGCGCATCGAAGATCGACTGGACGAAGTTCTCCAGGTACGGCGATTGCCGGAACACCGCGACCTTCTTGCGCAGGCCAGAGGTGCCGGGGCGCTGGCCTGCGATCGCGTGGGTCGTTACGCTTGTGACGGTCATGCGGGTCTCCATGAGGCTTTCACATTGTGCTCGTTGCGCGTCCGCTGAAGCACCAGCCTTGGGCTGGATGAAACTTCAAGTTTCGAGCGGCCGCAGCGGGTTGCGCCGACGCGCGAATCGGGGCAAGGTCGATGTTTTGCGAACCATCGAGATCAACCCGGAATCCATGGCGAAAGATGACATCGTCCGACCCGAAGACCCGCCTGCGCGGCGTGGCCGCCGCATGAAGATCCTGCTGATCGCGACCCGACCGACCGATGCGCCGCTCACCGGTCGCAAGGCCGTGCTGCGCACGATCGTGCGCAGCTGCGAGGCGCTCGGGCACGCGGTCGACATCGCGGTGATCGGCCCGGCCGGCGCGAACCCGCACGTCACGCCGGTGCGCGCGCCGGGGATGCTCGCGGTCGCCGCCAACATCGCGCGCCATTTCGTGTTCGGGCGCAAGACGCTGAACGAGTGCCTGTACTGGAGCCGCCGCGCGCAGCGCCAGATCGCCCGGCTCGTCGCCGACGGCGGCCACGACCTGGTGGTCGCCGACATGGTCCGCACCGCACAGTACTGCCCGCCGCTGGGCGTGCCGTGGGTGCTCGACCTCGACGACCTGCTCTCCGACCGCTACGCGAGTTTCGCCGACACGCGCGATGGCCGCACGCTGCTCGGCTACTTCTCGGAGCGATTGCCGCGGCCGATGCGCCGCACTGCCGCGCTGCTGACGCGCCGCCTGCTGCTGCTCGAAGCACGCCGCATGGCCGCGCAGGAGACCTACTTCGCCGAGCGCGCCGACTCGGTCACGCTGGTCTCGCCGATCGAGGCGCGCAAGCTGTCGCGCCGGCTGCATCGCCCGGTGCACGACACCGCGATGAGCGTCGACCTGCCGCCGTCGCCCGCGCCCGAGCCCGGTGCCGACGGCCCTGAGCGCGCCGACCACGCGGTGGCATTCCTCGGCGGCCTCGACTATCAGCCGAATCTCGATGCCGTGACGCACTTCGTCGAGCACATTGCGCCCGGCCTGGCGCAGCGCGGCTGCCATGTCGCGCTGCACGTGATCGGCAATGCGCCGCCGGCGCTGCGCCCGGCCGATCCGTCCGACAGCACGGTCTACCTCGGCTATGTCGACGACCTCGCGGAAACGCTCGGCCACTACGCCATCTTCGTCGCGCCGATCGTCACCGGCGGCGGCGTCAAGGTGAAGGTGCTCGAGGCGATGGCGCACGGCCTCGCGGTCGTCGCGACCGAGCAGGCCGTGGCCGGCCTGGATGTGACGCCGAACCGCGAATGCATCGTCGCCGACGACCCGGAGCAGTTCGCCGCGGCGATCGACCGGCTCGACCACGATGCCGACGAGTGCGTGCGCCTCGGCCAGGCGGCGCGGCGTTTCGTCGGCGCACGCTTCTCGCGCCCGCTGCTGCAGGAGAAGTGGCGCGTGCTGGTCGCCGACGCGATCGCGCACGGTCAGGCGCACGCGCCCGATCAGGCCGCGGCCGCCGCCGCCGACCCGTACCCGACGCGCTGAACCGCGATCGGCAGCGCGACGAGCGCGGCATCGGCGACCGGCAGCGCCCACGCCGAGCCGCCGTCGGCGCCGCGTTCGAGCAGCGTGAAGCCGAGCTTCGCGTAGTGGTCTTCGACGAGCTTGTTCTTCTCGGTCGGCAGATAGCGGCCGAGCAAACGCCGCACGCCGGCCACACGCGCCTGCGCGACCAGCTCCTGCAGCAGCGCAGCCTCGACCTTGCGGCCGAGCACGCGGCAGCTCATCAGCCAGGTGTCGATCGCCCAGTCGGCCTGTTCGCGCCGGCAGATCAGCACGCTGATCATGCCGTTGTCGCCGAACGCGTCGGCGAGTCGCACCTGCAGGGCGAACGCGTCGGGATCGCGCTGCACCGCCGCGACCTCGGCCTCGGTGTAGCGGCGCGTCGTCAGGTTGAACTGGTTCGACTTGTTGATCAGCTGCGCGATGCGCGCGCGGCCGGTGTCGTCGAACGGCTGCAGCGTCATGCGCATGTCGAGCGAGGCCAGGTAGGCGTCGACATCGCCGGCCTGCTGCTGCAACGCGACGCGGCGCGCGTTGTCCTGGTAGAACGCGGCGCGCTGCCGGTCTTCGGCCGAGTACGTGATCGCCTCGAAGTAGCCGCCGGCGAGCAACGTGCGCACGTAGAGCGCCGGGTCGTCCGGCAGCTCGGGCACCGCGACCTGCGGCAGCATCTGGCGCACCAGCCCGCGCTCGACCGGGTTGTCGTCGAGAAAGACCATCGCATCCAGACCGAGCGACAGCTCTTCGGCGATCGCCTGGATGTTCGTGGCCTTGTCGTTCCAGTTGGCCTGGAACACCGCGATGTGGTCTTCGCGCAGCAGCATCTCGGGGTGCTCGCGAAACGGCCGGCGCGCGATCGCGTCGGTGTTCTTCGACGACACCGCAAGCACGACGCCGCGCTCGCGCAGCCCGAGCGCGGTGCGCTGCACGTGCAGGTGTGCCTCGCCGGTGGCATCGCCGGGGCCGATGACGATGCCCTCGAGCCCGTCGTCGCCGATCACGCCGCCCCAGACGGTGTTGTCGAGGTCGAGGATCAGGCACTTGCGACTGCGCCCGCGCAGCGCCGCGATCAATCGGCAGACATGGTCGGCGTACAGCGGCAGGAAGGTGCTGGCGAACGGCAGCTTCGCCATGTTCCACAGCGTCGGGTCGTGCCAGTCGCCCAGGCCGACGGTCTCGGCCAGTTGGGCGACATCGAACAGCAGGTCTTCGCTGCCGGCGACGCTGCGCGCGATGCCGCGGTTCAGCTCGTCGACGAGCTGGCGCGGCGTGCCGGGCAGCACGAAGTCGAAGCTGCCGAACGAGGTCTCGACCGGCCGCGGCAAGGTCTGCAGGATGCAGATCGCGCCGTGCTGGCGCAGGCCGTTGCGCACCGCGGCGAGGTGACCGAGCGCGGCATCGACGCTGCGCTGCGCGTCTTGTGCGTCGCCCGGTGCGGCCGCGAGCGGCAGGCCGCGGTGATCGATCGCGAGCAGCACGGCGTCGCAGCGTGCCTGGTTCACCGCCGAGCCGGGGTCGAGCGCGACCTGCATCGCCTGGTCGAAGTCGGCCTCGACGCATTCGAGCGCGATGCCGTGGCGTGCCGCGCTCGCGATCAGCGCCGGCACGATGAAGTGCGTCGTCGCGTTGCCGACGACGCCGAGCCGGAACGGCAGCAAGGGCGCGAGCGACGCGCCGCCGTCGCGGGCCTTCGCGATCGCCTTCGCGAGCCGGTTCAGCTGGTTCTCGTCGAGCCCGTGATTCGCCAGGCGCTGCGCGCGCCGGCCAAACTCGGCCGCATCGTCGGCGAGGCGCCGGCACTGCGCGGCGAAGTCGTCGGGCGGCGCGGGCAGCCAGCCGAGTTGCGCATAGAGAGCGTTGCTCATTGGGAAACCTCCGCGCTGCGCGCTGCGGTGTGAGCCCCTTCGGGCGGGCGGGCGGGACTCATGGACCGAGGGCCTCCTGAACGATCAGCGACGCCACCTCGTCGGGCGTCTGGAACGGTGCCTTCTCGCGTTGCAGCGCGAGAAAGCGCGCATCGAACGCGTCGAGCATGCGCGTCTCGGTGTAGCCGGGTTTGACGGCGCGCACGCGCAGCCATGGATAGTCGGCCGCGAGGATCGCGAGCACGCCGGCCATGCCGTGCTTCGCGATCACGTAGGCGCCGAGGCCGGACGCCGCGCCCTGGATGCCCTCGCCCATCGCGCGGCTCAGCACCCCGACGACGCTGCCTTGCTTGTGGCGCCGAAAGCAGCGCCGCACGAGCTCGGCGAGCAGGCGCTGCGGGCCGAGCACGTTGACCTGCCACTGCAGCCGCATCTCGTCGGCCGTGATCTGACCGAACGGCACCAGCGCCAGCGGCGGCGAACCCGCGAGCACGACGCCGGCCAGCTGCGGCGCGACCTCGAGGGACTGCGCCGCCGCCAGGATCGACACCTCGTCGCTCAGGTCGAGCGCGAGCGCGTGCCCGCCGCTGCGCGCCGCAACGGTCTGCGCCGCGGCCTCGTTGCGGTGGTAGCCCACCACCGGCGCGAAGCCGCGCGCCGCGAGCCGCTCGCAGACGGCCGCGCCGATCCCGCCGGAACCGCCGGAGACGAGGAACCAGGGCTTCGCGACAGGTGATGACTCAGCGTCCAACGACGACCTCCGCACGACCCTTGGCAATCGGCCGGCCCGACGCGCGCACCGTCAGCTTCAGCACGACCAGGCCGGTCGATTCCGACACCTCCGCGACGACGCCCTCGACCCGCGCGACCTCGCCGACGTACAGCGGCGCGCGAAAGTCGAGCGCGACACTCGCCCAGACGCCGTCGCGCCCGGGCAGCCGCATGCCGATCAGCTGCGAGACCTTCGCAACGATCAGCGCGCCGTAGACGACCGCGCCGTCGAAGCCCTTCGCGCGCGCGAACGCGGCGTCGGCGTGCAGCGGGTTGAAGTCGCCCGACAACTCGGCGAACTGCTGCATCTGCTGCGGCGTGACGCTGAACTCGACCTCGGCTTGCAGCCCCTCGCGCAGATCGGCCAGACCCAGCGCGCGCGGCAAGCTCTCCGCATTCATGCCGACTTCGACTGGATCAGCGCGACGAACTCGCCGACGTTCTTCAGGCGCGAGACCTCGGCGGCCGAGAACTTGAGGCCGAACTGCTTCTCGATCGCCAGCACGAGGCGGATGTGGCTGAGGCTGTCCCATTCGTCGACATCGTCGGCGGTCAGCTGCGGCGTCACGACGATGCCGTCGTCGTCGAAAACGTCGTGGAAGATCGCGGTCAGCTTCGGGTAGATCGGGTCGGTGCTCATGGTGGCCCTGCGGGAGTGGAAAGCGGTTTCAGGATGTATTCAGCGCGCGCCGGTGGCCAGCGTCGCCGATGAAAACGTCGGCCCGTTCAGCAGTGCGGCCAGGCGCTGCGCCCAGAGCGGTGTCACGCGCGGCTTCGGGTGCACCTCGTCGCTGAAATCGGCGTCGGCATCGGCGTCGCTCATCGCCAGCACCGCGACGCCGGCGCGCGTGCGCAGCCGGCCCAGCAGCGCATCGGCCTGCCTTCGGTAGTCGGCCGAGAGCACGCTGCCTTCGGCGTGCCAGTGCGGGATCGGCATGTCGACCAGGACCACGCGGCCGCCATCGGCAACGACGCGCTCGACCATGCGCTCGAGCACCTCGAACTGCGCCGCGTCGAGCGCGGTCGCGCCGCCCATGTAGTCGCGCCAGAACGCGAGGTACTTGCGCCGCTGCGCGTCGCTCAGCACGACCGCGTTGCGCTGCGCATCGGTGATCTCGGGCGCCTTGGCGGCGATGAACGCACGCAACGAGCGGGTCGCATCGCGCGCGGCGCGGTCGAGCACGAGCGACGGATGGATCAGCGTCGCGGCGACCTCTATGCCGCGCGGGCCGAAGTTGGCGGCCGGGCCGGCGTCGGTTCGGCGGTAGAAGCCGTAGCGGTAGCGCTCGATGTCGATGTCGGTGTCGCCGGCATGGCGATCGGGCGTGTGCCAGCGCGCCGCGTCGGCGGCGAACATGCCGTACCAGAGGCCGATCACGTAGGTGTCGTGGCGCCGTGCCTCGGGGCTCTGCACCTCGCGCACCAGATCGACGATCTGGCTCAGCTGCGAGATGTTGGAGCCGCCGACCGACAGGTTGTGCACCTCGAGGCCGGGCACCAGCGCCTGCACCTGCACCTGCTTGAAGCCGGCGAGCATGTTCGACGCGCCGAGCAGGATCGCCTTGTCGGCACTGCTGTTCAGCCGGTCGCGCGCCATCAGCACGTACTTCGGCTCGGTCAGGTACAGCGAGGCGCCGGCGCGGCCGGCGTCGAGCCGCGCGCCGACCGACGCGCGCGGCACCAGCAAGAGGCTGAAGCCCAGCACCAGCGCGTAGAGCGCGAGCAGCGCGGTCAGCAAGTGCGCGATCTGTTTCAGGATCGGCTTCATGAGGGCCTGTTAGCGCTATGGGAGAGCTCGCGCCGGGGTGCCGCAGGCCGCAGGGCAAGGCGTGCGCGAGGCCGTGTGCCTCTGGCACACAACGAGCGCACAACGCGGCCCTGCGGCCTGCGGCACCCCGGCCCTTCGGGTGATCTCAGCAAACAGGCGCCCGCCGCGTTGCAAATGCTCGCCGTAGCCACTGCTACGGCTGCGCTTTGCGCCTTGCGGGCGCCTGTTTGCTGAGTCACGCGAGCCCTCCCATGGCGCTAACAGGCCCTGGACCAGGGCGTCGGCGCGATCGTCTGGAGCCCGCTGGGCTGGGGGCGCCTGACCGGCAGGATCCGCCGCGGCCGGCCCCTGCCGCCGGGCAGCCGCCTGCACGAGACCGCCGGCTTCGCGCCGCCGGTCGACGAGGAGCGGCTGTACCGCGTCGTCGATGCGCTGGACGAGATCGCGGCCGAGACCGGCAGGGCCGTGCCGCAGATCGCGCTGAACTGGCTGCTGCGACGACCGACGGTGGCCAGCGTGCTGATCGGCGCGCGCGACGAAGCGCAGCTGCAGCAGAACCTCGGCGCGCTCGGCTGGCAGCTCGGCGCGGACCAGGTCGCGCGGCTCGACGCGGCCAGCGCCGTCACGCCGCCTTATCCGTACTACCCGTACTGGAACGGCCAGTTCGCCGAGCGCAGCCCGGTCGCCGTCGTCCATTCCGCGGCGGAATAGCACTTATCGGGTGCCGGCGTTGCCGGTGCGCCGGCGAGTCCCGATGATGCAGATCAGTTTCGACAATGACCGCAAGGAGACTCGCATGGCACGCATGAAAGCCGTCATGGCCGCCGTTCTGGTGATGGAGAAGGAAGGCATCTCGCAGGCCTTCGGCATCCCCGGCGCCGCGATCAACCCGTTGTACTCGGCGCTGCGCGAGCGCGGCACGATCGCGCATGTGCTGGCGCGCCACGTCGAGGGCGCCTCGCACATGGCCGAGGGCTACACACGGGCGAAGGCCGGCAACATCGGCGTGTGCATCGGCACCTCGGGGCCGGCGGGCACCGACATGATCACCGGCCTGTACTCGGCGATCGCCGACAGCATCCCGATCCTGTGCATCACCGGCCAGGCGCCGCGCGCGCGGCTCTACAAGGAAGACTTCCAGGCCGTCGACATCGAGTCGATCAGCAAGCCGGTGACGAAGTGGAGCGTCACGGTGCGCGAGCCGGCGCAGGTGCCGCGCGCGTTCCAGCAGGCCTTCCACCTGATGCGCTCGGGCCGCCCGGGCCCGGTGCTGATCGACCTGCCGTTCGATGTGCAGATGACCGAGATCGAGTTCGACATCGAGACCTACGAGCCGCTGCCGGTCTACAAGCCCGCGGCGACGCGCAAGCAGATCGAGAAGGCGATTGCGATGCTGCAGGCCGCGCAGCGCCCGCTGATCGTCGCCGGCGGCGGCATCATCAACGCCGACGCGTCGGACCTGCTGCAGGAGTTCGCCGAGATCACGAACACGCCGGTGATCCCGACCTTGATGGGCTGGGGCACGATCCCCGACGACCACCCGCTGATGGCCGGCATGTGCGGGCTGCAGACCAGCCACCGCTACGGCAACGCGACGATGCTCGCGAGCGACTTCGTGCTCGGCATCGGCAACCGCTGGGCGAACCGCCACACCGGCTCGCCGGAGGTCTACTGCAAGGGCCGCAGCTTCGTGCACGTCGACATCGAGCCGACGCAGATCGGGCGCGTGTTCAGCCCGGATCTGGGCATCGTCTCCGACGCGAAGGCAGCGCTGAAGCTGTTCGTCGAAGTCGCGCGCGAGATGCGCGCCGCCGGTCAGCTGAAGGACCGCAGCGCATGGGTTGCCGAGTGCCGCGAGCGCAAGCGCACGATGCTGCGCAAGACCAACCTCGACACGGTGCCGATGAAGCCGCAGCGCGTCTACCAGTGCATGAACAACAACTTCGACCGCGACACGACCTACGTCTCGACGATTGGCCTGAGCCAGATCGCCGGCGCGCAGTTCCTGCACGTGTTCGGGCCGCGGCGCTGGATCAACTGCGGGCAGGCCGGCCCGCTGGGCTGGACGATTCCGGCCGCTTTGGGCGTTCGGGTCGCCGATCCGGCGCGCAAGATCGTCGCGCTCTCGGGCGACTACGACTTCCAGTTCATGATCGAGGAGCTCGCGGTCGGCGCGCAGTTCAAGCTGCCCTACATCCACATGGTCGTGAACAACAGCTACCTCGGCCTGATCCGCCAGGCGCAGCGCGGCTTCGAGATGGACTACTGCGTGCAGCTCGGCTTCGACAACATCAACGCGCCGCAGGTCGAGGGCTACGGCGTCGACCACGAGGCGGTCGTCAAGGGCCTCGGCTGCAAGTTCGTGCGCGTGCACCGGCAGGAAGAGATCGCGCCGGCGATCCGGCAGGCCGAGGCGTGGATGGTCGAGCACCAGGTGCCGGTCGTGATCGAGGTGATGCTCGAGCGCGTCACGAACATCTCGATGGGCACCGAGATCGACGCGATCAACGAGTTCGAGGAACTCGCGACGAGCCTGGCCGACGCGCCGACCGCCGTCGGTATGCTCGACTGATCCGCCCCGGATCACTCACCCCACGAAGGACGTAGCGCCATGCCCCGTTTCGCCGCCAACCTGACGATGCTCTTCAACGAAGTGCCGTTCCTCGACCGCTTCGAGCGCGCCGCGCGCGCCGGCTTCGAGGCGGTCGAGTTCCTGTTCCCGTACGCGTACCCGGTCGCCGAGATCAAGAGCCGGCTGGTCGCGAACAAGCTGCAGCTGGTGCTGCACAACCTGCCGGCCGGCGACTGGGACGGCGGCGAACGCGGCATCGCGTGCCTGCCGGATCGCATCGACGAGTTCCGCGCGAGCGTCGCGCTGGCGATTTCGTACGGCACCACGCTCGGCGTGCCGCAGATCAACTGCCTGGCCGGAAAGACGCCGGCCGGCGTGAGCGACGAGGCGGTCCGCAAGACCTTCGTCGAGAACCTGCGCTTCGCCGCCGCGGCGTTGAAGGAGGCCGGCATCAAGCTGCTGATCGAGCCGATCAATTTCTACGACATCCCCGGCTTCTACCTGAACCGCAGCGCGCAGGCGCTGGCGCTCATCGACGAGGTCGGCTCGGACAACCTGTTCCTGCAATACGACATCTACCACGCGCAGCGCATGGAAGGCGAGCTGATCGCGACGATGACGAAGCAGCTCGCGCGCATCGCCCACATCCAGCTCGCCGACAACCCGGGACGCAACGAGCCCGGCACCGGCGAGATCAACTACGAGCGCGTGTTCGCCGCGCTCGACGCGATCGGCTATCCCGGCTGGATCGGCTGCGAGTACAAGCCGGCGACCAGCACCGAAGCCGGCCTGGGCTGGCTCGCGCGCGCGCGGCATGCGCAGGCCTGAACCGAACCCACGCATCACCTGGAGACACACGCCATGACGAGCACCCCGCTCAAGATCGGCTTCATCGGCCTGGGCATCATGGGCGCGCCGATGGCGGGCCACCTGATCAGGGCCGGACACCAGCTGTTCGTGTTCACGCGCGGCCGGCTCGCGCCCGAAATCGCCGAGAGCGGCGCGACCGTCTGCACGAACGCGAAAGGCGTCGCGCAGCGCGCCGACATCGTCTTCGTCATGGTGCCCGACACGCCCGATGTCGCGGCCGTGCTGTTCGGCGACGATGGCGTCGCGTCGGGTCTGTCGAAGGGCAAGACCGTCGTCGACATGAGCTCGATTTCGCCGATCGAGACCAAGGCCTTCGCGCAGCGGATCAACGCGCTGGGCTGCGACTACCTCGATGCGCCGGTCTCCGGCGGCGAGGTCGGCGCCAAGGCCGGCACGCTGACGATCATGGTCGGCGGGCCCGAGGCCGCGTTCGAGCGCGTCAAGCCGCTGTTCGAGCTGATGGGCAAGAACATCACCCTGGTCGGCGCCAATGGCGACGGCCAGACCTGCAAGGTCGCCAACCAGATCATCGTCGCGCTGAACATCGCCGCGGTCGGCGAGGCGCTGGTGTTCGCCTCGAAGGCCGGTGCCGACCCGGCCAAGGTGCGCCAGGCGCTGATGGGCGGCTTCGCGGCCTCGCGCATCCTCGAGGTGCACGGCGAGCGCATGATCAAGCGCACGTTCGCACCGGGCTTTCGGATCGGGCTGCACCAGAAGGACCTGAGCCTGGCGCTGGCCGGCGCGCGCGCGCTGGGTGTGGCGCTGCCGCAGACGGCCGGCGCGGCGCAGCTGATGCAGGCCTGCGCCGCCCATGGCGGGCAGGACCTCGACCACTCGGCGCTGGTGCAGGCGCTGGAGCTGATGGCCGGACACCCGGTCATGCCGGACGCGGCCGCCTGATCCGCGCGGGCGGCGCGTCGGGATAATCACGGCATGAGCCTGCCTTCACCCCACAGCGACCCGCGCGGTTTCCTGCTTGCCTTGTTCAACGCCGCGGTCGCCCAAGCGGTGCCCGGCCCGGAGACCGCCGCGTTCCTGCCGCCGCCGCCAAAGGGTCGCACGCTGGTGCTCGGCGCCGGCAAGGCGGGCGGCTCGATGGCGGCGGCGGTCGACGCGCTGTGGCCGCGGAACGCGCCGATCTCCGGATTGGTCGTCACGCGCTACGACTACGTGCCGCCGGATTACAGGGCCAATCCCGGCCGGATCGAGGTCGTCGAGGCCGCGCACCCGGTGCCCGACGAGGCCGGGCGCCGCGCCGCGAAGCGCATCGCCGAGCTGACGAAGGGCCTGACGCAGGACGACCTGGTGCTGTGCCTGATCTCGGGCGGCGCGTCGTCGCTGCTCGCGATGCCGGCCGACGGCGTCACGCTCGAAGAGAAGCAGGCGGTCAACAAGGCGCTGCTGCAGTCCGGCGCGGCGATCGACGAGATGAACTGCGTGCGCAAGCACCTCTCCGCGATCAAGGGGGGACGACTCGCCGCGATGTGCGCGCCGGCGCGCGTCGTGACGCTGCTGATCAGCGACGTGCCCGGCGATGCGCCCGAGGTCATCGGCAGCGGCCCGACCGTGCCCGACAGCACGAGCTGCGCCGACGCGCTGCGCATCCTCGCGCGCTACGGCATCGAGATTCCCGCGGCGGCGCGTTCCGGGTTGAAGAGCGGCGCGTTCGAGACGCCGAAGCCGGGCGATGCGCGCTTCGACGGGCACCAGGTCCACATGATCGCGACTCCCGAGCAGTCGCTCGCCGCCGCCGCCGCGCTCGCGCGCCGTGCCGGCATCGGCGTGCATGTGCTGAGCGACGAGATGGAAGGCGAATCGCGTGAGGTCGGCAAGGTGCACGCCGCGCTCGCGCGCCACGTGGTCCGGCACGGCGCGCCGTTCGCGCGGCCGTGCGTGATCCTGTCGGGCGGCGAGACGACCGTGACGGTGAAGAGCAAGGGTGGCCGCGGTGGCCGCGCGACCGAGTTCCTGCTCGGCTGCGCGATCGCGCTGCAAGGCGAGCCCGGCGTGCACGTGCTGGCCGGCGACACCGACGGCATCGACGGCGTCGAAGACAACGCCGGCGCGATCGTCACGCCGAGCACGCTCGCGCGCGCCCAGGCGGCGGGCCTGAAGGCGCGCGACTTTCTCGATCACAACGATGCCTACAACTTCTTCAAGCCGCTCGGCGACCTGATCGTGCCCGGGCCGACGTTCACGAACGTGAACGACTTCCGGGCGGTGTTGATCGTCTGATCGACGCGGGTGCTCGCGGTGCCGCGACACGCCCCGCGTCGCCGCGACTTCACTTTCGCCGCGGCGACGGCGTGCGACGAAGCCGAGCGCCGCGAGCCCGGCGGAAACATGGGGGCAAAGAGCGAGGCGCCCGCCTCGCCGCAGATGCGACGCACGTCAATCGACGATGAACAGCCTCGCGCCGGTCTGCGTCGACGAGCGGTGCGGCTCGGCGCCGTCGGCGACCTGGTAGCTCATCCCGGCCGTCAGCGTGAAGCCGCGGCCGTCTTCGAGTTCGGTGTGCAGCTCGCCCTCGAGGCACAGCAGGATGTGGCCCTTGCTGCACCAGTGATCGGCGCGGTAGCCCGGCGTGTACTCGACCATGCGCACGCGCACCGCGCCGAACTGGCGCGTGCGCCAGGTGGCCCGGCCGGTCTCGCCGCGGTGCTCGGTCGGTTCGACCGTCGACCAGTCGGTCGTGCCGAACGGGATGCTCGAGAGTTGCATGCGCTGCGACGCCGGTCGCCTATCTGCGCGCGTCCAGCGCCATGCGCAGCGCCAGCCCGGCGAGCATCGTGCCCATCAGGCGGCGCTGCACCGCGAGCCATGCGGGCCGCGTGCCGAGGAAGCGCGCGATCGAGCCGGCGGCGATCGCGAGCATCCCGTTCACGCTCAGGCTGATCGCGATCTGCACCGAGCCGAGCAGCACGGCCTGCGCGAACACGCTGCCGCGCGTCGGGTCGATGAACTGCGGCAGCAGCGACAGGTACAGCAGCGCGACCTTCGGGTTCAGCAGGTTCGTCATGAAGCCCATCGCGAAAAGTCGCCGCGGGCTGTCGATCGGCAGGCTCTGCACCGCGAACGGCGAGCGCCCGCCGGGCTTCAGCGCCTGCCATGCGAGGTAACCGAGGTACGCGGCGCCGGCCAGCCGCAATGTGTCGTAGGCGAACGGCACCGCCATCAGCAGCGAGGTGATGCCGAGCGCCGCCGCGAGCATGTAGACGACGAACGCGACGCCGACGCCGCCGAGCGAGATCAGCCCGGCACGCCGGCCCTGGCAGATCGAGCGCGAGACGACGTAGACCATGTTCGGCCCCGGGGTCAGCACCATGCCGAGGGAGAGCAGCGCGAAGCCGAGCAGAGAGGAAGCGTGCAGCATGGTGTTCACTGAGGGCGGTCGATGGCTACGCAGTGTGTCGCGGCGGCATCGGTCGCGGCAGGCACAGACGCGCACTTTCGGGGCCGGAACAGCCTGGCCGAGGTCCGCGCGACGGCCCGCCCCGCCGCACAACATAATCGTTGCCGGGAGAGGCCGAGGCGCAACGCGTCGGTGCCGCACAGGGGGACATTCGTTGAGCATCGATACGCGGCCATCGGCCGTCATGGCCTTGTTGCGTCGCGCGCTCGCGATGGCGTTGCTGTTCGCGCTGGCGCCGATGGCCTGGGCGGAGAAGAAGCCCTACGACACCGGCCCCGCGCCGGCCTGGGTCGAGACGGTGACGCCGGACCTGGCAGCGGTCGCGCCACCCGGGCAGGTCGCCAAGGGCGTGCACTACCTGCTCAGCGACCAGCAGGTGCGCGTCGACGGGGCGGAGCGCGTCAGCTACCGGCACGTCGCGTCGAAGGCGCTCGACGCGCAAGGTGTCGAGGCCATCGCCAACCTCGAAGTGCGCTTCGATCCGTCGTACCAGAGGTTGACGCTGCACGCGATCAACGTGCGGCGCGGCACGCTGACGATCGCGAAACTCGGTGGCGCCAGCGTGAAGCTGCTGCAGCGCGAGACCGATCTCGAAGCGCTGGTCTACGACGGCAGCGTGACGGCCAATGTGTTCCTCGAGGACGTGCGGGTCGGCGATGTGGTCGAGTACGCGTACAGCGTGCGCGGCCAGAACCCGGTGTTCGGCGCGAAGCAGTTCGGGCGCTTCGAGATGCGCTGGTCGGTGCCCATCGCGCGGGTGCACGCTCGGCTGCTGTGGCCGTTGGGCCGTGAGCTGCAGCTGCTCAGACTGAACGATGCGGCCGCGCCGACCGTGCAGGACGGCGCGACCCATCGCGACCACCGCTGGGATTCGCGCGACGTGGCCGCGCTGCGCGTCGAGAACGACGCGCCGGCCTGGTTCGACCCCTATCCCTCGGTGCAATGGGGCGAGTTTGGCGGCTGGCAGTCCGTGGCGCGTTGGGCCGTGCCGCTGTACCGGCTGCCGGCGCAGACCGCACCCAAGGTGCAGGCCGAGATCCGTCGCATTGCGGGCCAGTACGGAACGGCCGATCAGCGTCTTCTGGCAGCGCTGCGCTTTGTGCAGCGCGAGGTGCGCTACCTCGGCGTCGAGGTCGGCGCCGGGTCGCACGCGCCGAGCGCGCCCGAGGTCGTGCTCGGTCGCCGCTTCGGCGATTGCAAGGACAAGACGCTGCTGACGATCGCGCTGCTGCGCGGGCTTGGCATCGAGGCGCAGCCTGCGCTTGTCAACACCGTGCAGCGGCGTGCGATCAGGCGCTGGCAACCCTCTCCCGCGGCGTTCAATCACGTGATCGTGCGCGCGCGGCTGAACGGCGACGATCTGTGGATCGACCCGACGCGTGCGCCGCAACAGGGCGAGCTCGCCCAGCTCGTGCAGGCCGACTACGGGCCGGCGCTGGTGGTCGACGATCGCAGCGATGCGCTCGTCCCGATGGCAGGTGACAAGGCGCTGTTCCAGCAGCGCGAGATGCGCAGCGTGCTCGACTCGCGCGACGGCTTCGACAAGCCCGTCAAGTTCACCGTGACGACGGTGGCCGTCGGGGCGGCCGCCGACGCGATGCGCGCCACGCTCACATCGCAGGGCCGGGAGGCCCTGCAGCGCCAGTACGTGAACTTCTATGCGCGCTCCTACCCGGGCACGGAAGTCGCGGCGCCCTTCGATGTGGTCGACGACGGCCCGGCGAATCGGCTGACCGTGACCGAACACTACGCAATCAAGTCGTTCTGGCAGCGCTCGGAGAAGAACAAGCGCCTCGAATCGTCGATCGAAGCGCCGGACCTGATCGAGCTGCTGCGCCAGCCACGCAGCCAGGTGCGCGATTCGCCGCTGTCGCTGAACCACCCGATCGACGTGACGAGCGTCACCGAGGTCATGCTGCCCGGCCGCTGGGCCGGCACGGACGACAGTGTGCGTGTCGATGACCCGGCATTCGAGCTCGAACGCAGTGAGCACTGGAAGGGCGCGACGCTGCTGCTGACCGATCGCTACCGATCGCGGCTCGACCACATCGAAGCCGGCGACGTCGCTCGCTACACGGCCAGTCTGGAGAAGGCGCGCCAGGGCCTGAACTACACGCTGTTCAGCGGCGGCGCGCCGGCCACCGCCGCGGCAGCCCGCGAGCCGGGGGCACCGCATTGGGTGGCCGCGGTGGTCGGCACGCTCGCCGTGATCGGCTTCGGCGCGCTGGCGCTGCGCGTCTATCGCTGGGACCCCGCGCCGCCCCCGCCCGGCGCGATGCGCTACCCGGCGGCCCCCAACGGTCTCGGTGGCTGGCTGATCTTCGCGGCGATCGGCATTGTCGCGTCGATGTTGCGCGTCGGGCAGACGCTGTGGGGAAACTGGCCGTCGTACGCCACCGGCACATGGCTCGCGCTGACCACCGCCGGGGCACCGGCCTACCATCCGCTGTGGGCGCCGGCACTGGTGTTCGAACTGGCCGCCAACCTCGGGCTGCTGATCGCCTATGCACTGCTCGCGCTGCTGTTCTTCACTCGGCGCAGCAGCGTGCCGCGAGTGTTCATCGCGCTGACGGCGGCGACGGTCGGGATCGCGCTGCTCGATGCGGTGCTGATCGCGATGATCCCCGCGGCAGCGAAGAACGTGACGGCCAAGGACGCGGTCGAGCTGGCCCGCACCGGCATCGTGGCTGCCCTGTGGATCGCGTACTTCCTGCGCTCGGAGCGGGTGCGGACGACTTTCGTGCGCACGCTCGAAACGCGGCCGGTGCCGGCGCCGACCATGCCGGCATGGGCTGAACCTGACGCTGCGGCGGCCGGCCGCAGCTGACCGATCGGGCGACGCTCAGCCGCGGCTCACGCGACCGGCAGCGTCGCCTTGCGCTTCTTGACCGGCGCCGGCGTGCCGACCAGTTGGCCGACCACCAGCCGCACGTTCGCGCGCAGCGCGGCGATCGCCTTGCGGTCGCCCGACAGGTGTTTCAGCAGGCCTTGCTGGAACAGGCCGTCGAAGATCGCGTAGGTCACGTCGCTGGGCGCGCGCAGCGGCTGGCCAGCCAGCTCGGCCAGGCGCGTCATCACGCGCCAGATCATCTTCTCGAGGCTCTTGTCGATCGCCGCGACATCGGCGCGGAAAGCCTCTTCGAACAGCGACTGCGCGCGCAGGTCGTACCAGAGCCGGTGCATCGTCGCGTCCTTGCGCAGCGTGTCGCCGAGCGCGGTGGCGAAGCCGTCGAGCAGCTCGTCGAAGCTCGTCGACGTGGTCGTGACCTCGTCATAGCGGGTCACGCAGCGTGCCTTGTACTGGCGCACGCTGCACAGGATCAGGTCGACCTTGTCGGTGAAGTAGTAGTGCAGCACCCCGTGCGAGAACTCCGAGTTCTGCGCGATCTCGCGCAGGCTGGTGCGCGCATAGCCGAGCTCGGCGAGCGTCTGCAGTGCGGCCTCGCCGAGCTCGGCGCGGCGCTCGGCGAACTTGGCATCGCGGGTTCGCCCGTGGGCGGGTTGAAGCTTCTCCATGCCGGCGATTGTAGAGAGCAGGGCGAGCCGTGGCTATGGCGCCGGCGCCTGCAAGTCCCTGCTCTTGACGAGTGTCCAAAAATATCTTGACAGTCGTCAAGTCGACTCCTACGATCAATTCGCGTTCCTTGACGAGCGTCCAAAACACAACAGGAGACAAGCATGGCGAAGTTCGACCTGACCGGCCGCAAGGCCCTGGTCACCGGAGGCGCGCGCGGCCTCGGCGAAGGCATGGCGCAGGCGCTCGCAGCGGCCGGTGCGTCGGTGATGATCGGCGACGTGCTCACGTCGCTCGGCAAGGACGCCGCCGGCAAGCTCTCGGCGGGCGGCGCGAAGGCCGGCTTCGTCAAGCTCGACGTGACCCAGGAGGAAGACTGGCTCGCCGCGGTGAAGGCGACCGTCGACACGCTCGGCGGATTCGACATCCTCGTCAACAACGCCGGCATCGAGATCACCGCGCTGGTCGCCGATCTCGACCCCACCGAGCTGCGCCGCATGCTCGATGTGAACATCGTCGGCACCGCGCTCGGCCTGAAGCACGCGTTCCGCGCGATGCGCCCCGGCGGCGCCGCCGGAAAGGGTGGCGCGGTGGTCAACATCTCGTCGGTCGCGGCGACGATCGCGTTCCCGGCGATCGCCGGCTACTCGGCGACCAAGTCGGCCGTCGACCGGCTCACGCGCGTGGCCGCGATGGAAGCCGGCAAGCTCGGCTACGGCGTGCGCGTGAACTGCATCTACCCCGGTCTGGTGCCCACCGAGATGGGCATGAAACTGGCCGCCGACGTGGTCGCCGCGGGCCTGTTCGCCTCGCCCGAGGCGGCGGTGGGCGCGATCATCGAACAGACGCCCGCGGGCCGGCTCGGCGAGGTCGCCGACATGGCCGACGCGGTGGTCTTCCTGTGCTCCGACGCTTCGCGCTTCATCACCGGTGCGGGCCTGCCGGTCGATGGCGGCATGGGCATGTGAGAAGGCGTGAATCTTCCTACTGCGCGGGCCGATCTCAGGCCTGCGCTCCTCGCCGTGCGGTAGTACGGCTCCGGTGCTCGACCTGACCTCGACCCGCTCGCTACGGAATCTTCACGCCTTCTCAACGCGTATGGATCCAATCACGAAAGAGAGACCATCATGAACAAGACCCACAAACCCGTCGTGGTCTACGGCGCCTCCGGCTACACGGGCCGGCTGGTCTGCGAGTACCTGCGCGAGTACGGCATCCCGTTCATCGCCGCCGGCCGCAGCGGCGAAAAGATCCACGCCGCGATGAAGTCCAACGTCGCCGGCATCGAGACCGCGAGCTACGAGGTCGTCGAGGTGCTCCACACGGCCGAGGCGCTGACCGAGCTGTTCCGCGGTGCGTCGGTGGTGTTGAACACGGTCGGCCCGTTCTCGAAGTACGGCAGGGAGGTCGTGCAGGCCTGCCTGGCCGCGAAGTGTCACTACACCGACACGACCGGCGAACAAGACTGGCTGATCACGCTGGATGAACAGTACGGCGCGAAATTCGCCGCCGCCGGCCTGCTGCTGTCGCCGGGCCTGGCGCAGATGTACACCACCGGCGAGATCGCGGCGCAGCTGTGTCTCGAAACGCCCGGCCTCGACACGCTCGACATCGCGGTGTTCTGGGGCGGCAGCCCGACGATTGCGTCGACACAGACGATCCTCGTCAACGCGGCCACCTCGAAGGCATTCTTCCTCGAGCAGAACCAGTTCGTCGAGTGGCAGCCCGATGCCGGTCTCTACAACGTGACGATCCCCGGCCAGCACGAGGCGGCGCTGGCGCTGCCCTGGGGTGGCACCTCGCACCCGGTGTGGTTCAGGAAGGATCCGCGCGTCGCCAACGTCAAGGTGCTGGGCGGTGTGTTCAACAAGCCGCTGATGCTGGGTGTTCCGCAGATCGTCGCGGCCGCGTTGAAGGCCACCGAAGGCATGAACGCCGAAGACCGCTACACCGCGTTGGCGCAGACGGCGGCCAGTGTGATGAACACCATGCCCCCGCGCGAGAACCCGCGCATCAACAAGTCGGTCGACTCGGTACATGCGTCCGGCCCGCTGGCGCGCGCGCACTGCGTCATCTTCGGCAACTGCAACTACAAGCAGACCGGGTTGCTGCAGGCCTTTGCCGCGGCCGCGCTGCTGCAGCAGGCGCCCAAACGCGTCGGCTTCGCGTCGGGCTGCCAGGCCTTCGGCCACCACGAGCTGCTGGGCGCCTTGCGCAGCTTCGGCCTCGTGCAGCAGCCGGTGCTGACCGTGCATCGCTGACCGGGCGCTAGGCCTTTTACATGCGTCTGATCGACTATCTCGACAAGGGGGCGATGCTGGGCGAAGAGGCGCCGTGCCTGACGATGGGCACGGCGGATCTGTCGTACCGCGACGTGCAGCGCATCAGCCACCGCGTCGCGCGCGCGCTGGCGCGCTCGGGCATCCACGCCGGCGACAAGGTCGCGGTGCTCTCGGGAAACGACGCGACGGCCTTCGCCTGTGTGTTCGGCATCTCGCGGGCGGGCGCGGTGTGGTGCCCGGTGAACCCGCGCAACGAGGCGGCCGAGAACCGCTTCGTGCTCGACGCTTTCGACTGCAGCGGCCTGATCTTCCACAGCGCGTACGCACCGATGGTCGAGCAGATGCGCGCGCAGCTGCCGAAGGTCCAGGTGCTGGTCTGCCTCGATGCGGAGTCGTTGTTCGCGCCTTCGCTCGCGCACTGGCTCGAGGGCATCGGCGACGAACCGGTCGACGTGCCGGTCGTCGACGACCTCGCGATGATCGCCGGCACCGGCGGCACGACCGGCCAGCCCAAGGGTGTGATGCTCTCGGGCCGCAACCTCGAGACCATGTCGGCGCTGACGCTGATGGGCTACCCGTTCGACGGCCGCCCGACCTACCTCGCGCTCGCGCCGCTGACGCACGCGGCCGGTGTGCTGTGCCTGCCGGTGATGGCGCTCGGCGGGCGCGTGGTCATCATGCCGAAGCCCGACCTGGGCGAGTTCCTCGCGCTGGTCGAGCGGCACGGCGTCACGCACACCTTCCTGCCGCCGACGCTGATCTACATGCTGCTGCAGCACGAGAGGCTCGCGACGACGCGGCTCGATTCGCTGCAGTGCTTCTGGTACGGCGCGGCGCCGATCTCGGCTGCGCGGCTCGAAGAGGCGCTGACGAAGATCGGCCCGGTGATGGCGCAACTGTTCGGCCAGACCGAGGCGCCGATGATGATCTCGACGATGGCGCCGCGCGAGCACTTCAACGCCGACGGTTCGGTCGCGCGCGAGCGGCTCGCGTCGGCCGGGCGGCCCGGACCGCTGGTGCAGGTCGCGACGATGGACGGCGAGGGCCGGTTGCTGCCGGCGGGCGAGACCGGCGAGATCGTGATCCGCAGTTCGCTGGTGATGATGGGCTACTACAAGGATCCGCGCGCGACCGAAGAAGCCGGCCGCTTCGGCTGGCACCACACCGGCGACATCGGCCGGCTCGACGCCGATGGCTTTCTCTACATCGTCGACCGCGCGAAAGACATGATCATCACCGGCGGCTTCAACGTCTACTCGGTCGAGGTCGAGCAGGCGCTGATGCAGCACCCCGACGTGCAGGACAGCGCGGTGGTCGGCCTGCCCGACGAGAAGTGGGGCGAGAAGGTCGTCGCGGTGTTGCAGCTCCATGCGGGCCGCAGCGTGCAGCCGGACGAGATCGTCGCGTTCGTCAAGGCGCGCATCGGCAGCGTGAAGGCGCCGAAGCTGGTCGAGATCTGGCCTGACCTGCCGCGTTCGAAGGTCGGCAAGGTGATGAAAAAGGAAATCCGTGCCGAGATGTTGAAGCGGCCCGCGCCGCCCCACTGAAAGCCCTCATGTCTCACAAAGCATTCGTCGCGGGCGTCGGCATGATTCCGTTCGTCAAGCCGGGGGCGAACGAACCGTATCCGGCGATGGCCGCGAAGGCCGGCCGCCTTGCCCTCGCCGATGCCGGCATCGCGTTCGGCGCGCTCCAGCAGGCGTATGTCGGCTACGTCTACGGCGACTCGACCAGCGGCCAGAAGGCGGTCTACGCACTGGGCATGACCGGCATCCCGATCTTCAACGTCAACAACAACTGCTCGACCGGCTCGACCGCGTTGTTCCTGGCGCGCCAGGCGATCGAAAGTGGCGCGGCCGAGTGCGTGCTCGCGCTCGGCTTCGAGCAGATGAACCCGGGCGCGCTCGGCACCGTGTTCGCCGATCGGCCCAGCCCGTTCGAGGATTTCGACCGCGAGGCCGAGGCGCTGGTCGGCATGCCCGATCTGCCGCTCGCGCTGCGCTACTTCGGCGGTGCCGGCCTCGCGCACATGGAAAGGTACGGCACGCCGCTCGAGGCTTTCGCGAAGGTGCGCGCGAAGGCGAGCCGCCATGCGGCACGCAACCCGCTCGCGCTGCTGCGCCGCGAGCTCAGCGTCGACGACGTGATGAACGCGCCGATGCTCTGGCCCGGCGTGCTGACACGCCTGATGGCCTGCCCGCCGACCTGCGGCGCGGCGGCCGCGGTGCTCGTCTCGGAAGCCTTCGCGAAACGCCACGGCCTGCGCACCGACGTGTTCATCGCCGCGCAGGCGATGACGACCGACCGGCCCGATTCGTTCGAGAGCCACGACATGATGCGGCTCGTCGGCTACGGCATGAGCCAGGCCGCCGCGCAGAGGGTCTATGAGCAGGCCGGCATCGGCCCCGAAGACCTCGACGTGGTCGAGCTGCACGACTGCTTCGCGCAGAACGAGCTGATCAGCTACGAGGCGCTCGGCCTGTGCCGCGAAGGCGAAGCCGCCGCGTTCATCGACGCGGGCGCCAACAGCTACGGCGGCAAGGTGGTGACCAATCCGTCGGGCGGGTTGCTGTCGAAAGGCCACCCGCTCGGCGCGACCGGCCTCGCGCAGTGCTTCGAGCTGACGCAGCAGCTGCGCGGCCGCGCCGAGCAGCGCCAGGTGCCGTCCGCGCGCACCGCGCTGCAGCACAACCTCGGCCTGGGCGGCGCCTGCGTCGTCACGCTGTACCAAGCAGCGGCGTGAGTGGTGCCCCCGGCGCGGCGTACCGCGCCACCCCCGAGGGGTGCGGGCCGGCTTGGGGCGGCCCGGCGCTCGGCCCGCCGCCGGCATTGGCCCATCCTGTGGGTGCTCTGTAGCTCAGCTTCAGCGGGGGCGCGATGCGCCGCGCCTGCACGTCGGCCGGATGGAACGGCAGCGCTTGCCATTGCTTCGCCGCGAACATCGTCGCGCGCTGCCTAGAATCGGCCCGCGAAGCCCGCAAGCCGATCGAAGGAATTGTCTGGACCGCCTGCACCTGATCACCGTCTTCGTCGCCGTGGTCGACGCCCAGGGCTTCGCCGGTGCGGCACGCAAGCTGTCGATCTCGCCGCCGTCGGTGACCCGCGCGGTCAATGAGCTCGAGTCGAACTTGGGCGTGCGGCTGCTGACGCGCAGCACGCGCGTCGTGCGCGTCACCGAGGCCGGCATGCGCTACGCCGACGACTGCCGCCGCATCCTGGCCGAGCTCGCCGAGGCCGACGAGTCGGTCAGCGGCCTGCACGGCGCGCCGCGCGGGCGCCTCACCTTGACCGCGCCGGCCCTGTTCGGCGCGCGGGTCGTCACGCCGGTGGTCACCGAGTACCTGCAGCGCTACCCCGAGGTCAGCGCGTCGTGCTGGTTCATCGACCGGGTCGTCAACATGATGGAAGAGGGCGCCGACGTCGCGGTGCGGATCGGCGAGCTGCCCGATTCTTCGATGCAGGCGATTCGCGTCGGCCAGGTGCGGCGCTTGATCTGCGCCGCGCCGACCTACCTCGCGCGGCACGGCACGCCGCACGCGCCGCAGGACCTGGCCGGGCACAGCATCGTCTCGGCCAGCAGCATCGCGAGCACGGCCGAGTGGCGCCTGGTGCGCGGCGCCGAAACGCAGGTCGTGAGGCCGCAGCCCCGACTGACGGTGACGACCAACGACGCCGCGGTGACCGCCGCGGTCGGCGGCTTCGGCCTGACACGCCGGCTCTCGTACCAGGTCGCCGACGAGCTGCGCGACGGCCGCCTGCAGACCGTTCTCGACGACTGGGAAGCGCCGCCCTGGCCGGTGCATGTGGTGCATCGCGAAGGCCGCCATGCGTCGCGCAAGGCGCGCGCCTTCATCGACCTCGCGGTCGAGCGCTTGCGCGTGCATCCGGCGCTGCGCTGACGGCTCGCGCGTGTTCGGGTTTTCGATCCCGTCGCTCGTGACCGCAACGTGATCTTCGGCAGCCGCCGGCGTGGCAATATCGACGCGTCGAGTTGTTTGCGGAGATCACCCATGTTCGCTTCCGAGCTGCGCCGCCTCGCGCGCGCGGCGCTCGCCGCGCTGGCCTTCCTGCTGCTGGCCGGCTGCAGCTGCCTGCCGGTGATCGATCGCGAGGCGATCGCCAGCGAGGCGATCCCGCTGAGCCCGAAGACCACGCTCGGCCGCATCGCGCAGACCTCGCAGCAGGCGCCCGAGCTGTCGGGCTTCCGGCTGATGCCGCTCGGACTGTTCTCGCTCGACACGCGCGTGCAGCTGGCGCGGCGCGCCGAGGTTTCGCTCGACGTGCAGTACTACCACTTCGAGAACGACGAGACCGGCCGCTGGCTGTTGCGCGCGCTGCGCGATGCGGCCGAACGCGGCGTGCGCGTGCGGCTGCTGATCGACGACCTCTACACCGGCGGGCAGGACACCTACTGGCTCGCGTTCGCCGCGCACAAGAACGTCGAGGTGCGGCTGTTCAACCCGTTCTGCTGCGCGCGCGAGCAGGGGCAGGGCGGGCGCTTCCTGGCGTCGCTGAACGAGTGGTCGCGCGTCAACCACCGCATGCACAACAAGCTGCTGATCGCCGATGGCGCGATGGCGGTGATCGGCGGGCGCAACGTCGCGAACGAGTACTACCTGCGCGGCGCGGCCGAGAACTTCGTCGATGTCGACGCATTCACGGTCGGCTGGATCATCCCGCCATTGCAGTTCCAGTTCGATCGCTACTGGAACAGCGCCGCGGTCTACCCGCTGCAGGCGATCGCGAAGACCGACCTGAGCCCCGAGGAGCTGCGCGCGCGCTTCGATGACTGGACCGGCCCGGTCAAGACGCCGCCGCCGGCCGAGCTGCCGTCGAACGACATCCTCGGCTACGGGCCGATTGCCGACGACCTCGACGGCGGCCGCCTCGGCCTGATCTGGGGCGATGCCTTCGTGTTCGCGGACCACCCCGACAAGCCGTTCGACGGCAGCGTCGGCGGCGAGCCGCTCGACACCAGCGTGACCTACAACCTGTTCGAGGTGATCCGCGCGGCGAAGAAGGAGGTCGTCGCGTCGTCGCCGTATTTCGTGCCCGGCGAGCTGAGCATGCAGATGCTGCGCGACCTGCGCGCGAAGGGCGTGGCGGTCGCGGTGATGACGAACTCGCTCGCCTCGACCGACGAGCCGGTCGTGCACATCGGCTACGCCGCGCACCGCGAGGAGTTGCTGCGGATGGGCGTCGAGCTCTACGAGCTGAGCTCCTCGCGGGTCAAGAACAACGAGCGGCCGTTCCTGTTCGGCAAGTCGCTCGGGCGCTTGCACGCGAAGCTCGCGGTGATCGATCGCAGCGCACTGTTCATCGGCTCGATGAACCTCGACCCGCGTTCGGCCAGCATCAACACCGAGCTCGGTGCCGTCGTCGTCAGCCCGCCGCTGGCGAAGGAGTTGCTGCGTGTCATCGACATCGACCGGCTGCAGAGCGCCTACAAGGTGCGACTGAAGGCGAGCGGCCGCGGGCTCGAGTGGGTCAGCAACGACGGCGAGAAGGAGATGGTGCTGACCCAGGAGCCCGACTCGACGCCCTGGCTGCGCATCAAGTCGTGGCTGCTGACGCCGTTCGTGCCGGTCGAGCAGCTCTAGAAGGCGCGCTGACGACGCCCGACAACGGCAGCGCGAGCAACTGCGCGACCACCGACGCGGCGATCACCTCGGGTTCCTTGCCTTCGATACCGGCAATGCCGATCGGGCAGGTCATGCGCTCGATCGCGCTGCCGGCGATGCCGCACTGCTCGAAGCGGTGGATGAAGCGCTGCCGTTTGGTCTTCGAACCGATCAGGCCGAAGAAGCCGAAGTCGCCGCGCCGCAGGATCGCCTCGCTGATGCGCAGGTCCAGGTCGTGCCGGTGCGTCAGCACGAGGTAGGCGGCACCGGCCGGTGCCTCGCGCACCTCGCCTTCGACCGCATCGACGCAGACCTTGTGGATGTGTTCGGGCCAGGCGCCGCCGTGCTCGAAGAACTGGCGCGGGAACTCTTCGTCGCGCTCGTCGATCCAGTCAACGCGCGCGTCGAGCGGTGCGAGCGCGCGCGCGATCGCGCGGCCGACGTGTCCGGCGCCATACAGCTGCAGATGGAAGCGCGGCGCATCGACCGGCCAGTGCGCGAGGCTGTCGGCCGAGAGCGCCGCGTACCGCAAGGTCACTGCGCCGCCGCAACACTGGCCGAGCGTCGGGCCGAGCGCGAAAAGTTCGGTGTGCGGCGCTGCCGGCGCGTCGGCCCGCAGCAGCGCACGTGCGCGTTCGATCGCCTTCAGCTCGAGGTGTCCGCCGCCGATGGTGCCCGCGGTCGCGTCGCGGCCGACCAGCATGCGCGTGCCGCTCTCGCGGGGCACCGAGCCGCGCGTCGCCATCACCTCGACGACGATCGCGCGCTGCTGCGACGCGAGCCAGCTGCCGGCGACGGCACGCAGTGTCGACACGTCAGTGGCCCCGCTGCACCGCGCCGATCGCGCGCAGGATCGCCTCGCTGGTCGCCGGTGCCGTCAGCGGCGGGTCGACGCAGTGGTCGCCGACGGCCGAGACCGCGTCGCGGATCGCGAAGAACACCGAGAACGGCAGCAGCAGCGGCGGTTCGCCGACGGCCTTGCTGCGGTGAATGCTGTCCTCGACGTTCTCGCCCTCGTAGAGCCGGCAGTTGAACACCGGCGGGCAGTCGTTCGCGGTCGGGATCTTGTAGGTGCTCGGTGCGTGCGTCGTCAGCTTGCCGCTGGTCGGGTGCCACACCAGCTCTTCTGTCGTCAGCCAGCCCATGCCCTGGATGAACGCGCCTTCGATCTGGCCGATGTCGATCGCCGGGTTCAGCGACTTGCCGGCGTCGTGCAGGATGTCGGCGCGCAGCAGCTTCCACTCGCCGGTGAGCGTATCGACGACGACTTCGCTGACCGCCGCGCCGTACGCGAAGTAGTAGAACGGGTGGCCGAACATCTTGTCCTTGTCCCAGCTCAGGCCCGGCGTCGCATAGAAGCCGTCGGACCAGAGCTGCACGCGATCCAGGTAGCCCTGCGCGACGACGGCCGAGAACGGCAGCGACTTGCCGTTGACGCTGACCTTGTCGTTCGCGAAACGCACGTCTTCGGCGCGCCCGCCGTGATGCGCGGCGATGCACGCGGCGAGGCGCTCACGGATCTGCCGCGCCGCGTCCTGCGCGGCCTTGCCGTTCAGATCGGCGCCGGTCGAGGCGGCCGTCGCCGACGTGTTCGCGACCTTCTGCGTGTCGGTCGCGGTCACGCGCACGCTGTCGAAGCTGACGCCGAGCTCGTGCGCGACGACCTGCGCGACCTTCGTGTTCAGCCCCTGGCCCATCTCGGTGCCGCCATGGTTCACGAGGATCGAAGCGTCGCTGTAGACGTGCACCAGCGCGCCGGCCTGGTTGAAGTGCTTGACGTTGAACGAGATGCCGAACTTGACCGGCGCCAGCGCGATCCCGCGCTTGAGCACCGGGCTGGTCGCGTTGAACGCGGTGATCGCGTCGCGGCGCGCGCGGTAGTCGCTGCTGGCTTCGAGTTCGGCGCTGAGCTCGTGGATGATGTTGTCGGTCACGACCTGCCCATACGGCGTGACGTTGCGCTCGGTCTTGCCGTAGAAGTTCGCGCGGCGCACGTCGAGCGGGTCGCGGCCGAGGGTGCGCGCGATCGTGTCGAGGATGTTCTCGATCGCGATCGCGCCCTGCGGGCCGCCGAAGCCGCGGAATGCGGTGTTGCTCTGCGTGTGGGTCTTGCCCGAGTAGCCGTGCATCGCGACGTCGGGCAGCCAGTAGGCGTTGTCGAAGTGGCACAGCGCCCGCGTCATCACCGGGCCGGACAGGTCGGCCGAATGACCGGCCCGCGAGACCATCGTGACCTCGGCGCCGAGCACGCGGCCGGCGTCGTCGAAGCCGACTTCGTATTCGTACCAGAAGCAGTGGCGCCGGCCGGTGACGAGGAAGTCGTCGTCGCGGTCGAGCCGCAGCTTGATCGGGCGCCGCAGCTTCGCGGCCGCAACCGCGGCGACGCACGCGAACAGCGCCGACTGCGACTCCTTGCCGCCGAAGCCGCCGCCCATGCGCCGGCACTCGACCTGCACCTGGTTCGCGTGCAGCTTCAGCGCGTGCGCGACCAGGTGCTGCATCTCGCTCGGGTGCTGTGTCGAGCAGTGCACGTGCATGCCGCCGCCTTCCTTCGGGATCGCGTAGCTGATCTGGCCCTCGAGGTAGAACTGCTCCTGGCCGCCGACCTCGAGCGTGCCCTTCAGCTTGCGCGGCGCGTTCGCGATCGCGGCTTGCGCGCCGCCGTCGGTCGCGCGCACGAGGTGCATCGGCGGCAGCACGTAGCGCCCCTGCGCATGCGCCTGCTGTGGCGTGATGACCGGCGGTTCGGCCGCGATCGTCAGCACGTCCTTGGCTTTCGCGGCGGCGCGGCGGGCCGCGTCGCGGGTCTGCGCGATCACCGCGAAGACCGGCTGGCCGAGGTAGCGGATATCACCGTCGCAAAGAATCGGGTCGTCGTGAACGATCGAGCCGCAGTCGTTCAGGCCCGGGATGTCGGAAGCATCGAGCACCGCGACGACGCCGGGCAGCGCGCGGATCGTGTCGAGCGCGCTGGCGGTCAGCCGGCCGTTGGCGACCGGCGAGAGCCCGAGTGCGCAGTGCAGGGTGCCCGACAGTTCCGGGATGTCGTCGATGTAGGTCGCCTCGCCGGCGACGTGCAGCTGCGCCGATTCGTGCGGGCGGCTGATGCCGACGCGCGCGCCGGCGCTCAGGCGGTCCGCTTCGCCGGCCTCGTCGATTCGCGCGGCGGCGTTCTTCAGGTAGTCGGCGAAGGCCTCGCCGGGCTGCAGCAAGAGCGGATCGATCGGCTTGTTCATGTCAATTCCCTTCAGGCGGCTGCGGCCGCGCCGGTCTGGTGCGGCATCACGCTGAACACGCTGGTGGCGCTGGTCGGCAACGGGTTCTCGGCGCGCGTCTCCAGCCACAGGCGCTGCAGCAGGTTCTGCGCGACCTGCAGGCGATAGGCGGCGCTGGCACGCATGTCCGACAACGGTTTGAAGTCTTCGGCGAGCGCGGCCTTCGCGGCGCTCACGCTGGCCTGGTTCCACGGCTGGCCGACGAGCGCGGCCTCGGCGCGCGCGCTGCGCTTCACGGTCGCGGCCATGCCGCCGTAGGCCAGCCGCACGGTCTTCACGCTGCCGCCGTCGAGCTCGATCGAGAAGCCGGCGCACACGGCCGAGATGTCGCAGTCGAAGCGCTTGCTGATCTTGTACGCGCGCACCTGGCGCGAGGACATCGCCGCCAGCGGCACCGCCAGCCCCTGGACGAACTCGCCCGGCTCCATCTGGTTCTTCATGTAGTCGAGGTAGAACGCGTCGAGCGGCAGGCGGCGCGTGCGCGCGCCCTTGCGCAGCTCGACCTGCGCGTCGAGCGCCATCAGCACCGGCGCCGAGTCGCCGATCGGCGAGCCGTTGGCGATGCTGCCGCCCATCGTGCCGGCGTTGCGGATCGGCTTCGAGCCGAAGCGCAGCCACATGTCGGTCAGCTCGGGCAGGCGCTTCGCCAGCGCGGCCCACGCGGCCTCGAGCGAGGCGCCGGCGCCGATGCAGAGCTCGCCGTCCGCTTCGACGATGCGCTTCAGCGCGTCGACCGCGCCGACGAAGAGGATGTCGCCGAGCGGGCGGAACTGCTTGTTGACCCACAGGCCGATGTCGGTCGAACCGGCGAGCAGCTGGGCCCTCGGGTTGGCCTCGCGCAGCGCGGCGAGTTCGTCCAGCGTCGTCGGCGCGTCGTAGCGAATGCCCGACGGGTCGGTATAGCCGAGCCTGCCGTCGCGCTGCATCGCCTGCAGCGCGTCGAGCACCGGTGCGGTGTCGAGCGCCACGGCCGGCAGGTCGAACATGCGCTGGCCGGCATCGAGGATCGGCCGGTAGCCGGTGCAGCGGCACAGGTTGCCCGAGAGCTCGTCGGCGAGCTGCTGCCGCGTCGGCTGGGTGGCGTCGGCGCGGTGGTGTTCGTAGGTCGACCACAGCGACATCACGAAGCCCGGCGTGCAGAAGCCGCACTGGGAGCCGTGGCATTCGACCATCGCCTGCTGCACCGGGTGGAGCTCGGCGGCGCCGGCGCGCATCGCCTTCAGGTCTTCGACCGTGAACAGCGCCTTGCCGTCGAGCGTCGGCAGGAACTGGATGCAGGCGTTGACCGTCGCCAGGCTCAGGCCGCGCACCGCGGCCGGGTCGCCGGCTGCCGCGGCCTCGCCGATCACGACCGTGCAGGCGCCGCAGTCGCCCTCGTTGCAGCCTTCCTTGGTGCCGGTGCAGTGGGCATCTTCGCGCAGCCAGTCGAGCACGGTGCGGGTCGGCGCCGCATCGGCGACCTCGACCACGGCACCGCGGTGGAAGAAGCGGATCGGGCGGGAGCGCGTCGGGTCGGCCATGGGGTGCATCTCGGTTCGGTGATACCCGGAACTTAGTCGCTTCCGGCCCTCAGGGTATACAGTGACAGGCATATTGCCTATCGGAGCGCATATATGACACAGCGCCTGGACTTCGACAAGATCGAGCTCTACCTCATCCGGGTGTTGAAGACCTTGATCACCGAACGAAGTGTCTCCCGGGCTGCGATGCGCCTGCAAAGCACGCAGCCGGCCGTGAGTGCCCAGCTGAAGCGGCTGCGCGCGCTGACGGGAGACCCGTTGCTGGTGCGCGCCGGCAACAACATGGCGCCGACCGACACCGCGCTGCGCCTGCTCGAACCGGCCACGCGGCTGCTGCAGGATGCAGACCGGCTGTTCAGCCCGCGCGCCCACCAGCGGGCCTTCGATCCGCTCGCGAGCAGCACGACCTTCCGCATCGCCGCGAGCGACTACCTCGACCCGCTGTTCCTGCCCGAGCTGGTCGCGCAGCTCAAGCGCGTCGCGCCGAAGGTGCGGCTGGAACTGATGCCGCTGTCGGGCGAATTCGACTACCGGCGCAGCCTCGCTGCCGCCGAGGTCGACCTCGTGATCGGCAACTGGCTGAAGCCGCCCGAGGAGCTGCACCTCGGGCGGCTGATGTCGGACGAGATCGTCTGCCTGATCGCCGAAGACCACCCGGTCGCGCGCGCCGCGTCGACCCGCGCCTGGTCGCCCGAGCGCTACCTCGCCTGCGAGCATGTCGCGCCGACGCCGTTCCACGCCGGGGCCAAGGGCGCGGCGCCGGGGGTGATCGACGAGCACCTCGCGTCGCTCGGCGTGAGCCGCGACGTGATGGTGCGCAGCGCGCATTTCGGGCTGATCCCGCTGATGGTGGCGCAAAGCTTGCTGGTGCTGACCACCGGCCGCCTGTTCTGTTCGCGCTATGTCGACAGCCTGCCGGTGCGCATCGTGCGCTGCCCGGTGCCGTTCCCGCCGCTGACGTACTACCAGCTCTGGCATGACCTGACGCACGCGTCGGCGTCGGGGCGCTGGCTGCGCGATCAGGTGCGCGACGTGGCGCGCAACCTCGCCGGTCACGGCATGCTGCAGCGGCGCGCGCTGGCGCCCGACGAAGACACCGCCGCAGCCTGACCTGACCGAGTCGACGACCTTCGAGCCCACCGCGATGAACCCGACCCCTTCGACGCCCACCCGCATCGCCCTGCGCGGCGATCTGCTCGATTTCGAGTCCGAGCCCGCCTGGGGCGAGGTCGAATCCGCCGCGGTGCGCTTTCGCCCCGACCACTGGCTGCTGATCGAGAACGGCCGCATCCGCGGCGCGCAGGTCGACGCGCCCGACGCGAGCTGGCAGCGCCACGACCACCGCGGCCGGCTGATCCTGCCGGGCTTCATCGACTCGCACGTGCACATGCCGCAGCTCGACGTCATCGCGAGCTACGGCACCGAGCTGCTCGACTGGCTCAACACCTACACCTTCCCGGCCGAGATCTGCTTCGCCGATGCCGAGTGCTCGCGTGCCGGCGCCGCGCTGTTCACCGACGCGCTGCTCGCGCACGGCACGACCGCCGCGGTCGTGTTCCCGACCGCGCACAAGGTCTCGGCCGACGCGCTCTTCGCCGCCGCGCGGCAGCGCGGCATGCGCGTGATCACCGGCAAGGTGCTGCAGGATCGCCACTCGCCCGATGGCCTGCGCGACGACGTGACCCAGGCGCGGGCCGACTGCGTCGACCTGATCGAGCGCTGGCACGGCGTCGACCGCCTTGCCTATGCGGTAACGGTGCGCTTCGCGCCGAGCAGCTCGCCCGAGCAGCTCGCGATGGCCGGTGCGCTGTGCGCCGCCGACCCGACGCTGTACATGCAGACCCATGTCGCCGAGAACCGCGCCGAGGTGGCATGGGTGCGCGAGTTGTTCCCCGAGGCGCGCAGCTACCTCGACGTGTACGCGCGCGCCGGCCTGCTGCACCGGCGCAGCGTGCTCGCGCACGGCATCTGGCTCGACGATGCCGACCGCGCGGCGCTGCGCGACAGCGGCGCGCAGATCGCGCACAGCCCGTCGTCGAACCTGTTCCTCGGCAGCGGCCTGTTCGACTGGCGCGCGGCGACGCGGGCCGGCGCGGCGGTGAGCCTCGCGAGCGATGTCGGCGGCGGCACGAGCCTGTCGATGATCCGCACGATGGCCGATGCCTACAAGGTCCAGGCGATGGCCGGCCAGCGGCTGACGGCCTGGAAGGCGCTGCATGCGGCGACCCTCGGTGCCGCGAACGCGCTGCAGCTGGCCGACGAGATCGGCGCGCTCGAAGCCGGCCGCGTTGCCGACGTCTGCGTCTGGGACTGGGCCACCGAGCCGGTCGCGAAGCGCCGCATGGAACTCGCGCGCGGCCTGCACGAGCGGGTGTTCGCGTGGATGACGCTGGCCGACGACCGCAACCTGGTGCAGGCCTGGGTGGCCGGTGCCTTGCGGCATGGGAGCCATGGAGCAGCGGCAGCCGGCGCGGTCAGCACCGATTGACGTTGAATCGGGTGCGTGGCTTCATCAGAACGCCGTGCCGACCATCACAGGAGAGAAAACCGTGTTGCGACTCGAACTGGTCAACATCAGCAAGCAGTACCCCGCCGTGAAGGCGAACGACGCGGTGAACCTGCAGGTCGAGCCCGGCGAGATCCACGCCGTGCTCGGCGAGAACGGCGCCGGCAAGTCGACGATGATGAAGATGATCTACGGCGCGGTGCGGCCCGACGAAGGCGAGATCCGCTGGAACGGGCAGGCGGTCAACATCCGCAACCCGCAGGAGGCGCGGCACCTGGGCATCAGCATGGTGTTCCAGCACTTCAGCCTGTTCGACACGCTGTCGGCGGCCGAGAACGTCTGGCTCGGGCTGGACAAGTCGCTGAGCCTGGCCGAGGTCACGCAGCGCATGATGAAGGTCGAGAAGGAATACGGCCTGGATGTCGAGCCGCTGCGGCCGGTGCACACCTTGTCGGTCGGCGAGCGCCAGCGCGTCGAGATCGTGCGCGCGCTGATGACGAACCCGAAGTGCCTGATCCTCGACGAGCCGACCTCGGTGCTGACGCCGCAGGCGGTCGAGAAGCTCTTCATCACGCTGCGCAAGCTCGCGGCAGAAGGCACGAGCATCCTGTACATCAGCCACAAGCTCGACGAGATCCGCGCGCTGTGCAGCAACTGCACCGTGCTGCGCGGCGGCAAGGTCACCGGCATCGTCGATCCGCGCACCGAGACCAATGCCGGGCTGTCGCGCCTGATGATCGGCGCCGAGCCGCCGCAGCTGCAGCACCGGCCGCCGAAGCTCGGCGACGTGGTGCTCGATGTGCGCGGCCTGACGCTGGCGAAGGAAGACCACTTCGGGATGAGCCTGTCCGACATCCGCTTCCAGGTGCGCGCCGGCGAGATCCTCGGCATCGCCGGCGTCTCGGGCAACGGCCAGCAGGAGCTGATGGCGGCGCTGTCGGGCGAAGACCCGCGCTCGCCGAAGGATTCGCTGCACCTGTTCGGCCAGGACATCGCGCACGACACGCCCCGCGAGCGCCGCGCCGAGGGCCTGTACTTCGTGCCCGAAGAGCGGCTCGGCCGCGGCGCGGTGCCGACGCTGTCGCTGGCCGCGAACACGCTGCTGACACGCACCGAGGCCGTCGCCGACTCGGGCTGGGTGCGCACGGCCGAGGTCACGAAGCTCGCGCAGGAGCTGATCCGCCGCTTCAACGTCAAGGCCGGCGGGCCCGATGCGGCCGCGAAGAGCCTGTCGGGCGGGAACCTGCAGAAGTTCATCGTCGGCCGCGAGATCCACGCGAACCCGAAGCTGCTGATCGTCTCGCAGCCGACCTGGGGCGTCGACGTCGGTGCGGCCGCGCAGATCCGCGGCGAGCTGCTCGGCCTGCGCGACCAGGGCTGCGCGCTGCTCGTCGTCAGCGAAGAGCTCGACGAGCTGTTCGAGATCTGCGACCGGCTCGTCGTGATCGCGCAGGGCCGCGTATCGCCGAGCGTGCCGACCTCGCAGGCGACGATCGAGATGATCGGCGAGTGGATGTCCGGGTTGTGGGACAAGAGCGCGGGCGCGAGCGCCGGCCAGAACGAGGAGAGCCGCCATGCTGAAGCTTGAAGCCCGACCCGAACAATCCAGGCTGATGTCGGTGATGTCGCCGTTGCTGGCGCTCGCGATCACGGTCGTGATCGGCACGATCCTGTTCGTGCTGCTCGGCAAGGACCCGATGCGCGGCCTGTACATCTTCTTCGTCGAGCCGCTGAAGAGCGTCTACGCGCTGACCGAGCTCGCGATGAAGGCGACGCCGCTGATCCTGATCGCGCTCGGGCTCGCGGTGTGCTTCCGCTCGAACGTGTGGAACATCGGCGCCGAAGGCCAGTTCGTCGTGGGCGCGATCGCCGCGGCCGGCGTCGCGATGCACGCCGACAAGGAGACCGGTCGCTGGATCGTTGCCGTGGTGCTCGCCGCCGGCGTGCTCGGCGGCATGCTGTGGAGCGGCATCGTCGCGTTCCTGCGCGACCGCTTCAACGCCAACGAGATCCTGGTCAGCCTGATGCTGGTGTATGTCGCCGACCAGGTGCTCGGCTACCTGGTCTACGGGCCCTGGAAAGATCCGGCCGGCTTCAACTTCCCGCAGACGATCACGTTCCTGAAGTCGACCAACGTGCCGCGGCTGTTCACGGGCTTCCGCGTCAACATCGGGCTGATCCTCGCGCTGCTCGCGGTCGGCGCGTTCTGGGTGCTGCTGTTCCGCACCTACGCGGGCTTTCAGCTGCAGGTCGGCGGCCTCGCGCCGGCGGCGGCGCGCTACGCCGGCTTCTCGTCGCGCAAGGCGCTCTGGACCGCGCTGCTGCTGTCCGGCGGCATGGCCGGCCTGGCCGGCGCGCTCGAGGTCGCCGGGCCGCTCGGCCAGCTGACGCCTTACGTGCCGGCCGGCTACGGCTTCGCGGCGATCATCGTCGCGTATGTCGGCCGGCTGCACCCGGTGGGCATCATCTTCTCGGCGATCCTGATGAGCATGTTCTACATCGGCGGCGAGCTCGCGCAGTCGCGACTGGGGCTGCCGAAATCGCTGACCGGCGTGTTCCAGGGCCTGCTGCTGTTCACGCTGCTGGCCTGCGACACGCTGATCGCCTATCGCATCCGCTGGCAGGCCGCGCGGCCGGCGCCGCCGAAGCCGGTGCCTTCCGCGCCGATCGTGAGCGCGGCCGCCGCCACCACTGGAAAGGGCGCCTGACATGGACTCTCTTGCACTCCTGCTCGCCGCCACGCTGAACTCCGGCACCGTGCTCGCGTTCGCCGCGCTGGGCCTGCTGATCAACGAGCGCGCCGGCATCGTCAACCTCGGTGCCGAAGGCATCATGCTGGTCGCCGCGGTGGCCGGCTACGCGACCGCGTTCCACACCGGCAGCGACACGATGGCCTTCATCGGCGGCGCCGCGGCCGGCGCGCTGCTCGCCGCCGCGTTCGGCCTGCTGGTGATCTACCTCAACACGAACCAGTACGCGACCGGCCTCGCGCTGAGCCTGTTCGGCGCCGGCTTCTCGGCCTTCGTCGGCATCCGCTACACGCAGGCCAAGCTGGGCGAGCGGCCGAACTTCTCGGTGCCGTTCCTTTCCGACATCCCGCTCGTCGGCCCGGCCTTCTTCAGGCAGCATCCGATGGTCTACATCGCGATCGCGCTCACGGTCGGGCTCGCGTGGTTCCTGTACCGCTCGCGCGCCGGCCTGGTGCTGCGCGCGGTCGGCGAATCGCCCGAGTCGGCGCATGCGCTGGGCTACCCGGTGCGGCGCATCCGGATGTTCGCGGTGATGGTCGGCGGCGCGCTGTGCGGCATCTCGGGTGCGTACATCTCGGTCGTCTACACGCCGCTGTGGGTCGAGGGCATGGTCGCCGGCAAGGGCTGGATCGCGCTCGCGCTGACCACCTTCGCGACCTGGCGGCCGGCACGTGTCTTGCTCGGCGCGTACCTGTTCGGTGGGGTGACGATGCTGCAGTTCCACCTGCAGGGCGAAGGGGTGCAGATCCCGAGCCAGTTCCTGACGATGATGCCGTACCTGGCGACGATCCTCGTGCTGGTGCTGATCTCGCGCAACGCCACCTTCATCCGCGTCAACATGCCGGCGTCGATCGGCAAACCATTCTTCCCGGGCAGCTAGCTGCCACATAATTCCTGCGCTTCACACGACCCGAATCCTCAACCTGGAGACGACATGAGCTTCCATTCCAAGCGTTCAATGATCAAGCTGGCGAGCCTCGGCTCGATCGCTGCGGCCGCCGCGCTCGTCGGCTGCGGCAAGAAGGAAGAAGCGCCGACCGCCGCTGCGCCGGCTTCGGCGCCGGTCGCTGCGGCGTCGGCGCCGGCGAAGGCCGAGCCCTTGAAGATCGCGTTCGCGTATGTCGGCCCGGTCGGTGACGGCGGCTGGACCTTCGCGCACGACAACGCGCGCAAGGCGGTCGAGAAGGAGTTCGGCGACAAGGTGGTCACCAGCTTCGTCGAGAAGGTGCCCGAGGCGGCCGATGCCGAGCGCGTGTTCCGCGACATGGCCGGCCAGGGCAACAAGCTGATCTTCGGCACGACCTTCGGCTACATGGAGCCGATGCTGAAGACCGCGGCCGACCTGAAGGACGTGAAGTTCGAGCACGCGACCGGCTACAAGCAGGCCGACAACCTGCGCACCTACGACTCGCGCACGTACGAAGGCGCGTACATGGCCGGCGTGATCGCCGGCGGCATGAGCAAGACCGGCACGATCGGCGTCGTCGGCTCGATCCCGATTCCCGAGGTGATCCGCAACATCAACAGCTTCACGCTCGGCGCGCAGTCGGTGAACCCGAAGATCAAGACCAAGGTCGTCTGGGTCAACGAATGGTTCAACCCGCCGAAGGAAACCGAGGCCGCGCAGTCGCTGATGAACGGCGGCGCCGACGTGCTGATGCAGAACACCGATTCGTCGGCGGTGCTGCAGACGGCCGAGAAGGCCGGCAAGTACGCGTTCGGCTGGGACAGCGACATGACCGCCTACGCGCCGAAGGCCCACCTCGCGTCGGCCATCATCAACTGGGCGCCGTACTACATCAAGGCCACGAAGGACGCGCTCGACGGCACCTGGAAGGGCAACGAGGCCGCGTGGTGGGGCGTCAAGCAGGGCGCGATCGACATCGTCTCGATCTCCGACAAGGTGCCGGCCGATCTGAAGGAGAAAGTCGAGAAGGTCAAGGCCGGCCTGAAGGACGGCAGCTTCGCGATCTGGAAGGGCCCGATCGTCGGTTCCGACGGCAAGGAAGTGCTCGCCAAGGACGCGGTCGCCGACGACAAGTTCCTCGGCGGCATCAAGTTCTATGTCAAGGGCGTCGAAGGCAAGGTGCCGGGCGGCGACGCCAAGTAAGGCGCTCGCGCTTCGTATCATCGAGAGGCCGCCGCGTGCGGCCTCTTTCGTTTGGGCACGACACCAGCACGACACCATGATCGACTTCGACGCCATCCCCCGCGACCGCCTGCCCGCGCTGCTGCGCGCCATGCCGAAGGCCGAGCTGCACATCCACATCGAGGGCTCGCTCGAACCCGAGCTGATCTTCGCGCTGGCGCAGCGCAACGGCGTTGCGCTGCCGTACGCCAGCGTCGACGCGCTGCGCGCGGCCTACGCGTTCAGCGACCTGCAGAGCTTTCTCGACATCTACTACGCCGGCGCGAGCGTGCTGCTGCACGAGCCCGACTTCTTCGACATGGCAATGGCGTACTTCCGCCGCGCGGCCGCCGACAACGTCGTGCGCGCCGAGCTGTTCTTCGACCCGCAGACCCACACCGACCGCGGCGTGCCGATCGGGACCGTGATCGCCGGCCTGACGCGCGCCTGCGAGACCGCGCGGCGCGAGCTCGGCGTCGATGGCGCGCTGATCCTGTGCTTTCTGCGCCACCTCAGCGAAGACGCGGCCTTCGCGACGCTCGAGGCCGCGCTGCCGCACCGCGCGCACGTCATCGGCGTCGGCCTGGACAGCAGCGAACGCGGCAACCCGCCGGAGAAATTCGCACGCGTGTTCGCGCGCTGCCGCGAACTCGGCCTGCACCTCGTCGCCCATGCGGGCGAGGAGGGCCCGCCGGCCTACATCTGGAGCGCGCTCGACGTGCTGCATGTCGAGCGCATCGACCACGGCGTCGCGTGCATGGCCGATCCGACGCTGGTCGCACGGCTGGCGGCCGAGCGCGTGCCGTTGACCGTCTGCCCGCTGTCGAACGTCAAGCTGTGCGTCTACCCGACGATGGACCGGCACAACCTTGCCGCGCTGCTCGATGCCGGCCTGTGCGCGACCGTCAACTCCGATGACCCGGCCTACTTCGGCGGCTACGTGAACCAGAACTACCTCGAGGCCTTCGCGGCCCTGCCGCAGCTCGGCGCGCGGCACGCCTACCGGCTGGCGGCGAACAGCTTCGAGGCCAGTTTCGCCGGCAGCGACGCCAAGCGGCAATGGATGCAGGCGCTGGACCGGGCGTTCGCGTCGGCCTGATCCCCTCTCGTCACTGCAGCCGCTTCGGCGCGGCGGCCTGAAAGCGGGCGTCGCCGCGGCCGAGCCCGGTGTCGCGGTCGACCTCACACGCCGCTTCTTCGGTGCAGCGGCGCATCGCCTGCCAGCGGTCCTGAAGGCCCAGCAGCACCTGCCGGAAGCCGAGCGAGAGCCGCGGGTGATCGACCAGCAGCGCCAGGTTGTCGACGATCTTCCGGCTCATCCGCAGCCGCTGCGCCGGGTCGTGATCGGCCTGCAGCGCCTGGCCGTAGCCGGTCATCAACGCGAATGTGCCGGCCAGCACCGCCTCCAGGCTGGGCAGCTCGTGTTCCTCGGTGCGCGGTGTGATGCGGGGCATGCGGCTCTCCAGTTGGCGATCGGGGTCAGCCTACCGTAAATGAGAACGATTCGCAAATAGTCGAGTCGAGATCGGGGCGGCCGTCGTCGCGGTCTGCGACAATCGAGCACCCGCCGCCTGCGTGCCCCCGCAGACGCCCGGCTTGTCGAATCCGGGGCCATGTAGAGGAACACCATGTTCAAAAACCTCGCCCGCGCCAGCGCTCCGCTGGCCGCGTCGCTTTTCGATGTTGCATCCCTTGCCGCTGCTGCAGGTCACCGCCCCAAGAGGAGCGCGCGATGACCTACAGCGTGAAGGAAATTTTCTACACCTTGCAGGGCGAAGGCATCAATGCCGGTCGGCCCGCGGTGTTCTGCCGCTTCGCCGGCTGCAACCTCTGGTCGGGGCGCGAGGTCGACCGTGACAGCGCGGTCTGCCGCTTCTGCGACACGGACTTCGTCGGCACCGACGGTACGCTGGGCGGCAAGTTCGAGTCGGCGGGCGAGCTCGCGGGCTCGATCGAATCCTGCTGGCCCGACACCGGCCACGGCCGCCGGCTCGTCGTGCTCACGGGCGGCGAACCGCTGCTGCAGGTGGATGTGACGCTGATCGAGGCGCTGCATGCGCACGGCTTCGAGATCGCGGTCGAAACGAACGGCACCGTCGAGCCGCCACCCGGGCTGGACTGGGTCTGTGTCAGTCCGAAGGCGGGCGCGGCGCTGAAGCTGCGTCGCGGTCACGAGCTCAAGGTGGTCGTGCCGCAGGCCGGTCAGGACCTGGACGCGCTGGCCGGGCTGGCCTTCGAGCACTTCCTGCTGCAGCCGATGGACGGCCCGCGCGTGCGCGAGAACACGCAGTACGCGATCGCCGCCTGCCTGGCCGACCCGCGCTGGCGCCTCAGCGTGCAGACGCACAAGGCGATCGGCATCCGATGATGAAGTACGAGCTGACCCAGCGCTTCTTTTTCGAAGCGGCCCACACGCTGCAGCGCGAACACGAAGCCGACGCGAGCCGGCGCATACACGGGCACACCTACCGCGCGAAGGTCGCGGTCGGTGGCGTGCCCGACGCACGCTCCGGCATGGTCGTCGACCTCGCGCTGCTGCGCCAGGCGATCGAGCAGGTCAGGGGCCAGCTCGACCACCGCCTGCTCGACGACGTGCAAGGGCTCGGTCCCGCGACGCTCGAAAACCTCTGCAGGTTCATCCACGACCACGTCAGGCGGCCCGACTGGCGCGTCATCAGCGTCGAGGTCGGCCGCGAAGCGAGCGGGGATTCGTGCTGCCTGCGGGCCGACGGCTGAGAAGGTTCAGTCGGACCGCCACGCCGCCGGCGCCACGAATCCCTTGTTCAGCAGCGCGACGAGCCGGTGCACGCGCCACAGGCCGTCGATGAACAGGTAGTCGGGACAGACGCCTTCGTCGTGGAAGTTCAGGCGCCTGAGCACCTCGGCGCTGCGCCAGTTCTCGGGCCGGTACGCGGCCTGGATGCGGTGCAGGTTGATGCGCGGCGAGAACACCTCGGCGATCGCGCAGCGCAGCGCTTCGGTCATCAGCGCCTGACCTTCGCAGTCCTGATCGAGCGCGTAGCCGAGGTTGCAGCTCTGGAACGCGCTGCGCACGATGTTCGAGAAGTTGATGCTGCCGATCACCCGGCCGGTGTCGCCGATCGGCTGCAGCAGGTAGCGAAAGCCGGTGCCGGCCGCGAACGCCGCGCCCGCGTCGCGGAGGCGCCGTGCCTGTACGGCCTCGGTGAAGAAGCCGGGTTCGGTCGGCGGATCCCAGGGCGCGAGGTGCGCGCGGTTGCGTTCGTGGAAATCGAGCAGCGCGGCCGCGAGGTGCTCGTCCGCCGCGACCAGCCGGAGCCGCGCCGTCAGCAACAGCGGCGCCGCGACGGCCGGGGCGGCGTCGACCATCAGTGCGCGACCGGCCCGGGATCGCCGGCCTCGGCGAGTTCGAAATGCCGCGCCAGGCGTGGCGCGCTCGGGCCGAACGCGTACGCGTCCATGCCGACGCTGCCGAGTTCGACGCTCGCGTGCAGGCGCCGCGGCGCGTCGGCCCGGCCGCCGGCGCCGGCGGCAACGTACCAGGGCAGCAGGTGCTCGTCGGTCGGATGCATGTCGACGGCGTGCGGCGCGCGCTGGCGGTAGTCGAGCAGCGCCTCCCAGTCGAGCGCGGCGCTGCGCGCGCGCATCCACTCGCGAAAGGCCGCGCTCTCCGGGATCTCCGACCGCGCGCCATTCGAACGCAGCCCGCCGGCGAACGCGCGACGCAGGTTGTGCGTGATGCTGCCGGTGCCCAGGATCAGCACGCCTTCGCGGGCCAGCGGCGCCAGGGCGGCACCGAGCGCGAACTGCTGCGCCGGCGTCTGGTCGGGCACGAACGCGAGCGGCAGGATCGGCACGTCGGCCTGCGGATAGATGTAGCGCAATGCGGTCCAGATGCCGTGGTCCAGGCCGCCTTCGTTCAGCGTGTGCGAGGCGATGCCGGCGCCTTCGAGCAGGCCGGTGACGCGCGCCGCCAGCGCCGGCGCGCCGGCCGCGTCGTAGCGCATCTGGTTCAGGCGCGCATCGAAGTTGCCGAAGTCGTAGACCGCCGCGTGGCGCGCCGCGGCCAGCAGAACCGGCGCGCGCGCGGCGGTATGCGCCGAGATCGCGAGGATCGCCTGCGGCCGACCGAACTCGGCGTCGATTGCCGGGCCGAGGCGCTGCATGAATGCGCCGGCGGCGCCCGGCTCGAGCGCGATCATCGGCGAGCCGTGTGAAACGAAGATCGGGGGCAGCGCGGTGTTTTCCATGGGCTCATTACAGCACCGCGGCCTGCGGCGGGTGTTCGACGCGCTTGCACGCAGCGTTCAGGCGAGCGTTCGGTGCAAAAGGCCTTGGCGCGTTCAGAGCGCCGGCGAGTCGTGTAAGTTCCGCCTCCATGAACGACACCCTCTCCACGGCGATGCGCTCGCCCTCCGTGTGGCGCCTCGCCGGCCGGCAGATGGCGCGCGATTTCCGGGCCGGCGAGCTGCGGCTGCTGGTGGTCGCGGTGATGCTCGCGGTCGCGGCGCTGAGCGCGGTCGGCTTCTTCGCCGACCGCATCGACGGCGGCCTTGCGCGCGACGCCCGCCAGCTGCTCGGCGGCGACGCGATCGTCGCGTCCGATCAGCCGACGCCGGCCGTGTTCGCCGCGAAGGCGCGTGAACTCGGCCTCGTGACCGCGACGACCGCCGGCTTCCCGAGCATGGGCCGCGCCAGCGAAGCGCAGGGCGGGGCCTCGCGCCTGGTCAGCGTCAAGGCGGTCAGCGATACCTATCCGCTGCGCGGCCGCGTGACCGTCGCCGGCGCCGCCGGTGCCGACGAGCAGGCGCGCGTCGGCGCGCCGGAGCGCGGCAGCGCGTGGGTCGACCCGGCGCTGCTCGCGGCACTCGGCCTGAAGGTCGGCGACACGCTGCTGCTCGGCGATGCGAGCCTGCGCATCGCGCAGACCATCGTCAACGAGCCGGATCGCGGCACCGGCTTCGCGTCGTTCGCGCCGCGCGTGATGCTGAACCAGGCCGATCTGCCGGCGACCGGGCTGATTCAGCCGGCGAGCCGCGTGACCTACCGGCTCGCGGTTGCCGGCATCAGCGAGCCGCCGGTGCGCCAGTTCGTCGACTGGGCCGAGGCCCGGATCAAGAGCGCGAACCTGCGCGGGCTGCGCGTCGAGTCGCTCGCGACCGGCCGGCCCGAGATGCGCCAGACGCTGGATCGTGCGGGCAAGTTCCTGAACCTGGTCGCGCTGCTGTCGGCGCTGCTCGCGGCGGTCGCGGTCGGCATCGCGTCGCGCGATTTCGCGAGCCGCCATCTGGACGACTGCGCGATGCTGCGCGTGCTCGGCCTCTCGCAGCGCACGATCGCGCTGCAGTACATCGTCGAGTTCGTCGCGATCGGCGTCGTCGCGAGCCTCGTCGGCGTGCTGCTCGGCTTCGCGGTGCACTACGTGTTCGTGCTGCTGCTCGCCGGGCTGGTCGATTCGAGCCTGCCGGCGCCGAGCCTGTGGCCGGCGCTGTTCGGTGTCGGCGTCGGCTTCACGCTGCTGGTCGGCTTCGGCCTGCCGCCGGTGCTGCAGCTCGCGCAGGTGCCGCCGCTGCGCGTGATCCGGCGCGATGTCGGCGCGTTGAAGCCGGCGTCGATCGCGGTGCTCGCGGCCGGTGCGGTCGGCTTCGCGGCACTGCTGCTCGCGGTGGCCAGCGATGTGAAGCTCGGGCTGATCGCGGTCGGCGGGTTCGCGGCGGCGGTCGCGGTGTTCGCGCTTCTGTCGTGGATCGCGGTGTCGCTGCTGAAGCGGGCCGTGCCCGAGGCGGGCGCGCCGCGCTGGCTGGTGCTGGCGACGCGCCAGATCGCCGCGCGGCCGGCCTTCGCGGTGCTGCAGGTCTCGGCGCTGAGCGTCGGCCTGCTCGCGCTGGTGCTGCTGGTGCTGCTGCGCACCGACCTGATCGACAGCTGGCGCCAGGCGACGCCGAAGGACGCACCGAACCGCTTCGTCATCAACGTGCAGCCGGACCAGAGCGAGGCCTTCCGCCAGCGCCTGCAGGGCGCCGGTGTGAACCGCTACGACTGGTTCCCGATGTTCCGCGGCCGGCTCGTCGCGATCAACGACAAGCCCGTCAAGCTCGACGACTACAAGGACGATCGCGCGCAGCGCCTGCTCGACCGCGAGTTCAACCTCAGCAACGACGCCGACATGCCGCCGCACAACCTGCTCGCGGGCGGGCGCTGGACGCGCAACGAGGCGAACGCGGTCAGCGTCGAAGAGGGCCTGGCGCAGACGCTCGGGCTGAAGCTCGGCGACGAGTTGCGCTTCGACATCGGCGGCGCTTCGGCACAGGGCCGCATCACGAGCCTGCGCAAGGTCGACTGGGGCTCGATGCGCGTCAACTTCTTCGTGATGTTCCCGACCGCGACCTTGCCCGATGTGCCGCTGAGTTACATCGCGGCCTACCACGCGCCCGGCGGCCCGAACGGCAATGCGGGGTTCGACAACGGCCTCGCGCGCGACTTTCCGAACATCACGAACATCGACGTCTCGGCCTCGATCGCGCAGATCCAGCGCGTGCTCGACCAGGTCGTGCGCGCGGTCGAGTTCCTGTTCGGCTTCACGCTCGCCGCCGGCCTGGTGGTGCTGTTCGCCGCGGTCAGCGCGACGCGCGAGGCGCGCTCGCGCGAGTTCGCGGTGATGCGCGCGCTGGGCGCGAGCGGCAAGCTGCTCGCGCAGGTGCAGCGCGCCGAGCTGCTCGGGGTCGGCGCACTTGCCGGCGTGCTCGCCTCGGGCGCCGCGATGGCGGTCGGCTGGGCGCTGGCGCGCTACGTGTTCGAGTTCAGCTGGAACGCATCGCCCTGGGTGCCGCTCGCGGGCGGTGCCGCTGGCGCGCTGCTCGCGCTGGCGGCCGGCTGGTGGGGCCTGCGCGAGGTGCTGCGCCGGCCGGTGGTGCAGACGCTGCGGCAGGCCGCCGACCTGTGATCGTTGCGGCGATCAGGCCGGCTGCAATTTGAAGCCGCCGACGACCTCGGCCAGCTTGCCGGCCTGACCCTTCAGCGATTCGGCCGCGGCCGCCGACTGTTCGACCAGCGCAGCGTTCTGCTGTGTCATCTGGTCGAGCTGGCTCACCGAGCTGCTGACCTCGCCGATCCCGGTGCTCTGACCCGACGCGGCCGCGCTGATCTCGCCGATCATCTGTGTCACGCGCTGCACCGATGCGACGATCTCGTTCATCGTGCGGCCGGCATCGGCGACGAGCTTCGAGCCGCCCTCGACCTTTTCGACCGAGGCGCCGATCAGGCCCTTGATCTCCTTCGCCGCTTCGGCGCTGCGCTGCGCGAGCGATCGCACCTCGCTGGCGACGACCGCGAAGCCGCGCCCTTGTTCGCCGGCGCGCGCCGCCTCGACCGCCGCGTTCAGCGCGAGGATGTTGGTCTGGAATGCGATGCCGTCGATCACGCCGATGATGTCGGCGATCTTCTTCGACGCTGAATTGATCTGGTCCATCGTGGCCACGACCTCGCCGACGACGACACCGCCGCGACGCGCGATCTCGGTGGCGTTGGCCGCCAGGCGGTTCGCCTGCTGTGCCGAGTCGGCCGACTGCCTGACGGTACCGGTCAGCTGCTCCATCGACGCGGCCGCCTGCTGCAGGTTCGACGCGGTCTGCTCGGTGCGCGCGCTCAGGTCGTGGTTGCCGGTCGCGATCTCGGCGCTCGCGGTGTTGATCGAATCGACCGAGTTGCGCACGCCGGTCAGCGTGAGGTTGAACTGGCCGCGCATCGCCTCGACCTCGCGGATCAGCGTGCCGATCTCGTCGCTGCGCTCGCTGCGAAAGGCCTGGCGCAGGTCACCGCGCGAGACCGCGGTGACGGCCACGCCGAGCTCGCGCAGCGGCCGCGCAACCCAGCGCCGCATCATCCAGAACAGGCCCAGGCCGAGTGCGACGGTCGCGCCGCCCAGCATCAGCCAGAACGGCAGCAGGCTGGCCCAGTGCGAGCGCATCGCTTCGCGCTCGGAGACCTCGCCGACCACCCACCAGCCGGTGTTCTTGTTCTTGCGCACGGTCGCCCAGGTGTCGTCGGCGCTGCCCAGCAGCGGCTTCACGTGCGGGACCAGGCCGTTCTCGCTGGCACCGATCTGCGCCAGCAGCCCCTCGCTGCCGGGGTAGGCCTCGAGCACCTTCTTGCCCTTCGCGGTCGGATGGATCATGAACACCGCGTCGGCCGGCGCGCTCTTCGGATCGATCGCGTAGACGCCGCCGCTGTCGAAGAACTTCGTCTGCGCGGCCAGCGTTTCCAGCGAAGCCTGGAACGGGCTCAGGTCGAAGCCGATGAAGAGCGCGCCGACGACCTTGCCGGCCGCGTCGTGGATCGGCTCGTAGCGCGTCATGTACGGCTTGCCGAACAGCATCGCACGGCCGACGTACGGCCTGTCCTGCACCAGGCCGGCGAAGGCGGGGTGCGTCTTGCCCAGCTTGGTGCCGAGCGCGCGTTCGCCGTTCTCCTTCTTCAGCGAGGTCGTCAGGCGCACGAAGTCGTCGCCCTGGCGCGAGAACACGGTCGCGACGCCGCCGGTGAATTGGTTGAACTTGTCGACCGCGGTGAAGTTGTCCTTGAGCGAGGTGCCGAAGTTCTGCAGGTCGCCGGTCGCGATGTCGTGCACGAACGTGGTGTCGAAGTCTTGCTTGAACACCGTGAACAGGCGATCGACCATCGCGCGCGAGGTCATGTCGAAGGCGTCGGCCGAATCGGCGACCGCCTGCGTCTTGTCGCCGACCCATGTCACGAGCTGCTGGTGTGCACGATCGGTCACGATCACGCTCATCAGCGTGCAGATGCCCAGCAGCACGGCCGCGAGGCCGGCGCTGCCGACGAGCGAGATCTTCGTCGCGATCGAGCCGCGAACGCGCCGTGCGGTGCCCATCGTGGTTGCGACTTCAGTGCACGCTGTTGATCAGCCCCATCTCTTCGCTGGCCATCAGCCCCTCGATGTCCATCAGGATCAGCATGCGTTCGGCGACGCTGCCGATGCCGGTGATGAAGCTGGTGTCGATCGCCGAGCTCATCTCGGGCGCGGGCTTGATCGTTCCGGCATCGAGCGCGAGCACGTCGGAAACCGAGTCGACGACGGCGCCGACGACGCGCCCCTTCACGTTGAGCACGATCACGACGGTGAAGCTGTTGTACTCGGCGCTGTCGCAGCCGAGCTTCAGGCGCAGGTCGACGATCGGCACGATCACGCCGCGCAGGTTGACGACGCCCTTGATGAACGACGGCGCATTCGCGATGCGCGTCGGCGGTTCGTACGAACGGATCTCCTGGACCTTCAGGATGTCGATGCCGTACTCCTCGGCGCCGAGGCGGAAGGTCAGGAATTCGCCGCCCATCGCCGCGGCGCTGCGCGCGGCTTCGTGCTGGGCGATCTGGCGGGCGTCGGTGATCATGTCCATGGTCGTGTCTCTGTGGTCGGTCGGTGAGGTGGGGCAGCGCAGCGTGGGGCGCTCGAATGTCTATCGACGCTTTCGGCGCCGCCTGAAGGGCTGAATGCGTCGCCGCGGGTCAGAAGGTTTCCCAGTCGTCGCCGGCCGGTGCGCTGGCGGCCGGTGGCAGCGGTTTCGCGGCGGCGGGTTTTGCGCCGACGGCGCGGCCGGCGGGCGCGGCCGGTGCAGGCTTGCGCGGCGGCGCCGGCTTGGGCGACGCGGCGGCGGGCGCGTTGCGC
>NZ_JBFUKR010000030.1:0-55527 GCF_056400745.1 Rhizobacter sp. P5_A1
GGGCCGGCGCCGCGGCAGCCGGCGCGGCGGCCGGCGCGCGGGCGGCGACCGGTGGCGACGACCGGCGGCGCGACCCGACGAACCAGCCGATGCCGTACGCGATGCCGATCAGCAGCGCGACGACGAGCCAGCCGTCCAGGCCGAACCGCGACAGCATCAGCGCCCGGCGCGCCCGGCGGCGCAGCGAAGAAGATCAACGTGCCTGCTCATTGCGCGGGCACGTTAGCACACGCCGGGCGCGGGTCGCCGGGCCGGATCAGTCGGCGAGCGTCAGCATCAGCGACAAGCCGGCCGTCGCGGCGGCCGGCGCAACCCAGCTGCCGGCCGCCTCGGCGGGCTGCGCGACGCTGATCGGCTCGTCCGCGCGGCCGACCCGCGGCTGGCGTGCATCGAGCAGGCGCAGGTGCGGCAGGCGCGCGAGCAGCCGGGTCGACACGTCGGCGAGGGGCCGCTTCGCGATCAGCGTCTCGATCACGCTGCCGGCTCCGGTGCGCAGGTCGGCCTCGAGCACGGCGAACAAGTTCGCGGCCCACTGCTCGCGCCATTGGCGGCGTGCGCTGTGCGAGACCCAGCGGCCGATGTGGCGCGTCAGCGTCGGCGGGCACGCGACGAGCACCCAATGCGTCGGCCCCGCGCCGTCGAGCATCGGCTGCAGGATGTGGCGCGCGTGGGGCACGTCGTTGACGAACACGGCGATCGTTTCCATGTGAGATTCTCCTGGGTTGACGGCGCGGTCAATGGGCGCTCGGCGCGCGCGCGCCGGTGCTGGCACGGTGCGTGGCCCACCAGCCGGCGGCGAGCACGCCGACGATCAGCAGCGCGTGCGTGACGACGCGCATCGCGATGCTCGGATCGAACACCGCATCGAGCAGCGGCTCGGCGACGATCATGTGGGCCGCGGTGTACGCGAGCACGCCAGCGCCGAGGTAGGTGATGACCGGCCAGCGCTCGACCAGTTTGAGCACCAGCCTGCTGCCCCAGACGACGATCGGCACGCTGATCAGCAGGCCGATCACGACCAGATCGATGCTGCCCTTCGCGGCGCCGGCGACGCCGAGCACGTTGTCGACGCCCATCAGGGCATCCGCGATCACGATGGTCCGCATCGCGCCCCAGAAGGTCGTCGCGTTCGGTGCGTGCGAAGGGTCGTGATCGTGATCGCCACCGGGCACGAGGAGCTTGTAGGCGATCCAGACCAGGCCCAGGCCGCCGACCAGCATCAGACCCGGAATTTTCAGCAGCCAGACGACGCCGACGGTCATCAGCGTGCGCACGACGATCGCACCGACCGTGCCCCAGACGATCGCGCGGGTCTGCAGGCGAGGAGGGAGTTTGCGCGCGGCGAGCGCGATCACGATCGCGTTGTCGCCGGCGAGCACCAGGTCGATCAGGACGATCGCCAGCAGCGCGGAAAGCCACGCGGCAGAGAAGAGTTCCATACGGTCTCCATGAACAGCAATGCACGACAAACGATGCAATGCCGCACAGACGCGCGACCGGAGAAGCGAACTCAGATGGACGGTGGGTGCTGCAGAAGGCAGCGCGCCGGCCTCGAGCCCGCCGCCCTGCTCACGCGGAAGCGGCTTGCATCGAAGGTCTTGCCCGGCATGGAGTGAATGTTCTGGCCCGGTAAACCGGAAGCGGTTCGCGGAACCCGCTTCGTATTGACGGCTTGCCGAAACGCCTGTCTGGTCAGCCGGCGATGCCGGCACACCAGGAAGGCATTGAGCTACTCCCCTTCAGCCTCGATTAGGACAGGCGCCGCCTGCCCATGTCAAGCCGGGGCCTTTTGCCGTGCGCGCCGCTGCAGCCACAGGCCGACGACGACGACGATCACCGCCCCGACCGCGCCGGCTGCATTGACGACGGCGTGCGAGAGCTCGCCGAAGCGCGCCACGACGGCCGGGTCGGTGAACAGCATCTCGCCGGCCAGGAACCCGAGCAGCGCCGCGCCAAGCGTGATGATGATCGGGAAGCGCTCCATCACCTTCAGCAGCAAGGTGCTGCCGAAGATGATCAGCGGGATGCTGACCGCCAGCCCGATGATCAGCAGCGGGGTGTTGCCCTTCGCGGCCGCGGCCACCGCGAGCACGTTGTCCAGGCTCATCACGAGGTCAGCGACGAGGATCGTGCGGATCGCGGCGGCCATGCCGCCGATCTCTTTATGGCCGTCTTCCTCGCCGTCGTCCTCGCTGAGCAACGAGATGCCGATGTACAGCAGCAGCAGCGCACCGACGATTTTCAGGTACGGCCACTTCAGCATCTCGACCGCGATCAGCGTCAGGATGATCCGCATCACGATCGCCGCGGCGCTGCCCCAGAAGATCGCCTTCTTCTGCTGGTGCGACGGCAGCGAGCGCGCCGCCATCGCGATCACGACGGCGTTGTCGCCCGACAGCACGATGTTGGCGAGGATGATCGAGCCGAGTGCCGCCCAGTAGGTGCCGCTGGTGAAATCCATCGTCGATGGCCTTGTCGCGAATTCGTCGGTCTGGGGAACGCGAGGATCAGATCAGGCCCTTGAGGAGCCGACCCATCTCGGACGGATTGCGCGTGACGGTGAAGCCGCAGGCTTCCATCACCTCGAGCTTCGCGTCGGCGGTGTCGGCACCGCCCGAAATCAGCGCACCGGCGTGGCCCATGCGCTTGCCGGCCGGCGCGGTCACGCCGGCGATGAAGCCGACGATCGGCTTCTTCATGTGCTGCTGGCACCAGCGCGCCGCATCGGCTTCGTCCGGGCCGCCGATCTCGCCGATCATGATCACCGCGTCGGTGTTCGGATCGTCGTTGAAGAGCTTCATGACGTCGATGTGCTTCAGGCCGTTGATCGGATCGCCGCCGATGCCCACGGCGCTGCTCTGGCCGATGCCGAGCTCGGTCAGCTGCGCGACTGCCTCGTACGTCAGCGTGCCAGAGCGCGAGACGACGCCGACACGACCGGCCTTGTGGATGTGGCCCGGCATGATGCCGATCTTGATTTCGTCCGGCGTGATCAGGCCCGGGCAGTTCGGCCCGAGCAGCAAGGTGTTCTTGCCGCCCTTCGCGACCTTCTCCTTCATGCGGTTGCGCACCAGCAGCATGTCCTTGACGGGAATGCCCTCGGTGATGCAGATCGCCAGATCGAGATCGGCCTCTACCGCCTCCCAGATCGCCGCGGCGGCGCCGGCCGGCGGCACGTAGATCACGCTGACGGTCGCGCCGGTGGCCTTCGCGGCTTCGCTGACGTTGGCATAGATGGGGATGCCTTCGAAGTCTTCGCCAGCCTTCTTCGGGTTCACGCCGGCGACGAAGGCGGCCTTGCCGTTCGCGTAGTCGCGGCACATGCGGGTGTGGAACTGGCCCGTCTTGCCGGTGATGCCCTGCGTGATGACCTTGGTGTCTTTGTTGATCAGGATGCTCATGTGATTTCCTTGTGCGTGCGGGGCGGCGCTCAGGCCTTCGGCGCGGCCAGCGCGGCCATCACGGCCTTCGCGGCTTCGGCCATCGATTCGGCGGTGATGATCGGCAGCCCGGACTCCTTCAGCATCTTCTTGCCGAGGTCCTCGTTGGTGCCTTTCATGCGCACGACCAGCGGCACGTTCAGGTTGACGGCCTTGCACGCGGCGATCACGCCTTCGGCGATCGTGTCGCAGCGCATGATGCCGCCGAAGATATTGACGAGGATCGCCTTGACCTTCGGGTTGCCGAGCATGATCTTGAAGGCCTCGGTGACCTTCTCGGCGGTCGCGCCGCCGCCCACGTCGAGAAAGTTCGCCGGCTCGCCGCCGAACAGCTTGATCGTGTCCATCGTCGCCATCGCCAGGCCGGCGCCGTTCACGAGGCAGCCGATGTTGCCGTCGAGCTGGATGTAGGCGAGGTCGAACTTGCTGGCCTCGATCTCGGCCGGGTCCTCTTCGTCCAGATCACGGTACGCGACGATCTCGGGGTGGCGGAACAGCGCGTTCGCGTCGAAGTTGAACTTCGCGTCGAGCGCCTTGATGTTGCCGTTGCCTTCCAGGATCAGCGGGTTGATCTCGGCCAGCGAGCAGTCGGTGTCCATGTAGCACTGGTAGAGCTTCTTGAAGACGTCGATCGCCTGCGCGGTCGAGCCGGCCGGCACACCGATGCCGTTCGCAAGCTCGGCGCCTTGCGCGTCGGTCAGACCGGTCGCCGGATCGACGAAGACCTTCAGGATCTTCTCGGGCGTCGCATGCGCGACCTCTTCGATGTCCATGCCGCCTTCGGAGCTGGCCATCAGCGCGACCTTCTGGGTCGCGCGGTCGGTGACGGCGGCGACGTAGTACTCCTTCTTGATGTCCGCGCCCTCTTCGATCAGCAGGCGCCGCACCTTCTGGCCCTCCGGCCCGGTCTGGTGCGTCTTCAGCTGCATGCCGAGGATCTCGGTCGAGAGGTTTTCGACATCCGCCATCGAGCGCGCGAGCTTCACGCCGCCGCCCTTGCCGCGGCCGCCGGCATGGATCTGCGCCTTCACGACCCACACCGGGCCGCCGAGCTTCTGCGCGGCCTCGGTGGCTTCGCGCACGCTGAACGCGGGGTAGCCGCGCGGCACCGGGACGCCGAACTGGCGCAGGATTTCCTTGCCTTGGTACTCGTGGATCTTCATGGTGGGTCTCTCGGGCTTTCAGTTTTCGGAGGTGACGGCGGCGGCGCTCTTCGGCGGTTCGTCTGCGATGGGATCGGAGGGGGGCGCGCGGTACCAGCGCGGGTAGTAGGTCTGAACCGCGCGGCCGTCGGCGCGCAGCGCATGGCAACGATCGATCTGGAACGGTTGCTGGCTGTCGGCGCCGTCGCCGCGCGTGTCGATCACCTCGCCGGCAAAAGCCTGCACGACGGCGGTCGGCAGCACCTGGGTCAGTTCGGTGATGTGGGTGCAGCCCTGCACGCCGCCGAGCCGCTCGCGCACGGCATGGCGAAAGCCCTTCATCAGGTTCAGGCCGACCAGGCGGCCGTAGATGTCGCCGTAGCTGTTGCACTCGCCCGGGTACGGCATCGCCGAGGTCTGCGCGCCGGCCTCGAGGATGTTGAAGCGCTCGTCGACGACGAGGCGCAGCAGCATGTCGTGGATCGGCTCGCCGGCGGGCAGCATGCCGGTGGCCATGCGGGTCTCGCGCGGGCGCACATCGGTGATGTGCGCGTCGACCTCCCAAAGGCCATTGCCGCGCGCATAGATCTGCACGGCGATGCTGCGGCGGTGCTTGAGCTGGCGGTCGCTGGCGGCGGTCGGCAGGGCCATCGGTGGGCGGGCGGAGTGACGGGATTCGAGATCGAGTCCGACGAGCGACGACGCCCGGCAGGCCTGCAAATCAACCGCAGAATGTAGCATGCTGCTCTGCACCATCGCTGACACGCCGAGCTCGGCGCCTGAGGGCGGCGCCTGCCGGCGCTTCAGCCGAGCGTCATGTGTCGCTCAAGCGGCGCGGCCGCCGGGCATCATCGTCGTCGGACGCCGGCGGCGCGCGCAGCGCGCGCCCGATCACCTCGGGCGAAAAACCGCGGCCGGCGAGAAAGCGCGCCTGCCTGGCGCGCTCGGCGGCGTTCGCCGGCCAGCCGTCGAACTTGCGTTCGCGCACCGCACGGGCGCGCTGCAGTTCGGTCTCGCGCAGCGCGCTGGCCGCCTCGGGCGCCAATTCGACCTGGTGCTGCTTGAGCTCCTGGCGGATGCGCAGGTTGCCGAAGCGCGCCGACCGTGCGTGCACGCGCGACTCGACGAAACGCGCCTGCGACAGGTACTGATGCGCTTCGAGCCAGTCGAGCACCGCCTCGACGCGCTCGGCGGGCGGCACCACGGTGCGCACCGAACCCATGTCAGCGTTCTCGTCGGCGACGACGGCCGCGTCTTCGGCCAGCGCGTAGGGCAACAGTTTGCGCCGCAACTCGACCCGGCTCTGCTCGCGCTGCGCCAGCCAGCGCAGCGCGCGCGCCTTCAGCGAGGGCGCCGGCCTGGCCATCTCGATGCGCTCGGTTGCGTTCGGCCGCGCCGGGTCAATTACTCCTTGACGACCTTCAGCTTTGCCGGCTTCTCGTCTGCCGGACCAGCGCCGGCCAGCAGCCGGATGCCGGCCGCGGCGCGCACCTTGTTCTCGATCTCGAATGCGAGCTCGGGGTTCTCGCGCAGGAACTCGCGCGCGTTGTCCTTGCCCTGGCCGATCTTCTCGCCGTTGTAGGCGTACCAGGAGCCGCTCTTCTCGAGCACCTTCTGCTCGACGCCCATGTCGATCACCTCGCCTTCGCGGCTGATGCCCTGGCCGTAGAGGATGTCGAACTCGGCGGTCTTGAACGGCGGCGAGACCTTGTTCTTGACGACCTTGACCTTGGTCTCGTTGCCGATGACCTCTTCGCCCTTCTTGATCGAGCCGATGCGGCGGATGTCGAGCCGCACCGAGGCGTAGAACTTCAGCGCGTTGCCGCCGGTGGTGGTTTCGGGCGAACCGAACATCACGCCGATCTTCATGCGGATCTGGTTGATGAAGATCACCATCGTGTTCGTGCGCTTGATGCTGCCGGTCAGCTTGCGCAGCGCCTGGCTCATCAGGCGCGCCTGCAGGCCGGGCAGCGAATCGCCCATTTCGCCTTCGATCTCGGCCTTCGGCGTCAGCGCGGCGACCGAGTCGACGACGACCAGGTCGACCGAGCCGGAGCGCACCAGCGCGTCGACGATCTCGAGCGCCTGCTCGCCGGTGTCGGGCTGGCTGATCAGCAGGTCTTGCAGGTTGACGCCGAGCTTCTGCGCATAGCCGATGTCGAGCGCGTGCTCGGCGTCGATGAAGGCGCAGGTGCCGCCGACGCGCTGCATCTGCGCGATGACCTGCAGGGTCAGCGTGGTCTTGCCGCTCGATTCAGGGCCGTAGATCTCGACGACGCGGCCACGCGGCAGGCCGCCGACGCCGAGCGCCATGTCGAGGCCGAGCGAGCCGGTCGAGACGACCTCGATGTCTTCGATCACCTCGCCTTCGCCGAGGCGCATGATCGTGCCCTTGCCGAACTGCTTTTCGATCTGCGACAGCGCAGCCTGCAGGGCCTTGGCCTTTTCGGTGTTGAGGGTCGTCGGGGCGGCGGGTGCCTTTGCGGTAGCGTCCAAGGGGGTTCTCCTGAAGTTGGGGGCATTATCCCAAAAGCTGGATGTTTGTACAGTGGTACCGGACGCTATTTCGAGCCCGTCCCTACAATGAAGCTCGCCGGCGACGCACCGGCCACCAGAACAGGAGACTGCGATGCGAATCCTGATCGCGGAAGACGACCAAGTGCTCGCCGATGGCCTGCTGCGCTCGCTGCGCAATGCCGGCTACTCGGTCGATCAGGTCGGCAGCGGCACCGAGGCGGATGCCGCGCTCGCGTCGCACGAGTTCGATCTGGTGATCCTCGACCTCGGCCTGCCGAAGCTGCATGGCCTGGAGGTGCTGCGCAAGCTGCGCGCACGCGGGGCGAGCGTTCCGGTGCTGATCCTGACCGCGGCCGACAGTGTCGAGCAGCGCGTCAAGGGGCTCGACCTCGGGGCCGACGACTACATGGCCAAGCCGTTTTCGCTGCAGGAACTCGAGGCGCGCGTGCGGGCGCTGACACGGCGCGGCCTGGGCACCGCCTCGACGATCATCAAGCACGGCCCGCTGAGCTTCGACGCGACCGGGCGCGTCGCCTACCTGAACGACCAGATGGTCGAGCTGTCGGCGCGCGAGCTGAGCCTGCTCGAGGTGCTGCTGCAGCGCGCCGGCCGGCTCGTCAGCAAGGACCAGCTGGTCGAACGCCTGTGCGAGTGGGGCGAAGAGGTCAGCAACAACGCGATCGAGGTCTACATCCACCGGCTGCGCAAGAAGATAGAGCAGGGCCCGGTGCGGATCGCGACGGTGCGCGGGCTCGGCTACTGCCTGGAGAAGATTCCCGCGTGAAGGTGACCTGGCGGCGGGCCGAGCGCCGGGCCGCTCCCAAGCCGGCCCGCATCCCCTCGGGGGATCGGCCGACGTACCCGTCGGCCGAGGGGCAGACATCCCGCGAGCAGCGCTCGTTGTTCGGCGAGATCCTCGACTGGATGCTCGCGCCGCTGCTGCTGCTGTGGCCGATGAGCGTGGTGCTGACCTGGCTGGTCGCGCAGGGCATCGCGAACAAGCCCTTCGATCGCGAGCTCGGCGAGATGGTGCGCGTGCTGGCGAAGGAGGTCTCGGTGCGTGCCGACGCGAGCCGCCCGCAGGCGGTGTTCAAGCTGCCGGCCGCGGCCGCGGAGATCCTGCGCACCGACGAGGCCGACGACATCTTCTACCAGGTGCTCGGCCTGCGCGGCGAGTACCTGAGCGGCGACAGTGCACTGCCGGTTCCCGGCGACGAAGACCGCGCGCCGCCCGGCGAATTGCGCTTTCGCGACGAGACGCTCGGTGGCGAGACGGTGCGCGTCGCGTACATGTGGGTGAGCGTGCAGCGCGTGCCCGGCACGACCAGCGGCACGAGCGACGCACCGCTGGTGCAAGTCGCCGAGACGCTGGGCAAGCGCTCGCGGCTGGCAACCGAGATCATCAAGGGCGTGATCCTGCCGCAGTTCGTGATCCTGCCGCTGGCGGTGCTGCTGGTGTGGCTCGCGCTGGCGCGCGGCATCGCGCCACTGAACGAACTGCAGCAGCGCATCCGCCGGCGCGACAGCAGCGACCTGAGCCCGATCGACGAGCGCCAGGCGCCCGAGGAGGTCTCGCCGCTGGTGCGCGCGATCAACGACCTGCTGGCGCGCCTCGACCAGTCGCTGCGCGCGCAGAAGCACTTTCTCGCCGATGCCGCGCACCAGCTGAAGACGCCGCTGGCGGGGCTGCGCACCCAGGCCGAACTCGCGCAGCGCCAGATCGATGCGGGCCAGCACGACCCGCAGGCGCTGAAGAAATCGCTGCAGCAGATCGCGCGCTCGAGCCAGAGCGCGGCGCACATGGTGAACCAGCTGCTGGCGATGGCGCGCGCCGAGAACCAGCAACAGGTCGCGCAGCGCCAGGTCGTGAACCTGGCGCGTCTCGCGACCGAGACGGTGCGCGATTTCGTCCCGCGGGCGCTCGAGAAGCGCATCGACCTCGGCTACGAAGGCCCCAGTGAAGCGGCCGCGGCGCGCCACCCGCAGGGCCCGCTGGTGCTGGGCCACGCGTTGCTGCTGCGCGAGCTGATCCGCAACCTGGTCGACAACGCGCTGCAGTACACGCCGGCCGGCGGGACCGTCACGGTGCGCGTGATCGACGACCCTTTCGGCCAGGTCGTGGTGCTGCAGGTCGAGGATTCCGGGCCGGGTATCGCGCTGGCCGAGCGCGAGCTCGTGTTCCAGCCCTTCTACCGCTCGCTCGGCACCGAGGTCGACGGCTCCGGGTTGGGCCTCGCGATCGTGCGCGAGATCGCCGTGCAGCACGGCGCCGAGATCGACATCGCCGACGCCTCGACGCGCAGCCCGCCCGGCACGCTGATCACGGTGCGCTTGCCGGCGAGCGCCGCGGCCGAGCCCGAGGCGCCGGCCGTCGTCAGCTCTGGATCAGGCGCCGGCTCTTCGAGATCGACATCAGGATCCCCAGCCCCAGACCCAGCGTGACCATCGCGGTGCCGCCGTAGCTGATGAACGGCAGCGGCACGCCGACGACGGGCAGGATGCCGCTGACCATCCCCATGTTGACGAACGCATAGGTGAACCAGCTCAGCGTGATCGCCCCGGCGAGCAGCCGCGTGAACACGGTCGGCGCCTCGGCCGCGATCATCAGGCCGCGAAAGATCAGGAACACGAAGCCGAGCACCAGCGCGCCGCAGCCGATCAGCCCGAACTCCTCGGAGTAGGCCGCGAAGATGAAGTCGGTCGTGCGCTCGGGGATGAACTCGAGGTGCGTCTGCGTGCCCTTCATGAAGCCCTTGCCGTCGACGCCGCCCGAACCGATCGCGATCATTCCCTGGATGATGTGGAAGCCCTTGCCGAGCGGGTCGGTGGTCGGGTCCAGCAGCGTGCAGACGCGGTTCTTCTGGTAGTCGCGCAGCAGCGGCCATTTGACCTCGGGCTGGCAGATGTGGTCTTCCGAGACGACGATCGCGGTGATCGCGACCGCGCCGACGACGAGGATCGGGATGATCAGCTTCCACGACAGCCCGGCGAAGAAGATCACGTACAGCCCGGCCGACAGCACCAGGATCGCGGTACCCAGGTCGGGCTGCTTGACGATCAGCCCGACCGGCATCAGCAGCAGCAGCAGCGCGATCACGAAATCGGGCACGCGCAGTTGGCCCTCGCGGCGCTGGAACCACCACGCGAGCATCAGCGGCATCGCGATCTTCAGGATCTCGCTCGGCTGGATCACGACGCCGACATTCAACCAGCGCGTCGCGCCCTTCTTCGTGACGCCCATCACCGCGACCGCGATCAGCAGCCCGACGCCGAGCGTGTACAGCGGCACCGCGAACTTCAGCAGCGTCTGCGGCGAAACCTGCGCGACGACAAAGATCACCCCGAGCGCAAGCAGCATGTTGCGGCCGTGGTCGGCGAAGCGCGTGCCGGCGTCGAAGCCAGCCGAATACATCGTCACCAGTCCCGCGCCGGCGAGCAGCAGCACCGCGAGCAGCAGCGGGCCATCGAAGCCGCTGAAGATCGGCTTGATGCGCTGCCACGGCGAGGGTCGGTCGAAAACGGCGCTCATGGCTTTCTCGCCGCGATCCGCTGGGTCATCGACGCTGCCGCCGCCGCCGCCACCGCCGACGCGGCCGATGCGGTCGGTGCTGCCGGGGCGACCGACGCGCCCGAACCGCCCGGTGCGCCCGGCAGCACCAGCGCGGCAGCCGCGCCGTCGACCGTGGTGCCCGGCAACGGCACCGACGCGGCCGGGCGCGGCGCACCGATCGGCGCGGTCGACTGGCCCAGCCGCGTCGCTGCGATGTCGGCCTCGCTCGGATACTGGCCGGTCAGCACATAGTCGATCGCGCGGCGCGCGATCGGCGCCGCGGCGCCGGCGCCGAAGCCTGCGTTCTCGACCACCAGCGCGATCGCGATCTGCGGCGCATCGACCGGCGCGAACGCGGTGTACAGCGCGTTGTCGCGGTGTCGCTCGTCGACGTTGCGCGCGTTGTACTTCTCGCCCTGCTTGATGCCGATCACCTGCGCGGTGCCTGTCTTGCCACCCGACTGGTACGGCGCACCGACGAACGAGCCGCGCGACGTGCCCTCTTGCGTCACGCCGTACATCGCATGGCGGATGAACGCCACGTGCTCGGGCTTCCAGGCGAGCGGCGGCAGCGCCTCGCCGACCTTGCGTGCCTGCGCGCGTGTCTCGAAGTTCTCGACCACCTTGACGAGGTGCGGCTTGAAGCGCTGGCCGGCTGCCGCGAGCGTCGCGGTGGCCTGCGCCATCTGCAGCATCGTGAAGGTGTTCTGGCCCTGGCCGATGCCGAGCGAGATCGTCTCGCCGGCATACCACTTCTGCAGCTCCTTCTTCTTGTAGGCGTTGCGCTTCCACTCGGTCGACGGCAGCACGCCGCGCAACTCGCCCTGCATGTCGATGCCGGTGAGCTGGCCCAGGCCGAGCGGCGCCATGAAGTCGTGGATCGCGTCGACGCCGAGGTCGGCCGCGAGCATGTAGTAGTAGGTGTCGCACGACTGCACGATCGACTTGTACATGTCGACCGAACCGTGCCCGCCTTCCTTGTCGTCGCGGAAGGTGTGGCCGCCGAAATTGAAGTAGCCGGGGTCGTAGATCGTCTGTTGCGGTGTGCGCTTGCCCAGCGTCAGCGCGGCCAGCGCCATGAACGGCTTGTAGGTCGAGCCAGGCGAGTAGGTGCCGCGCAGCGCGCGGTTCAGCAGCGGCTTGTCGGGCGACTCGTTCAGCGCCTTCCAGTTGTCCTGGTCGATGCCGTCGACGAACAGGTTCGGGTCGAAGTTGGGCTTGCTGACGAACGCGAGGATCTCGCCGCTGCGCGGGTCGATCGCGACGAGCGCGCCGCGCCGGTCGCCGAACAGGTCCTCGACCAGCGCCTGCAGCCGGATGTCGATCGACATCACGAGCGCGTTGCCGGGCGTCGCGGGCTTGCTGTCCAGCCGGCGCACCGGGTGGCCGCTGGCGCTGGTCTCCATCTCCTCGAAGCCGGTCGCGCCGTGCAGCTCGGCCTCGTAGCTCTGCTCGACGCCGAGCTTGCCGATGTATTGCGTGCCGCGGTAGTTGGCCTCGTCCTCGGAGTCGTCGATCTTCTCCTTCTCGGCCTCGTTGATGCGGCCGATGTAGCCGATCAGGTGGCTGCCGACCTGGCCGAGCGGGTAGTTGCGGAACAGCCGTGCCTTGATGTCGACGCCCGCGAACAGGAAGCGCTGAGCGGTGAAGCGCGCGACCTCTTCGTCGTTCAGCTTGGTGCGGATCGGCAGCGACTCGAAGCTCTTGTTCTCCTCCATCAGCCGCTTGAAGCGCTTGCGGTCGCGCGGCTCGATGTTGACGATCGTGGCGAGGCGGTCGATCGTCGCCTCGAGATTGTCGACCTTGCTCGGCGTGATCTCGAGCGTGTAGGCCGAGTAGTTGTTCGCCAGCACGATGCCGTTGCGATCCAGGATCAGCCCGCGGTTCGGCACGATCGGCACGACCGTGATGCGGTTGTTCTCGGCCTGCGTCGACAGCTCGTCGTGCTTGTAGACCTGCAGATAGACGAGCCGCGCGGTCAACAGACCGAATGCGAACAGCACGAACGCCGCGGCCGCGGCCAGGCGCATCCGAAAACGCCAGACCTCGCGCTCGACGTTCTTCAGTTCTGTCATCGCGATCGCCTCACAACGGGCGATTCTGATCCGGATCGGGCGCGCGGCGCTGCGGCGCGAGCAGCAGCCAGGTCGCGATCGGCCACAGCAGTGCCTCGAACACCGGCGCGAGCAGCACCTGCCAGCCCGGGAACATGCCGCCGGCGATCATCCGCACGATCAGCGAGACTGCGTGCGCGGCGAAGAACAGCGGCAGGATCTGCACCGCCTGCGACGGCACCGTGAACCACAGCAGGCGGCGGTGGATCGTGATCGCGAAGAAGCTCAGCAGCGTGTAGGCCAGCGCGTGCTGGCCGAGCACCGCGCCGTCGTGCACGTCCATCAGCAGGCCGAACGCGAAGGCCAGTCCGACGCCGACGCGACGCGACTGGTGCACGTTCCAGAACACCAGCACCAGCGCGACGAAATCCGGCAGCAGCGGCACGCGCCCGAGCGGCACGAGGTTCAGCGCAAGCGCGACCAGCAACGTCGACGCGACGAACAGCGGGTTGACCGGCAGCAGCAGCTGGCCTGATGCGCGCGGCATGATCATGACGCGTCGCCCGTGCTCATTGCGCGGCTCCCGGCCGGGACGCCGCGCGCGAGCCCTTCTTCGCGGGGCCCGGCTTCGCCTCGGGCGGCGGCGCGACGTCCGGCCGCGCCGGCATCTGCACGCCGAGCGGCTCGATCACCATCACATGGCGCACGCCATCGGTGTTCGCGTTCGGCGTCAGGAAGATGCGCGCGAAGCCCGAATCGAGCTTGCGATCGACGCTGGCGACCTTCGCGACCGGCAGGCCCGGCGGGTAGATGCCGTCGACGCCCGAGGTCGTCAACACGTCGCCGACCTGCACGTCGGCATTGCCGGCCATGAAGCGCATCTCCATGCCGCCGCCGACCGCGCCGGCGCTGCCGAACGCGGCGCTGCGCACCTGGGTGCGGGTGTTCAGCACCGGGATCGCGGCGTCCTTGTCGGTCAGCAACGTGACCTCGCTCGACAGCGGGTAGACGCGCGTGACTTGCCCGAGCACGCCGGTCTCGTTGATCACCGGCGACGCGACGATGATGCCGCTCGCCGCGCCGCGGTCGACGATGACCTTGCGCGAGTACGGGTCCGAGGCCTCGTACAGCACCTGCGCCGCCTGCGACTTCAGGTTCAGGCTCGGCCGCAGGTCGAGCAGGCCGCGCAGACGCGCGTTCTCGGCCAGCAGCTGCTCGACGCGCAGCGCGCGTTCGGATTGCTGCGCGAGCGCGCGCTTCGCGGCCTCCTCGTTCGCGAGCGCGTTCCTCAGCCCGAGAAGATAGCCGCCGCCGCCCTGGATCGCCTGGACCGGCACGAGCAGCACCTGCTGCGGGTAGTAGAGCACGGTCGCGACGACCGCGCGCAGCTGGCGCGTGACCGCGAAACGGTTGTCGGCGACCATCAGGAACAGCGCGAGCGCCGAACACAGAATCAGCTTCGTCAGCGCCGACGGGCCCTGTCGGAAGAAGGGCGGCGGCGTGCGGTCAATGGTGCCTATCGACATCGGGCCTTGCTCAGTCCACTACCGCTGCGCGGCGAGCGTCAGGACGCCGCCGGCATCGTCATCGATTCACTCCGACGTGAAGATGCTGCCCAGCCGTTCCATGCGCTCGAGCGCCATGCCGCAGCCGCGCACGACGCAGGTCAGCGGGTCTTCGGCGACCAGCACCGGCAGGCCGGTTTCTTCGGACAGCAGCCGGTCCAGGTCGCGCAGCAGCGCACCGCCGCCGGTCAGCATCATGCCGCGCTCGGCGATGTCGGCGCCGAGCTCGGGGGGAGTCTGCTCGAGCGCGTTCTTCACCGCCGAGACCATCTGGTTCAGCGGGTCGGTCAGCGCCTCGAGGATCTCGTTGCTGCTGATCGTGAAGCTGCGCGGCACGCCCTCGCTGAGGTTGCGGCCCTTGACTTCCATCTCTTTGACTTCGGAGCCGGGGAACGCGCTGCCGATGCTCTTCTTGATCGCTTCGGCGGTCGGCTCGCCGATCAGCATGCCGTAGTTGCGACGGATGTAGTTGATGATCGACTCATCGAACTTGTCGCCGCCGACGCGGATGCTGCCCTTGTAGACCATGCCGCCGAGGCTGATCACGCCGACCTCGGTCGTGCCGCCGCCGATGTCGACGACCATCGAGCCGCTCGCTTCGCTGACCGGCAGCCCGGCACCGATCGCGGCGGCCATCGGCTCCTCGATCAGGTACACGTCGGAGGCGCCGGCGCCGAGCGCCGATTCACGGATCGCGCGGCGCTCGACCTGGGTCGAGCCGCAGGGCACGCAGATGATGATGCGCGGGCTCGGCCGCAGCACCGAGCGCGGGTGAACCATCTTGATGAACTGCTTGAGCATCTGCTCGGTGACCGTGAAGTCGGCAATCACGCCGTCTTTCATCGGGCGGATCGCCTCGATGTTGCCGGGCACCTTGCCGAGCATCGCCTTGGCCTCGGCGCCGACGGCCTGGATGGTTTTCTTGCCGTTGGGGCCGCCTTCGTGGCGGATGGCGACGACCGAGGGCTCATCGAGCACGATGCCCTTGCCACGCACATAGATCAGCGTGTTGGCGGTGCCGAGGTCGATGGCCAGATCAGTCGAGAAGTAGCGACGAAAGGATCCGAACATGGTGTGTGGGCTGGGGGTTCGTCACGCAGCCTGCGGGCAATGAAGCAGGCGCAGCACTGGCGGGCGAACCGGATTCCGTGGTTGAACGTGGGTTGTCGGGGCGCCGACCGGCACGCTCTGGCGCGCTCGGGTGGCTCTTGGCTCCAGCGCTTCAACCCCGGGTCAAATCATCGACGAACGATGATTTGCACAGGCTCGAAAGGCTTGTGGATAACCGGGGATAATACCGCAAGCCCCGCGGCTTTCGACACGCTGCGCCCTGTTTTGGGCCGTAAAAAGAGCCCGACAAACCCCCTTGTTCCCATGCCACTGACCCCCGACGACGTGAGCCGAATTGCCCAGCTGGCGCGGCTCGAACTCCAGGCCCCCGAACGGGCCGCGATGCTGACGCAGCTCAACGGCTTCTTCCGCATTGTCGAGCAGATGAGCGCGGTCGACACCAGCGGCGTCGAGCCGCTGTACACGCCGCTGTCGGCGGTGCAGGAGGTCACGCTGCGGCTGCGCGACGACGCCGTCAGCGAGCCGAGCGATCAGCGCGACGCGAACCAGCGCAGCGCACCCGCGGTCGAGGATGGGCTGTTCCTCGTGCCGAAGGTGATCGGCACATGAGCGGCAGGCAGATCCACGAGATGGGCGTGGCCGAACTCGGCCGCGCGATGGCCGACAAGCACGTTTCCAGCGTCGAGGCGACGAAACATCTGCTCGCACGCCTTGCCGCGCACGAACACCTCGGCGCGATGCTGGCGATCGATGCCGAGCGCGCGCTCGAACAGGCCCGCGTCGCTGACACGCAGCGCGCCGGCGGCGCGAGCGGCGCGCTGCTCGGCGTGCCGCTCGCACACAAGGACATCTTCGTCACCCGCGAACTGCCAACGACCGCCGGCTCGAAGATGCTGGCCGGCTATCGCAGCCCGTTCGACGCGACCGTCGTCGCGCGCCTGGCCGCGGCGGGCGTCGTGACGCTCGGCAAGCTGAACTGCGACGAGTTCGCGATGGGCTCGAGCAACGAGAACTCGGCCTACGTGCCGGTCAAGAACCCGTGGGACACCACGCGCGTTCCGGGCGGCTCGTCCGGCGGTTCGGCGACGGCGGTCGCCGCGCGCCTGCTGCCGGCCGCGACCGGCACCGACACCGGCGGCTCGATCCGGCAGCCGGCGAGCTTCACCGGCATCACCGGCATCAAGCCGACCTACGGCGTGTGCTCGCGCTACGGGATGATCGCCTTCGCGTCGAGCCTCGACCAGGCCGGCCCGCTCGCGCGCAGCGCTGAAGATTGTGCGCTGCTGCTGTCGGCGATGAGCGGCTTCGACGAACGCGACTCGACCAGCGCGCCGCGCCCGCCGCAGGACTTCCATGCCGCAATGCTGGCGCCGCGCGCCGGCGCGAGCGCGACGCAGCCGTTGCAGGGCCTGCGCATCGGCCTGCCGCGGGAGTTCTTTCCCGCCGCGCTCGCGGCCGACGTGAACGGCGCGGTGCGCAGCGCGCTGGCCGAATTCGAGAAGCTCGGCGCGACGCTGGTCGATGTCAACCTGCCGCGCACCGAGCTGTCGATCCCGGTCTACTACATCATCGCGCCGGCCGAGGCGAGCTCGAACCTGAGCCGCTTCGACGGCGTGCGCTACGGGCACCGGGCCGCGAAATACGCCGACCTCGAGGAGCTGTACAAGAAGAGCCGCAGCGAAGGCTTCGGCGCCGAGGTCAAGCGCCGCATCATGATCGGCACCTACGTGCTCAGCCACGGCTATTACGACGCGTATTACCTGCAGGCGCAGAAGCTGCGCCGCATGATCGCCGACGACTTTCAGGCCTGCTTCGCGACGCAGTGCGACCTGATCGCCGGGCCGGTCGCGCCGACGGTCGCGTGGAAGCTCGGCGCCAAGAGCGACGACCCGGTCGCGAACTACCTCGCCGACATCTTCACGCTGCCCGCGAGCCTTGCCGGGCTGCCCGGCATGAGCCTGCCCGCCGGCTTCGGCGAGGGCGCGATGCCGGTCGGGCTGCAGCTGATCGGCAACTACTTCGACGAAGGCGCGCTGCTGCACGCGGCGCACGCATTCCAGCAGGCCACCGACTGGCATTCGCGCACACCCTCGGGCTACTGAACCTCATGAGCACGCCCCAACTCATTCGCGGCTACGAGGTCGTCATCGGCATCGAGACGCACGCGCAGCTTTCCACGCAGAGCAAGATCTTCAGCGGCTCGTCGACCGCGTTCGGCGCGGCGCCGAACACGCAGGCCTCGCCGGTCGACCTGGCACTGCCGGGCACCTTGCCGGTGATGAACCGCGGCGCGGTCGAGCGCGCGATCCGCTTCGGCCTGGCGGTCGGCGCGAAGGTCGCGCCGCTGTCGATCTTCGCGCGCAAGAACTACTTCTACCCCGATCTGCCGAAGGGCTACCAGATCAGCCAGTACGAGACGCCGGTGGTGCAGGGCGGCTCGGTGGAGTTCTTCGTCGATGGTCCGCAAGGAGAAAAGGCGAAGCACAAGGTCAACCTGACCCGCGCCCACCTCGAGGAGGACGCCGGCAAGTCGCTGCACGAGGACTACCAGGGCCAGAGCGGCATCGACCTGAACCGCGCCGGCACGCCGCTGCTCGAGATCGTCACCGAGCCCGACATGCGTTCGAGCCGCGAGGCGGTCGAGTACGCGCGCACGCTGCATCGGCTCGTGACCTGGATCGGCATCTGCGACGGCAACATGCAGGAAGGCTCGTTCCGCTGCGACGCGAACGTCTCGGTGCGGCGCCCCGGCGCGCCGTTCGGCACGCGCCGCGAGATCAAGAACCTGAACAGCTTCAAGTTCATGCAGCAGGCGATCGACTACGAAGTGCAGTGGCAGATCGACCTGCTCGAAGACGGCGGCGCCGTGCGCCAGGCGACCGTGCTGTTCGACCCCGACAGCGGCGAGACCCGCGCGATGCGCAGCAAGGAAGACGCGCACGACTACCGCTACTTCCCCGACCCCGACCTGCCGCCGCTCGTGATTCACGCCGACTGGATCGAGCGCGTGCGCGCCGAACTGCCCGAGCTGCCGCGCCCGATGGCGGCGCGCTTCGAGCGCGACTACGCACTGCCCGCCTACGACGCGACGCTGATGACGCAGACGCAGGAGTTCGCCGCGTACTTCGAGACCGCGGCGAAGGCGAGCGGCCAGCCGAAGCTGGTCGCGAACTGGCTGATGGGCGAGTTGTCGCGTCGCCTGAACGCCAGAGACCTCACGATCGCGGCGAGCCCGGTCGCCGCCACGGCGCTCGCCGCGATGGTTGCGCGCATCGCCGACGGCACGATCTCGAACAACGGCGCGAAGCAGGTGTTCGACGCGCTGTGGACCGGCGAGACGCAGGATGTCGACGCGCTGATCGAGACGCTGGGCCTGAAGCAGATGAGCGACGACGGCGAGCTCTCCGCGATCGTCGACACGGTGCTCGCGGCGAACCCGAAGTCGGTCGAGGAGTTCCGCGCCGGCAAGGACAAGGCGTTCAACGCGCTCGTCGGTCAGGCGATGAAGGCCACCAAAGGCAAGGGCAACCCGTCGCAGATCAGCGCGTTGCTGAAGCAGAAGCTCGGGTGACGAGGCACCGGCCGCGGCCGGGCTGATCCGCTACTTCTTGCGCGACGCCGAGGCGGCCGGCGCGACGCCGGCGAGGATGCCGAGCGAACCAGGCTGCGCGCCGCTCCACAGCTTCTTCAGGCGCTCGAGCTCGGCGTCGTAGAGCAGGTCGATGCGCAGCGCTTCGACCTGCTGGTTCTGCATCAGCGACTTCTGCGCTTCGACCGATGCGTCGTTCGCGTCGAGCGCGAGCCGCAGCTTCAGCGGCAGCGTCTTGCCGACGTAGAACTCGGCCTCGTCGGTCAGCGGCTTGCGCTCGGTCGCCAGCGCCGCCATCCGCGCTTCGGACAAGCGCAGTGCCTTGCGCAGGTCTTCGAGCGCGAGTTCGCGCGCCTTGCGGTGCGCCGCCTCGGTCGGGTAGCGTGCGAGCAGGTTGCGGTCACGTCGCACCGCCTCCTGCTGGCGCGCGCGCTCGGCCGCGGCGTCGCGTTCGCGCGCCTCGGCATCGCCACGCTCGGTGGCGGTCAGGGTCGGCGGGACGATGCTGCGCACCGAACCGTCGGCGTTCAGCACGCGCTGCTCGCGCGCACTGCATTCGGCGATCGGCCGATCGGAGGTCAGCCGCTTGCCCGTCGCATCGATGCAGGTGTAGATCGCCGCCTTGCCGACGCTCTGCGCGAACGCGGCGCTGCCGACGAAGAGGGCCAGCGCCGCGGCGGCGCGTGCGCATGCGATCGGCACAGCGGTCAGGGAGCGCATCTTCAGGTCAGACTCCGTAGCGTTCGCGGTAGGCGCCGACGCGTGCGAAGTGGGCCTTCAGCGCCGGGTCGGCATTCGATTGCAGATACTGCAGCAAGTCGGTGAGCGTCGCAATCGAGATCACCTGCAGGCCGTAGTCGCGTGTGAAGTCTTCAACGGCGGAGTGGGCCGACAGGTTGGCATCGGCGCCGCCGCGCTCCATGCGATCGAGCGCGATCAGCACCGCGGCCGGCGTGCCGCCGGCCGCGCGCAGCAGCTCGACCGATTCGCGCTTCGAGGCGCCATCGGTGATCACGTCGTCGACGATCACGACGCGACCCGCGATCTTCGCGCCGACCAGCGTGCCACCCTCGCCATGCGCCTTCGCTTCCTTGCGGTTGAACGCGAACGGCACGTTGCGGCCCAGGCCCGCGAGCGCGACGGCCGACGCCGCCGCCAGCGTGATGCCCTTGTACGCGGGGCCGAACAGCATGTCGAATTCGCACCCCGACGCGAGCAGGCGCCGCGCATAGAATTCCGCGAGTCGCGCCAGCTTGGCGCCATCGTCGAACAAGGCCGAGTTGAAGAAGTAGGGCGAAAGCCGGCCGGCCTTGGTCTTGAATTCACCGAAGCGCAGCACGCCGGCCTCGACCGCGAACTTCACGAAGTCCTGGGCGAGCGCATCGTGCGTTGCGCTGGTGTTCGTGCCATTGCTCATCCGAAGGTGCCTCGTGTTCCGTCTTGTCTCGCTGAATCTGAACGGCATCCGCTCGGCCGCCAACAAGGGCTTCGAGGCCTGGGCCGAGGGGGTGGCCGCCGATTGTATGGGGGTGCAGGAGGTGAAGGCCCAGGCCGACACGGTGGTCGGCCGGTTCGAGACGGTCGCGGGCATGAACGGCCACTTCCACTATGCCGACAAGAAGGGCTACTCGGGCGTCGGGCTGTACTCGCGCAACCAACCCGCCGAAGTGGTGCTCGGCATCGGCGACCCGGAGTTCGATGCCGAAGGCCGCTATGTCGAGGCGCGTTTCGACACGCCCGGGCTGTCGAGGTCGGGCAAGCTCAGCATCGTCAGCTGCTACTTCCCGAGCGGCTCCAGCGGCGAGCTGCGTCAGGCCGCGAAGTACCGCTTCCTGGCGCTGATGGCGCCGCACCTGAAGGCGTTGATCGCGCAGCGCGAGCTGATCCTCGTCGGCGACATCAACATCGCCCACAAGGAGATCGACCTGAAGAACTGGCGCGGCAATCAGAAGAACAGCGGCTTCCTGCCCGAAGAGCGCGCCTGGATGACGAGCCTGCTCGAGGAGATCGGCCTGGTCGACGTGTTCCGAACGCTGAACCCGCATCCCGAGCAATACACCTGGTGGAGCAACCGCGGCCAGGCCTGGGCGAAGAACGTCGGCTGGCGGCTCGACTACCACCTCGCGACCCCGGCGATCGCGCGCCGCGCGAAGGCCGAGCACATCTACCTCGAGCAGCGCTTCAGCGACCATGCGCCGCTCGTGATCGACTACGACTTCACGCTCTGAGCCGCGACCGTCGGCGCTTCGGCGTGCCGGCGCGCAGCGCCTCGAGTTGCTGTTCGAGCAGCGGTGCAAGCGTTTCGCGCAGCATCGCCTCGCGTCCGCCGGGCGGCGCGAAGCGGTCGAACTGGCCGGCCAGCGCGAGGTGCGCGAATCCGTGCACGACCGACCAGATCGAGAGCAGCGCGTTCCATTGCGCGGGCGCCAGCGGGGCCGGAGGCGGCGCGCGACACAGGTCGCGCACGCCGTGCTCGAGCGCCATGAAGGCGGCGTTCGCGCTGCGTTCGAGCGCTTCGTCCGTGTGCGGGCCGTAGCGGAACATCAGGCCGAAGCGGCCGGGGTAGCGCAACGCGAAACCGACATAGCCGACGCCTTGCTCGCGCAGCCGCGCCACCGGGTCGGCGCCGCCGCGTGAATTGCCGGCTTCGAGCGCCGCCGTGAGGCCGTCGAACGCCAGCGTCGCCACCGCCGCGAGCAACCCGGCGGCATCGCCGAAGTGATGCGCAGGCGCCGCCGGCGACACGCCGGAACGGCGCGCGACCTCGCGCAGCGAGAAGCCCTCGATGCCGCGCTCGGCCAGCACCGCTTCGGCGGCCTCGATCAGCGCCTCGCGCAGTGCGCCGTGGTGGTAGGTGCGACGCGGCGCGGCGACGACAGCGGTCGCAGAAGAACGTGTGGCGGGCTTGGGCTTCGGCATGGGGTCGGCGGCGGCAGGGCCCTGAACTTGACAGTGTCCAAATCATAGCTTATCGTGCATCTGAACGCCGTTTAGATTCGCCCCGCCCGGAGAGATGCGATGCCCTTGCTTGCTGCCCCCACGCCGGACCTGATCTTCTCGCTGTCCAACGGACTGGCCGCCGCCGCATGGCTCGCGTTGGCCGTGTCGCCGCACGGCACGCGCTGGGCGCCGCAGGTTCGCCGGCTGGCCGGGCGGGCCGTGCCGCTTCTCTTCGCGGCGGTCTACGTGGCGCTGTTCGCCGCCAGCGGCATGGGCGACGGCGGCTACGGCTCGATCGCCGCGGTGCAGCGCCTGATGGCCGTGCCGGCGCTGCTCACGGCCGGCTGGCTGCACTACCTCGCGTTCGATCTCTTTGTCGGCGCCTGGATCGCCGAGCGTGCCGGCGCGCTCGGCCTGCCGCACCTGCTGGTGCTGCCGCTGCTGGCACTGACCTTCATGTTCGGCCCGGCTGGCCTGTTGGGCTTCGCGGTGCTGCGCCAGCTGTGGCGGCTGCGCGATCCCAAGCCGGTACTCGCCTGAAGCGCGGTCGACCCTCGACGAAACGGAACCCGTCATGAACACCCTGACCTTCGCGCCGGGCCGTCCGGCCCGTGCCTCCAGCTTCGTGCCGCCGCGCGATTGGCCGGCCGAGTTGCTGGCCCGCGAACGCCGGCTCGCGCTCTACGGCGCCGTGCTGCTCGCGCTGCTGCTGCCGATGGCGCTCGCGTGGAGCCTGGACGGCCGCATGCTGCGCGACGCCAATGTCTGGATCAAGCCGATGAAGTTCGCGATGTCCATTGCGCTGCTGGCGCTGACGACGAGCTGGTTCATCGGTCACCTGCCGACCGAGCGGCGCGCGAGTCGCGCGATCGACCGGATCGTCTGGCTGGTGATCGGCGCCGGCAGCTTCGAGCTCGCCTACATCACGCTGCAAGCCGCGCTGGGCCAGGGCTCGCACTACAACGTCGGCGACGCGCCGCACGCGACGATGTACACGCTGATGGGCATCGGTGCGCTCGTGCTCCCCGCGACGCAGCCGATGCTCGCGTGGCAGTTGCTGCGGCATCCCGATCCGAGCCTGCCGGTGGCCTATCGGCAAGCTGTATCGATCGGCCTCGTGCTGACCTTCGTGTTCGGCGCCGGTGCCGGCGGGTTGCTGTCCGCGCTGCAGCCGCCGAGCGGCGGCCCGGAGCTGCCGCTGTTCGGCTGGTCGCTCGGCGGCGGCGATCTGCGCCCGGCGCACTTCGTCGGCGTGCATGCCGAGCAGTTGCTGCCGATCGCCGGCTTCGTCGCCGCGACGTTTCGCGCGGCGCGTGCGCAGGCGCTGGTGTGGGCCTCGGCGCTGTCCTATGCGCTGCTCTTCGCGGCACTGGTTGCATGGGGTCTGATCGGGCGCTACTGACGCGGGGCACTGCCCGCGGCAGCCGATGTGCTTCGAGCAGAATGCAGGTGATCCTGTCCCGCCCGGACCTGCAACGGAATCCACCATGCCCCTCGAAGTGATCGAACTCGAAACCGCGCCGAACCCGAGCGCCAGCATCATCGTTCTGCACGGCCTCGGCGCAGACGGCAACGACTTCGTGCCGATCGCGCAGGAGCTCGAACTGTCGAGCGTCGGCCCGGTGCGTTTCATCTTCCCGCACGGCCCGACGCGGCCCGTCACGATCAACGGCGGCTACGTGATGCGGGCCTGGTATGACATCCTCGGTGCCGAGCTCGGCCCGGGCGGCATGAAACGCGAAGACGAAGCCGGGCTGCGCGAGTCGCAGGCGCTGGTCGAGGCGTTGATCGCGAACGAGCGCGCGCGCGGCATCGCGGCGTCGCGCATCGTGCTGGCCGGGTTCTCGCAAGGCTGCGCGATGGCCCTGATGACCGGGCTGCGCCATCGCGAGCGGCTCGCCGGCGTACTGGGGATGTCGGGCTACCTGCCGCTGGCGGCGCTGGCCGCCGCCGAGCGCAGCGCCGCGAACGCCGACCTGCCGATCTTCCAGGCCCACGGCACGGCCGACCCGGTGATCCCGATCGCGCGCGCGATCCAGTCGCGCGACGCGCTGATCGCGCTCGGCCACCCGGTCGAGTGGCATGCGTACCCGATGCCGCACTCGGTGTGCCCGCAGGAGATCGTCGACATGAACCACTGGCTGCTCCAGGTGCTCGCCTGAGCGCCAGCGGTAAATAAGTCACAAGCGCGCACGGGCATATTCACGCCCCGCCGAGGCGCGCGTTACCTACGCTTGATTCAACCGCCGCTGCAGGCGGACGATCAAACGGAGGAAGTCCATGTTCGATGTTTCGCGTCTCACCGAAAGCGGAGCCGGCGTCTACCGCGGCCCCGAACGCCGCAGCGCGCCGACCCACGCACGGCACTGGCTCGCAGCCACGCTCGACGAGATCGACTACGGGATGCTGCTGCTCACCGACGAGGTGCACGCGATCCACGTGAACCATGCGGCGCGCGCCGAACTCGACGCGGCGCACCCGCTGCAGCTGCTCGGCCGCGAACTGCGCGCGCGCCGCCCGCAAGATGTGCTGCCGCTCGCCGATGCGCTGCACGGCGCGGCGCGGCGCGGCCTGCGCAAGCTGCTGACGCTCGGCGAAGGTGCGCAACGGGTCAGCGTCTCGATCGTGCCGCTCGCGCTGCCCGACGACGCGCGCGAACCGGTGACCTTGGTGATGCTCGGCAAGCGCCAGGTCTGCGAGGTGCTCTCGGTGCAGGGCTTCGCACACTGCCACGGCCTGACCGCGGCCGAAACGCGCGTGCTCGATGCGCTGTGCCGCGGCGTGCCGCCGACCGAGATCGCCGCCCGGGTCGGGGTCGCGATCTCGACGGTGCGCACGCAGATCGGCAACATCCGCATCAAGACCGGCGCCGAGAACATCCGTGCGCTGGTGCGGCAGGTGGCCGTGCTGCCGCCGCTGATGGGGGTGCTGCGCGGGGTGGCCGGCGCGGTGGCCGCGCCGAGCGAGCTGCGCGATCGTCTCGCCGCCTGACGACCGCCGCGCGCTGCGGCTAGCATCGGCAACGCGGCTGCGCCCATCTTCGGGCCGGCCGCGTTCCGAATGGCCTTGCCGAAGAACCCGCCGCTCGACCCGCTCGCCGTGCTGCCAGATCCGCTGCGCCGCCTCGCGCAACGCGGCGAACTGAAGCGCTTCCGCAAGGGACACCGCCTGATCGACGAAGGCGAGTACGGCGACACGATCTTCATCATCCTCGCCGGCCGCGTCCGCGTATTCGGCAGCGGCCGCAGCGACAGCAACAACCGCGATCGCGAGATCACCTACGGCACCTACGGTGTCGGCGAGTACATCGGAGAGATCAGCCTCGACGGCGGGCCGCGCTCGGCGAGCGTCGAGGCGCTCGAGCCCTGCGAGTGCGCGGTCGTGACCCGGCAGACGCTGCTGCAGCACATCGCCGAGCACCCCGAGTTCGCGTTCGACCTGCTCGCGAAGGTGATCCGCCGCGCGCGCGCCGCGACGCTCAGCGCGAAGCAGCTCGCGCTGAACGACGTGTACGGCCGCCTGACGCTGCTGCTGAACGAGCTCGCGACGGCGCAGCCCGACGGCACGCGCCTGATCGCCGAGCGCCTGACGCACCAGGAGATGGCGAACCGACTCGGCTGCTCGCGCGAGATGGTGAGCCGCCTCGTGAAGGACCTGGAAGGCAGCTACCTCAGCGTCGACGCCGGCCGCTATCGGCTGCTGCGGCCGTTGCCGTCGCGCTGGTAGCGCGCGCTCGGCCTGTCACGAGCCGCGCGGCGGGTCGAAGCGCTGCGGCGGCTTGATCGCCCGCGCATACAGCGGCTGCACCTTCGGCAGGTTCAGCTCGATGTCGCGGATGCGCGTCGGCCCGGACGGATGCGTCGAGAGCCACTGCGGCGGCGCGCCCTGGCTCGCGCGCGCCATCTTCTGCCACAGCGTCACGCCCGCATGCGGGTCGTAGCCGGCGCGCGCCGCGAGTTCCATGCCGACCAGGTCGGCCTCGGATTCATCGCCGCGGCCCCAGCTCAGCGACAGCAGCTGGCCGCCCAGCCCGGCGAAAAGGCGGCCGGTGTTGCCGAGGCCGAAGAGCGCCGCGCCGAGTTCGATCGCGCCGCGCGTCGCGGCGTCCTTGCCGATGCGCTCGCGCGCGTGCTCGCGCAACGCATGCGTCATCTCGTGGCCGAGCACCATCGCGACCTCGTCGTCGGTCAGCCTGAGCTTGTCGAGGATGCCGGTGAAGAACGCGATCTTGCCGCCCGGCATGCAGAAGGCGTTGACCTGCGGGCTGTCGATCAGGTTCACTTCCCAGCGCCACTGGCGCGCGCGCTCGTTCCATTCGTGGCTGAACGGGATCAGCCGCTGCGCGATCGCACGCAGCCGCGTCAGCTGCGCGCTGCCCGGCCCGGCGAGCGCGCCCTTGGCCGCCGCCTGCTGCAGCAGCTGGCGATAGTTCTGCTGCGCAGCCTGCTCGATCTGCCCCGCCGGCACCAGACCGGTCGCGAACGATTTCGGCCCGACCTCGACGCCCTCGCGCGCCCAGCCCGGCAGCGCGAGCAGCGTGCCGCCGGCGAGCAGCGCGCCGCCGAACAGCCGGCGCGCGTGCAGCGCGCAGGCGCAGCCGGTGTGATGCCGCAGCGGGATGGCGTCGTCGTTCATCGCGTCGTGTGGATCGTGCGTGAGTGGCGGAGTTCAGCCATCGATCGCGCTCGCCGGCGCATCCGGATCGTGCTCGAGCGCGCGCACGGTCGCGCGCATCCACCACAGCATCAGCAGCGCCGGCACCGCCATCAAGGTCGAGACGATGAAGAACGCGGGCCAGCCGATCGACTCGGCCAGCACGCCCGCGAGCGGGCCGACCCAGACGCGCCCGACCGACGCGAACGCGCTGAGCAGCGCGAACTGCGTTGCGGTGAAGCGCTGGTTGCACAGGCTCATCAGGAACGCGAGGAACGCGGCCGTGCCCATGCCGCCCGAGAGGTTCTCGCCGGCGACCGCGAACAGCAGCCCGCCGTCGACGTCGGTCGCCTGCGCGAGCTTGACGAAGCCCCAGTCGAAGGCCGGAATCGTCAGCCCCGGCAACGCGCCGCGGCCGTTCACCGCGAGCCACCAGAAGCACAGGATGCCGAGCATCTGGAAGATGCCGAAGTACATCAGCGCGCGCCACAGGCCGATGCGCAGCATCAGCGCGCCGCCGAGCAGCGCACCGCCGATCGTCAGCCACAGGCCGATGACCTTGTTGACGACGCCGACCTCGGCGATGCTGAAGTGCATCGCCTGCAGCAGGAACGGCGTGACCAGCGACAGCGAGAACGCATCGCCGAGCTTGTAGAGCACGACGAAGGCGAGGAACGCGGCCGCGCCGGGCTGCGCGAAGTAGCTCGAGAGACCGCCGAGCAGCGTCTCGAAGCGCGCCGCACGCGCGGCCCACGCGGCCAGCGGCAGCGTCAGCGCGATGCCGAGCAGCAGCGCGAGCAGGTCCACCCACTTGCCCTGCAGCGCAGGCGCCAGGCTGCCGCCGGCGAGCAGCGGGCCCAGCAATGCCTGCGCGATCGGCCGCGCGAAGTGGTTGCTGGCGACGACGCCGAGCGCGACCGCGACAAGCACCGCGACGAAGCCGATCAGGTCGCGCCGCGCGACGCTCGTCGGCAGCTCGACGACCTTGAGCTTCGGCAACGCGAACGCCGACAGCAGCGCCGCGCCAACCATCAGCCCGGCCATGAAGCGATAGACCTCGGGCCAGGTCCACGCGCCGCCGCCCTGCGCCGGATCGACCCAGATGAACGCGACGCCGCCCGACAGGATCATCGCCAGCCGGTAGCCCAGCACCAGCGACGACGAGCCGAGCCCGCGCTCGCTGGCCGGCAGCAGGTTCGTCCGGTAGGCATCGATCACGATGTCCTGCGACGCCGAGATGAACGCGACCAGCACCGCGATCAGCGCGAACGCGCGCGTCGCGCCCGTTGGCGAGGTCGCGGCCATCCACCACAGCGCACCGGCCAGCAGCAGCTGCGTCAGCACCAGCCAGCCGCGGCGCCGGCCGAGCCAGGGCAGCTCGAAGCGATCCATCAGCGGCGCCCACAGGAACTTGAAGGTGTAGGGCAGGCCGACCAGGCTCAGGAAGCCGATCGTCGCGATGTCGACGCCCGAGACGCTGAGCCAGGCCTGCATCGCCTGCCCGGTCAGCGCAAGCGGCAGGCCGGAGGCGAAGCCGAGCACGGTGACCACGACGAGCCGATACAGGGCGGCGGCGCTGAAGCGCGAAGACGTGGCGAGGGTGGGAATGGCGTTCAAGACGGAGCCGGTGGCGAAGACCGGGTAGCTTATGCGACGCCGGCGCCCCGAAGGGCACCGGCGCTTCGCGTCGCGTTACGGCCCGTTGGAGATGATCGGGTCGAGAATCAGCGGCGCGCCACCACCAACCGGCAACACGGTCGCGGTGTACTTGAAGGTGCCGGCCTTGCTGTTGTGATTGAAGAGCATGGCCGTCGTGTTGTTCGGCGGCAGTGTTCTCGACGGGGTCGGGAACTCGGTGCCGGGGTTGGCCACGACGATCGCGGTGCCGTCGGTCGGGAACACGTAGCCGTCGGTCTGCAACACGAAGGTCAGCTCGACGTTGCGACCGTTGGCCGGCAGCGGGTCCGGCGTACAGGCGATCTTCTTGTGGGTGTCGACCGTGACGATCACCTGATTGGGTTGGCTGGTTTGTGGCATTGGGCTTTCTCTGGGCTCATGGATGGACCGGCACCGCCCCCGTTGCAGTGGCCAGTCGTTGGCGGAGATCGGCGTATGCGGGGTGCCGATAGGGGGAAGCTTCGATGAGTGCGGCCAGCGCGCGCGCGGGTTCGATCGCGCCGAGCCGCAGCTGCGCCTGCGCAAGCAGCGTCATCGCCGGCAGTTCGCCGCTGGCCGCGGGCGCTTGCAGGCGCTGCGCCGCAGCCTGCCAGAGCTCGCGCGCTGCGGCGGGTCGCGCGTCGCGCGCGCGCAGGTCGCCGAGCGCCAATTCGGCGGCCGCAGCGATGCGGATCTGATCGGCGTCCAGCGGCTTGCCGCTCGCCACCGCGCTGCGCACCGTCGCCAGCAAGGCCTCGAACTCGGGCTCCAGCGGCGCCTGCGGCTCGGCCGCCGCGAGCCGCTGCAGCAGCACGCTTCCAGCGAGCGCGATGCTCCACTTGTTGCGTGTCGCGTCGGCCGCGAGCAGCCGCGCGGTGTCGGCTGCGGCGCGGTCCAGCGTGGCCGCGGCGGCGGCGCGCTCACGCAGCGCGAGCTGGATCTCGGCCAGGCTCACGCGCGCGAAGGCCATGTGCGAGAGCACCTCGGCGCTGGCGGCGTCGACCGCGACGAGTGCCTCGGTTTGCGCGAGCGCGTCTTGCGCCGCTTGCGCTGCCAACGTGTAGTGGCCGAGCGCCAGCTGCAGCCGCCCGAGCTCGTAGGCCGCGTTCGCGATCAGGCGCTGGGCGTGGCTGTTCCTGTCGAAATCCGGCAACGCGCGCAGCACGTCGACCTTGGTTCGCTGTGCGTCTGCCGCGGCGTCGAACTGATTCAGTGCTTCGTACGCCTTCGCGATCCAGCCCCAGGTGATGGCGAGTTCCAGACCATGTTCCGGCCGCGCCGCGACGATTCCGACCCAGGCGTCGCGCGCCTCGATGAAGACCTTCAAGGCCTGCGCCGAGCGCGAGCGTTCGAGGTAGACGACGCCGAGGTTCACGCCCGACTGCGCCTGCTCGACGCGCCATTCGAGGTTGTTCGGGTCCAGCCGGACGAGCTGCTGCGCGAGCCCCTGGTACTGGCGGAACGAGGCCTCGGCCTGCGGCAGCTGCCCGCGCTGGCGCGCGACATAGCCGACCCAGTAGACGCTTTGCGCGTGGTCGAAGATGCGCTGCGCGTCGCGCGGTTCGCGCGCCATCAGCTCGGCGGTGCTGTCGGCGGCGCGCTGGAACATGCCGAGCGCCTCGTCGAGGCTGCCGCGCCGTTCGGCGATCTCGCCGATCAGGTGCAGCGCGCGCGCGCGGCGGCCCAGCGAGTCGGCGTCGAGGCGGCCGGCGTCCTGCGCGGCGTAGTAGGCCAGCGCCTGCGTGCCGACCGCGTCGAGCACGTCGAGCCGGCCGACCGGCTGCAGCTTCTTGCGCAAGTCGCCGAGCATGAACTCGATCAGGCCCTCGGCCTGCACGCGCTGGCGCTTCGCCTCCTTCGCCTCCCACAGCGCGACGCCGACGCCGACGGCCAGCGCCGAGACGACGACCACGCCCGCGGCCACGCCGAGGCGGTGGCGTCGGATGAACTTCGCGAGCACATACGGCACCGCGTCGGGGCGCGCGGCGACCGGCTCGTCGTTCAGGTAGCGCCGCAGGTCGTCGGCGAGCTGCGCGGCGTTGGCGTAGCGCTCGGTCGGCGCCTTCTTCAGCGCCCGGGCGACGATGTTGTCGAGGTCGCCGCGCAGCGCGCGCGCGAGCCTGAGCTTGGCCGCCGCCGAGCCGACCGCGGCGTTGCGCAACACCGCGTCGGACAGCCGCTTCGGCTCGACCTCGATCACCGCGCGCATCTGGTCGAGGGTCGTGATGCCCGGCGTCGGATGCGTGCCGCCGAGCAGGACATACAGCAGCACGCCGAGCGCGTAGACATCGGTCGCGGTCGTGACGTCGGCGCCCTGCAGCTGTTCGGGCGCGGCGTACTGCAGCGTGAACGCGCGGCCGACCGCCTGCGTCAGCTCGGTCGCGGCGGCCGGCACGCCGGCATCGTCGAGCAGCTTCGCGATGCCGAAGTCGAGCAGCTTGACCTCGCCGCCGGCGGTGACGAGGATGTTCGTCGGCTTCAGGTCGCGGTGCAGGATCAGCCGGTTGTGCGCATGCGCCACCGCGGCCAGCACATCGAGGAACAGGCGCACGCGGGCCGGCAGGCCGAGCGCGTTCTGATCGCAGTAGCGGTCGATCGTCAGCCCGTCGATGTACTCGAGCACGAGGTAGGGCTGCGCGCCGCCGGCCGCCACGCCCGCATCGAGCAGGCGCGCGATGTTCGGGTGCGCGAGCCGCGCCAGGATGCTGCCCTCGCGCGCGAAGCGCTCGGGGCCGCCGCGCGTCACCAGCCCGGCGTTCAGGAACTTGATCGCGACGAAGCCTTCGAAGCGGCCGTCGGTGCGGCGCGCGAGCCACACGCTGCCCATGCCGCCCTGGCCGAGCTCGCGCTCGACCGTGTAGGCGCCGACGATCTGGCCGGCCATGCTCGCTTCGCGCAGCAGCAGCGCCGGGCGTTCGAGAAAGGTGTCGCGGTCCGGGCCGCCGAGTTGGCCGAGCAGCGCATCGAGGTCGTCGGCGAGCGGCGCGTCTTCGGCGCGCAGCGCGGCGAGGCGCTGCGCGCGCGCAGCGCCCTCGAGATCGAGGATCTCGTCGAGCAGCGGGCTCAGCCGCAGCCATCGGGCCTTGTCGATCGAGCGCATCAGCGCAGCGCCATCGACAGGAACATGCGCGCCTTCTGCCAGTCGCGCTGCACGGTGCGCTCGGTCACGCCGAGGCACTCGGCGATCTCGCCTTCGGTCAGGCCGCCGAAATAGCGCATCTCGACGAGCCGGCCGAGCCGCTCGTCGACCGCGGCGAGTTCGTCCAGCGCTTCGTGGACGCGCAGGATCTCGTCTTCCTCCACCGCGAGCGAGTCGCCGATCGCGGTGTTCAGCGTCACCTGCAGCCCGCCGCCGCGCCGGTCGGCCTGGGCGGCGCGCGCGATGTCGATCACGATCGTGCGCATGGCCTTCGCCGCGTAGGCGAGAAAGTGCTTGCGGTCGGCGAAGTCGGGCTTGCCCGCCTGCTGGATGCGCAGATACGACTCGTGCACGAGCGACGTGGTGTCGAGCAGCGTCATGTCGCCGGAACGCCGCAGCCGGCTGCGCGCCAGCCGGTGCAGCTCGGCATACAGCAGCGAGACGACCCGGCCGGCGGCCTGGTCGTCGCCGGACTTGGCAGCCTGCAGAAGCGTCGTGATCTCGGTCATGTTGGCTCAGGGGTTGGGCCGGCGGCGCGGCTGACGCGCGATTGTCGGGTTTCGCGGGCGCATTCCGTATTCCTCAATGAAGGGACGAGACGCAGGGCCGCCAGGCGCGCCCGCGTTCCGCCCATCGGCCCACGACACGCACCGATTGGACGACCCGCCATGCCCGACCCAGCGTTCCAGCCCCTCGCCGTTCTCGCGCTGCCCAAGCCCGCCGCCAAAGCGAGGGCAGTGCCGGCGACCAGCCTGCCCGAGCATGCCCCGTTCGGGCCGATCGTCGACCGGCAGCTGGCCGCGTGCCGGCGCAACGGGACCACGCTGGTCGTGCTGTCGATCGGTCTGGCCGGGCTCGAGGCCGTCCGGGAATGCCACGGCCACGCGGTCGAGAGCCAGCTGCTGCAAGCGATCTGGAACCGGCTCGTGACCCGGCTGCGCGGCTCGGACATCGCCGTGCGTGCCGGCGGCGCCGAGTTCGGCGCAATCCTGCTGAACGCCGGCGCGGCGATCGCGGCGCTCGTCGATGCGCGGCTCTCCGAAGAGCTCTGCGAGCCCTACGGGATCGGCGCGCGGGAGATCGTGATCTCGGTCCGCACCGGGGTCGCGGTCTATCCGCAAGCCGGCAACACCGGCGAGGCGCTGGTGCAGGCCGCCATCCGGGCGAGGATGGGCGAGACGAAGCTCGGCTGAGCGGCGGCGCGCGGCGCGATCCGGATGCGGCCGCGCCGGCAGCGGGATCGCGATCGTCGTCATCCGATGATTGTCGGCGAAGCGTCGGGCAGCCAGCCCGCTCAGCGTGCCGGCGTCTCGCCCTGCCGGTAGATCGCCTCGGCCAGCGCCAGCAAGCGCTCGCGCGGCAGCGCGCCGACCAGCGCGTAGCCGCACGGTCCGCCGTGCGGGCTCGCGCCTTCGACCCAGTAGAACAGGCCGAGCTCGCCCTGCTGCTCGTAGCGAAACGCGGCCGGCGTGTCGCGCTCGGGCTTGCGCAGGTAGACCGTCACGCGCACCGGCTTCGCGTCGGCGCCCGAGGCGCCGGGCAGCGCGACCGCCTGGTACATCAGCTGCGCGCTGGGCCCGGCCGCATCGGGAAGCAGCCGACCGCCGACGAGCTCGAAGCCCTGCGCGCGCAGGTCGAACAGCTTCACCGGCACGTCGAGCCGTTTCGTCAGCCAGCGGCTCAGGTGCTCTTCCTGCGCCTTCACCTCGACCGGGTGCCGCACCTCGGGCACGTAGACCGCATGCGCGACCGCCGCACGCTGGACCCACGCCGGCTCGGCCGCCGCGGCGACGAGTGCAGGCGGCGCCTGGGTGCGCCACACGAGCCCGGCGCCGAGCACGCCGCCGAGCGCGAACACCGCGAGCGCCGCAGCCCAGCGCTGCCAGCCCGCATCGCGCCACGCGGCGTGCGTCGGCCGCTTGCGCCACAGCACCTGTTCGAGTACCGCCGGCACCGGCTCGTCGAGCACGCCGGCGAGCTGCGTGCGCATCAGCTCGCGATCGGCGGCCCACAGGCGAACGCGCGCCGCGAGCTCGGGGTTCGCCTGCAGCCAGGACTCGACCTCGGCCTGCTGCGGCGGCGTCAGTTCGCCGTCGAGCCAGGCGTGCAGCGTGAGGTCGTCGATCCCGGGATTCATCGCGGTTCCCCTGTCTCGTTCAGACGACCCGGCGCAGCGTCTGCGTCGCCGCCGGCGCGCGCCCGTCGAGCAGCGCGCGCAACGCGACGCGCGCGCGCGAAATGCGCGACATCACGGTGCCGATCGGGATGCGCAGCAGTTCGGCGCACTCGGCATACGACAGCTGCTCGAGCGTGACCAGCAGCAGCGGCTCGCGCTGCTCGAGCGGCAGCCGCTGCAGCGCGCCGACGAGGTCCAGGCGCAGCCCGATGTCGGGCGTCTCGGCGGCGTGGCGTTCGTCGATCGACGCGCCGCGTGCATCGTCACCATGCGGCTCGGCCAGCGGCATGCGCGCGTGGCGGCGGCGGTCGTCCATGTACGCGTTGTGCGCGATGCTGAGGGTCCAGACCAGGATGTCGCGGCGCTGGTCGAACTGGTGCCAATGGGCCAGCGCGCGCTCCAGCGCGGTCTGCACCAGGTCGTCGGCGGCGCTCGCATCGAACACCAGCGAGCGTGCGTAGCGCCGCAGGCGCGGGATCGCGCCGAGCAGCTGCTGACGAAAGGCGGCGGGTGCGTCCACGTCGGGTGTACGTGGCGCGCAGCGGTTCTATTCCGCCGGCCAGATCGCGGCTTCGCTGAAGCCGAGGGCGCGGAAATCGTCGACGCGCAGCGGCGCATCGTTGGCGCAGAAGAAGTCGTCGAGCTGCGGCGGCGCGACCGGCGTGCCCGACAGCATCGCGTGCGCCTGCCCGCGGTGGTGCACCTGGTGCTGGAACAGGTGCGCGAGCAACCGCGGCAGCGGTTCGCGCACCGGGCCGCCGGCGCGTTGCACGACGACCTCGCCGCGCAGCGCGGCCGCGTCGAGCGCCTCGCACTGCGCGAGCAGCCGGCGGTCGCTCGCACGCTGCGCGGCCTGCAACTCGGCGGCGCTCGCACAGGGCTCGACCGGGTCGAAGAACGCGCGCGCCGCGGGGTTCGGCGGCAGGCCGGCAAGGCTGCGCTCGATCGCGTCGATGTAGAACCAGTCGACCGTCAGGTTGTGGTTCAACGTCGCCTTGATCGACGGGAAGAAGCTGGTGCGCGGCGCCTCGAAGTCGGCCTGGCTCAGCCGCGCGCAGGCACCGAGCAGCCGGTGATTGGCCCAGGCGTTGTTGAAGGCCTGGGTCAGCAGATGGCGGGCAAGCGGGTCCACGCGCAAAGTGTAGGCGCGGCGCCGGCCGCGGGCCAGGCGACGAATCCCGGACAATGCGGCCCATGAATCCCCCGCTTCGCGCCGTGGCGCCCAGCTTCTCGGCGCGCGACTTTCGCGCCGCACTCGGCATGTTCGCGACCGGCGTGACGATCGTCACCGCGCGCAACGCCGAAGGCCTGCCGGTCGGGCTGACGGCGAACTCGTTCAACTCGGTCTCGCTGAGCCCGCCGCTGGTGCTGTGGAGCCTGGCGCGCAGCGCCGGCTCGATGCCGGACTTCGAGCGCGGCTCGCACTACGCGATCAACATCCTCGCGGCCGATCAGCGCGCGCTGGCCGAGCGCTTCGCGAGCAAGACGGTCGTCGATCGCTTCAGCGGCGTCGCGTTCCGCGAAGGCGCGGGCGGCGCGCCGATCCTCGAAGGCTCGGCCGCGGTGTTCGAGTGCTTCAACCGCAGCCGCTACGAAGAAGGCGACCACGTGATCTTCGTCGGCGAGGTCGAGCGCTGCGGCCGCCGCACCGGCGCGCAGCCGCTGATCTTTCACGGCGGGCGCTACTTCACGGAGTTGCCGCTGTAGCCGGCAGCCGACACCCTCGCGCCGAGCAAGGCGACGGCGCGCGACCCTCTTCACGATCCGCTGCCGATCGCACGAGCCGGCCCCGCGCGCTTGCGCGTCGCGCCTCTAGACTGGCCCGATGTCTGAATCAACACAGCAGCGCAGTTCGCCGCGGCGTCGCGCCTTGACGGCGGCGATGCTGGCGACATTGCTCGCCGGCCCCGCGGCCTGCACGACCGCCGCGTCGTCGAAGCTGGCCGCGCGGGTCGAGCCAGTGCGCCGCGTGTGGGTCGTCGTCTCGCTGGGTTCGTTCGCCACGCTCGGCCCGGTAGAGAACGCGGCCCGGCGTCCGGGCGGGGACGTCAGCGCGGCGATGCGCGCGAACCTTCCCGACACCTTCAACCGGAACGGCGTGCCCGTCTCCGGGTACCTCGAGCTGGCACACCCGTTGGCCAACACGGCCGCGCTCGGCGCGCTGTGGGCGGCGAACCGGGCGGCCCTTCCGGCCACCTCGCACGTCCTGGTACTCACCGCGCAGCGCCTCCACAACGTGGGAGCGGGCCGCATCGAGTACGAGGCGGTCCTCTGGGACACCGCCAGCGAAACCCTGGCATGGAAAGCGGCGCCGTCGTATCAGACCAGCCGGTCGCGCCCTCGCGCCGCGGAGGCCGACGTACTCGCCGGCGATCTGCTGAGAGCCCTTCAACGGGACGAACTCGCCACCTTGCCCCAGGGCCATCCCGTCGATGCCAACGGCGTGGAAATTCCTCGCGAGTGGGTCGCGATGCGCCTGTATTGAAACTTGACCCGCACATCTCCGTCCGGACAGCCGATGCAACCAAAGCCCCTTCCTTGCCCGACCCGCCGCGCCGTCACGCTGGCCGCCTTGACCGGCCTGCTCGCGACACCCTGGAGTTGCCTCGCGGCAGACGCACCGCCCGTCGCGCAGAGCGCGACAGCCGTTGCGGGCAAGCCCAGGACGATCCATCTGGTCCTGATCAACGAGGAGCTTCGAACACCCGGCCTCACGACGCCGGAGCGCGATGAAACCCTGGTCGAGTACAAGTACCACGACATCGCGCGCTACTTCAAGGAGCGCGCCCCGCTGGTCTTCGAGGCCAACGGGGTCGCCGGCGATGCGACGGTCGTGGAGTCCCCGGCGCCGGACGCGCCGCTGGTTCTCGACTTCCCCGTCGACGACCCGGTCATCACGCTGGCGCCCATGCGCTTCACCAAGCAGAGGAAGCTCCTGCAAGTCTGGGCGGTGGTCAATTTCGTCGTCGCGCCGTTCGAGCGACAGCCAGCCAGCCCACCGACGGGCAAGGTCGTCAAGCATGAGCTCGTGATCCGCCTGGGGCCCGACCCGATGCTCGGCATCCTGCGCATCAACCGCATGGACGCGTCGCTCGTCGACTGGATGCTGACCCAGACGCTGGACATCGCGGCGTCCCAGGGCTTGCTGACCTTGCCGCAGGCGAAGGCCGTCAAGCCGAAGGCTTAGCTCGGCAGATCGGCCCGCGTTCAAGCCGAGGCGCGCTTCGCCGCGAACGCCACGAACCACGCGACGCAACCCGCATTCGCCATCGCGTCGAGCTTGAACACCTGATCGGCGGGCGTGCCCATCAGCAGCTTCTTGACCGGCAGCTCCATCTTCTTGCCCGACAGCGTGCGCGGCACCGCGTCGACCTGGAAGATGTCGTTCGGCACGTGGCGCGCCGACAGTGCGGTCTTGATGCTGTCCTTGAGCCGCTTCGTCAGCGCGGCATCGAGCGTCAGCCCTTCGCGCAGCACGACGAACAGCGGCATGTAGCTCTCGCGGCCGAGGTATTCGAGGTCGACGACCAGGCTGTCGAGCACTTCGGGCAGCGCCTCGACCGCGCGGTACAGCTCGGCGGTGCCCATGCGGATGCCGTGCCGGTTGATCGTCGCGTCGCTGCGGCCGTAGATGATCGCGCCGCCGCGCGGCGTGATCTTGATCCAGTCGCCGTGGCGCCAGACGCCCGGGTACATGTCGAAGTAGCTGCTCAAGTAGCGCGCGTTGCCGGGGTCGTTCCAGAAGTACAGCGGCATCGACGGCATCGGTTTGACGCAGACGAGTTCGCCGACCTCGTCGACCAGGGGCTGGCCCGCTTCGTTCCAGGCCTCGACCGCGGCGCCCAGGCAGCGGCACTGCATCTCGCCGGCGACCACCGGCAAGGTCGGCAGCCCGGCGACGAAGGCGCCGGCGAAATCGGTGCCGCCGGAGATCGGCGTGAGCCAGATCTCGCGGCCGTCGACCTTCGCCATCTGCGCCCAGATCCATTCGTAGGCGTCGATCGCCAGCGGCGAGCCGGTCGAGCCGATCGCGCGCAAGCGGCTCAGGTCGGCGACCTTCGCGGGCTCGATGCCGGCCTTCAGGCAGTTCGCGTAGAAGGCCGCGCCGGCGCCGAAGAAGGTCGCGCCGGCATCGGCGGCGAAGCGCCACAAAGTCGTCAGATCGGGCGCCTTGATCGAACCGCCCGGGTTGCCGTCGAAGATGCAGATCGTCGTGCCGCCGAGCAGCGCGCCGAGCTGCGAGTTCCACATGATCCAGCCGGTCGTGCTGTACCAGTGATAGCGGTCGCCGGTCAACGCGCTCGGGCCGACATCGTTGTGCAGCGCGCCGGCCTTCAGCGCCTCGACGATCACGCCGCCGTGGCCATGCACGATGGCCTTCGGCAGCCCGGTCGTGCCACTCGAATAGACGACCCACAGCGGGTGGTCGAACGGCAGCCATGCCGGCTCGAAGCGCGCGTCGGCGCTCGAGGTCAGCGCGGCGAAATCGTGCAGCGCGCGCTGCGGCGACGCGAGGCTCGCGGCATCGGCAGCCTCGTTCTGGTACTTCAGCAGCACCACGTCGCGCACGCCGGGCAACTCGTCGAGCAGGCCGCGCAACACCGGCATGCGGTCGTGCGCGACGCCGCCGTAGGTGTAGCCGTCGCACGCGATCAGCAGCTTCGGCTCGATCTGGCGGAAGCGATCGAGCACCGCGACCGGGCCCATGTCGGGCGAGCACACCGACCAGACCGCGCCGAGGCTCGCGCAGGCGAGGAACGCGACCGCGGTCTGCGGGATGTTCGGCAGGAACGCGACGACCCGATCGCCGCGCTGCACGCCGAGCGAGCGCAGCGCGGCCGCGAGCGAGGCGACCTGGCGGCGCAGCTCGGGCCACGCGATCTGCTGCATCTCGCCGCGCGTTCGCATCGTCTCGTTCTGGAACAGAAGCGCCGGATGCCCCGCCGCATGCGCCGCTTCGGCGTGCGAGAACAGGTGCTGCGCGTAGTTGACCTGTGCGCCGGGGAACCAGCGCGCGCCGGGCATGGTCTCGTCGGCGAGCACGGTCTCGTACGGCGTCGGCGACTGCACGCCGAAGTAGTCCCAGATCGAGCCCCAGAACGCGCGCAGGTCGGTGACCGACCAGCGCCACAGCGCGTCGTAGCCTTCGACACTGCCGGCGTCGAAGCGCAGCCCGCGTTCGCGCGCGAGCCAGTCGGTGTAACGGGTGATCTGGTGAGTCATGCGCCCATTGTGCGAGGCCGCGTCCGCCCGTCAACGCAGGAACTACCGATGCGGATCAGCGGCTCGGGCGCTCGCGCATCGCGGCGTCGACCTCGACGTACTGCCACGACTCGTCGCGGAACGGCGCCTGGCGCCAGCCGGTGACCCACGGATGGTTCAGGTCGGTGTAGACGCGGTGCACGTGGATGCGGTACGGCATGTAGGCCAGCACGAGCTTGCTCGCGTCGATGAACAGCGCGGCGCGCTCGGGGCCGTCGGGCAGCTGCAGCATGCGCTCGTAGATCGCGTCGAAGGCCGGCAGGCGGAAGCGCGCGAAGTTCGAGCGGCCGATCGCGCGGCCGTACATGTACGAGAACGCGCGTTGCGCATCGGGCGTCGGCGCGGTCGAGGCCAGGCTCCACATCTGCAGCGTGCCGGCGCGCGCGGCCTTCAGGTTCTCGGGCCACTGCGCGACGCGAAAGCGCATGCGCAGGCCGACCGCCGCGAGGCTCTTCTGCCAGTTCTCGTCGAACTGGCGCTCGATCTGCGAGCCTTGTGTGGCCATCTGCAGCAGCAGCGGTTGGCCGTCGGGCTGCTCGCGCCAGCCGTCGCCGTCGCGGTCGAGATAGCCGTAGGTGTCGAGCAGCGCCTTCGCGCGCGCCGGGTCGAAGCCGCTGTTGTCGCTGCGGTAGGCGGGATCGTGGCCGTAGGTGCCGGGCGCCATCGCCGCCTGCGCGACGACGGCGCCGCCGCGGCGCACGATCCGCACTTCGTGTTCGATGTCGTAGGCGAGCTCGATCGCACGGCGCAGCGCGACGCGCTCGGCCGTGTAGCCGCCGACGACCGGGTCGTCCATGTTGAACCAGCTCATCGTGAAGTCGGGATTCACGTAGCGCCGCGCGACGAAGCCGCGCTTCGCGAGGTTCGGCGCGAGCACGCCGTTCGGCATCGCGTGCTGCGTGAACGAGCCCGGCACACGCGCGCAGTCGACCTGGCCGCTGAGCAGCGCGAGCCAGCGCGACTGCTCTTCTTCGAGCACGGCGATCTCGACGCCGTCGTTCAGCGGCAGGCGCCGGCCCTTGAAGCGCGCGAGCCAGGCCTGGCCCTGCGCGTCGTCGGCATTCGGCTCGGCCTCGTAGCGCATCTCGCGAAAGCCCGGGTTGCGTTCGAGCTCGATGCGCGAGCCGCGCCGCCACGACTTCAACCGGTACGGGCCGGTGCCGACCGGGTGCGCCATGATCGCGTCGCCATGGAACTCGACGACCTCGCGCGCGACCGCGCCGAAGTTGCTCGAATTGCACAGGATCGTGAGCAGCCGCGGCCGCGGCGCCTGCAGGCGGATCTGCAGCGTGTGGCGGTCGAGCGCACGCAGGCCCTCGACCGGCGCGTCGTAGTCGAACGCGCTGCGCGCTGCGAGCGCGGCCGCCCGCAGCTCGCTCAGGCCGACGATGCCTTCATCCTCGATCGTCGACAGGCCCGGGCTCTTCGTCGCTGGATCGAAATAGCGCTTGAACGCGTAGACGTAGTCCTGCGCGACCAGCTCGCGCCGCACACCGCGGAACGCCGGGTCGTCGGCGAAGAAGATGCCGGGCCGCAGCCGGATCGTCCAGACGCGAAAGTCGGCCGAGACCTCGGGCAGCGCCGCCGCGGTGAGCGGCCGCGGCTTCACCGGCAGCGCGAGCGGGTCGTAGTGGTAGGGCGCTTCGAAGATGTGCGCAGCGACGCGCAGCGAATAGATGTCGCTGACCTGCGCCGGGTCGAAGCCGGTCTCCGGGCTCTCGAACGCCACGCGCAGAATGTTGCCGCCTGCCGCATCGGCCGCGCGCGACGCCGTCGGCAGCGCCAGCGCGCCGACCACCGACCCCAGCGCGGCGGCAGACCAGCGGCGGCGGTCGATCATCGGGGCGACGTGCGTCAGCGCTTGACGGCGCGCGCGTCATCGATGTCGACGTACTGCCACCAGTCCTGCCAGAACACCGGGCGACGGTAGCCGACGAGCTGCGGCTGGGTCATGTCGATCGAAACCCGGTTCAGCGTGAACTTGTAGGGCATGTAGGCCACGGCGATGCGCTCGGCTTCGCGGAAGGTCGCGATGCGCTCGGGGCCGTCGGGCAGCGTCTGCAGCCGCTCGTACAAGGTGTCGAGCGCCGGCAGGCGCACCCGCGACATGTTCTGACCGCCGATCTGGTGGCTGTCGAAACGCGCAAACGAACCCGAGGCATCCGGCGCCGCGGCCGAGCCGCCGAGCGACCACACCTGGTACTTGCCGGCACGCGCCGCCTTCAGGTTCTCGGGCCATTGCGCGATCACCGACTGCACGCGGATGCCCAGCGTCTTCATGTTCTTCGTCAGCACCTCGGCGATCTTGCGATCACGCTGCTGCGACTGGGTCGACACGCGCAGCAGCAGCGGCGAGCCGTCGGGCATCTCGCGAAAGCCGTCGCCATCGCGGTCGACGAACTTGTACAGGTCGAGCAAGGCACGGGCACGCGCCGGGTCGTAGTCGCTGAATTCGGTCTTCAGCTTCGGGTCGAAGGCACTGGTGTGCGGCAGCGTCGGCCCCTGGGCGGGCGTGCCCAGGCCGTTGTAGGCGTAGGCGATCAGCTTGTTCACGTCGAGGCCCAGACCGATCGCGCGTCGCAGCGCGACACGCTCCGGTGCGTAGCCGCCGATGGTCGGGTCTTCCATGTTGAACAGGAAGTAGTTGCCGGCGGCCTCGACGACCGGATAGCCTTGAATCCCGCGCTTCGCGAGGTTCGGCGCGACCTTGCCGTTCGGCATCGCCTGGGGCGCGAACTGGTAGCCGACGCGGTACGCGACGTCGGACTCGCCGTTCACGAACGAGAGCCAGCGCGGCTGCTCCTCTTCGATGATCGAGATCTCGACCCGGTCGACCATCGGCAGGCGCCGGCCCTTGAAGCGCGCGAGCAATGCCTGGCCCTCGGCGTCGTCGGCGGCGGGTTCGGCGTCGTAGAAGCGCTCCCGGTAGTCGGGGTTGCGTTCAAAGGCGATGCGGGAGCTGCGCCGCCACTCGACGAGCTTGAACGGCCCGGTGCCCACCGGATGCCCATCGATCTTGTCGCCGTAGTGCTCGACGACCTCGCGCGCGACCGCACCGAACAGGTCACCGGTCGCGAGAGACTCGATGAAGCGCGGCCGCGGGTCGCGCACCTTGAAGCGCAGCGTGTAGCGATCGAGCGCGCGAATGCCTTCGATCTCCTGGTCGTAGTCGAACGGCTTCTTCTGGTCGAGCGCGGCCTTGCGCAGTTCGTTGAGGCCCTCGAAGTGCTCCTGTTCGAGCCCGCCCCAGGGCGGGCTCTTGTTGGCCGGATCGGCAAAGCGCTTGAACGCGTAAACGTAATCCTGCGCAACGAGTTCGCGCTTCTTGCCCTTGAACGCGGGATCGTCGGCGAAGTAGATGCCGGGCCGGACCTTGACGGTCCAGACGCGGAAGTCGGTCGACGACTGCGGCATGCCATCGGCCGTCAGCGGCTTGATCCGGATCGGCCGCGCGAGATGGTCGTAGGTGTACAGACCCTCGAAGATGTGCGGCGTCAGCGTGCGCGAGTACAGGTCGTTGATCTTCGCCGGGTCGAGGCTGGTCTCGGCGACCTCGAATGCATAGCGCAGCACCTTTTGCGCAGCGGCGGACGGCGCGGTCTGCGCGCCGGCGAGCCCGGCGGCGAGGCCGGCGGCGAGCAGCAGGAATTTCAGGGTCTTCATGGGATGGCGCACTACCGCGTCGGAATGAGGGTGACATGGCTGACGACGATCTTCCATGTGCCGCCAGTCCGGATCAAAGTGTCGGTGAAGCGCACGTCGAGCGCGAACGGCTTGCCGCCCGACAGCCCCTTCAGCGACGTGATGCCCTGCACGACCGCCGCGTCGCCATACACGCGCGCCGTCATGTCGTGGTTGCGGAAGACCTCGTACGTCGGCTCGCCGGCGCGCACCTCGGCGAATGCCTGCGCGCGGGGCTGGATCTGCGCATCGGTGCCGACGAGCGTGAAGTCCGGCGCGAGCAAGCGCTCGAGCGCGGGCAAATCCTGCAACCGGAACGCGTCGCATGCGGCCTGCGTGACCGCCATGACCTCGGCTTCCGGCGTTGCTGCCGCGCGTGCCGCGGCGGCCAGAACGAGCGAGCCCGCGGCGGCGGCGGTCGCGACGCGGGTCAGGAACTTGGCTTTCATGCGTGCTCTCTCGAGTCCTTGGGTCAGCGCGCCGGGCGCAGCGTGTCGTCGATGTCGACGTACTGCCACCAGTCGTTCCAGAACACCGGGTGGCGGTAGCCGATCAGCTGCGGGTAGCTCATGTCGGTCGACAGGCGGTTGAGCTTGAACTTGTAGGGCATGTAGGCGACCGCGAGGTTCTCGGCCTCCCGGAACAGGGCCTCGCGCTCGGGACCGTCGGGCAGCTGCTGCAGGCGATCGTAGAGCGCATCGAACGCCGGCATCCTGAAGCGCGCCATGTTCTGCCCGCCGATCTGGCGGCTGTCGTAGCGGGCGAGCGCGCCGATCGCGTCGGGGGCGTCGGCCGACGAGCCGACCGACCACATCGGCAGCTTGCCGGCACGTGCGGCCTTCAGGTTCTCGGGCCACTGCGCGACGGTAGAGACGCTGCGGATGCCCAGCGCGGTCATGTTGCGGTCCATCACCTCGGCGATCTTGCGCGAGCGCTGGTCGGACTGGGTCGAGATCCGCAGCACCAGCGGCGAGCCGTCGGGCATGTCGCGCCAGCCGTCGCCGTCGCGATCGAGGTAGCCGTACAGGTCGAGCAAGGCCTTCGCGCGGGCCGGGTCGTAGGTGCCGAACTCGCTCCGGTACTTCGGGTCGTAGCCGGTCGTGAACGGCAGCAGCGGCGTCTGCGAGATCACGCCCTGGCCGCTGTAGGCGTAGACGATCTCGGTGGCGGTGTCCATGCCGAGGCCGATCGCACGGCGCAACGCCACCTTGTCGGCGCTGTAGCCGCCGACCGTCGGGTCTTCCATGTTGAAAAGCAGCGAGTTGCTCGCCGGCTCGATGACCTGGTAGCCGCGGATGCCCCGCTTGGCCAGGTTGGGCGCGACCTTGCCGTTTGGCATCGCCTGCGAGACGAACTGGAAGCCGAGCCGGTACTCGAGATCCGCCTCGCCGTTGACGAACGACAGCCAGCGCGGCTGGTCTTCCTCGATGATCGAGATCTCGACCCGGTCGACCATCGGCAGGCGCCGGCCCTTGAAGCGCGCGAGCAGCGCCTGGCCCTCGGCGTCGTCGGGCGCGGGCTCGGCGTCGTAGCGCATCTCGCGGAAGTCGGGGTTGCGCTCGAACGCCAGGAACGAGCTGCGCCGCCACTGCACGAGCTTGAACGGCCCGGTGCCCACCGGATGCGCCTCCGCCTGATCGCCATAGAACTCGACCACCTCGCGCGCGACAGCGCCGAAGAGCTCGCCCGACGCGAGGCCCTCGTGAAAGCGCGGGCGCGGCTCGGTGAGCGTGAAGCGCAGCGTATAGCGATCGAGCGCGCGCACGCCTTCGATCTCGCGGTCGTAGTCGAAGGGATGCTTCCTGTCGAGCGCGGCCTGGCGCAATTCGGCCAGGCCCACCAGGCCTTCGGCTTCGAGCTCGGACCAGACCGGGCTCTTGTTCGCCGGGTCGGCGAAGCGCTTGAACGAGTAGGCGTAATCCTGCGCGACGAGCTCGCGCTTCCTGCCCTTGAAGGCCGGGTCGTCGGCGAAGTAGATGCCCGGCTTGAGCTTGATGGTCCAGACGCGGAAGTCGGCCGAGACCTGCGGCATGGCGTCGGCGGTCAGCGGCTTGATCTTGATCGGCCGCGCGAGGTGGTCGTAGTGGTAGAGCCCTTCGAAGATGTGTGGCGTCAGCGTGCGCGAGTACAGGTCGTTGATCTTGACCGGATCGATGCTGGTCTCGGCGACCTCGAAGGCATAGCGAAGCGTCTTCTTCGGTTCTTCGGCCTGCGCGCCAGCGGCCAGCAGCGCAGCGAGCAGCACCGCGCCGAGGCACGCCAGCGAATGACGAACGGCGCTCTTCACTTCGAGCGCCGCGCCTTCTCGGCGGGGTCGATGTCGAGATAGCGCCAGAAGTCGGAGACGAACAGGTTGCGGTGGTAGCCGACGATCCAGGGCTGGGCCAGGTCGGTCCAGATGCGGTGCACGTGCGCCTTGTACGGCATGTAGGCGACCAGGATCTCCTTCATCCGGGTGATCGCCTGCATGCGCTCGGGCCCGTCGGGCAGGCTGCGCTGGAGCTGGAACAGCCGGTTGTATTCGGGCAGGTCGAAGCGCGCGTGGTTCGCCTGGCCCTTCTCGGCGCCGTCGCCGAGCACCAGGAACTCCTCGCCGTCGGGTCCGCCGGTCCAGGCGACGCCCCACATCATCAGCTTGCCGGCGCGCGAGGCCTTCAGGTTCTCGGGCCATTGCGCGGTCTTGAAGACCATGCGGACGCCGATCGCGTCCATGTTCTTCTGCCACTGCGTCGTCAGCTGGCGGTCCAGGTCGTTCGGCTGGGTCGCGTACTCGATCACCAGCGGCGTGCCATCGGGCTGGTCGCGCCAGCCGTCGCCGTTCTTGTCGACGTAGCCGTACAGGTCGAGCAGCGCCTTCGCCCGGGCGCGGTCGAACTCGCCCATCTCGCTCTTGAACGCCGGGTCGTAGCCCCACAAACCCGGCGGGACGATCGACTGCGCAACGATCGCCTGGCCCCGACGCGCCTCGAAGATCTCGCGCTTCACGTCGACCGCGAGCGCAATCGCGCGGCGCAATGCGACCTTCTCCGGCGTGTAGCCGCCGACGACCGGGTTCTCCATCGCGAAGTACGACATCGATGCGTCGTTGCGCTGGTAGCGCAGCTGGTAGACGCCCTGCTTCGCGAGGTTCGGCGCGACCTGGCTGTTCGGGATCGCGATGTCGGTGAAGTCCTCCGGCACCTGCCAGATGATGTCCATCTCGCGATTCACGAACGAGAGCCAGCGCGGCTGCGGCTGCTCGATGATGCTGATCTCGACCCGGTCGATCATCGGCAGCTTGCGGCCCTTCAGCTTCGCGGCAGCGGCCTGTGCGAGCGGGTCGGCGGCAGGCGCGTCCTCGTTGTAGAACTCGTCGCGGTAGTTCGGGTTCCTCTCGAAGGCGATCAGCGAACTGCGCCGCCAGTCGGCGAGCCGGTACGGCCCGGTGCCGACCGGGTGCTCCATGATCTTGTCGCCGTACGCCTCGACGACCTCGCGCGCGACCGCGCCGACGCGGGCCGGATCGCTGAGCGCGTCGGTGAAGCGCGGGTTCGGCCGCGCGAGCTTGAACCGGAGCGTGTAGCGGTCGAGCGCGCGCAGGCCCTCGATCGGCGCGTCGTAGTCGAACGGCTTCTTGTCCCGGATCGCGACCTGGCGCAGCTCGTCCAGGCCGAGGATCTTGTTGTTCTCCATCGTCTGGTAGGTCGGGCTCTTCCAGCGCGGGTCGAACAGGCGCTTGATCGAGTAGACATAGTCGGCGGCGACGAGCTCGCGCTTCTTGCCGCCGAACGCCGGGTCGTCGCTGAAGTAGATGCCGGGGCGCACCCGAATCGTGAAGGTCTTGAAGTCGGCCGACGCCTCGGGCAGCGCAGTGGCGGTGCTCGGCCGCAGGCGCACCGGGCGGGCGAGGAATTCGTATTCGTACAGCGCATCGAACATGTTCGACGCCATCACGCTCGAATACAGGTCGGTGAGTTGCGCCGGGTCGAAGCCGGTCTCGGCGGCGCGCATCGCATAGTGCAGCACCTTGATCGGCTCAGCGCCGTGCGAGGCGACGGCGGCGACCGACAGCGCAGCGCCGCAGACGGCCGCGCGAAAGACAGACAACATGAACAGCGTTCCTTGTGGGATCACGACGAATCGGCTCGCCGCCGACCGATCGACCGACGCGAAGGCGCGAGTCTAGAGGCTGCGGGCAGCGTTCGACCCCGGTGCAAGCACTATGGTTCGCCGCCGTTCCGGCGAGCCGCCAAGGGCACGCGAATTGCGTGCCCGTTGCACGGCGCAAGGGCAAATGCGGGGCAGAGCCGCTCCCGCGAGGCCCTAGACTCGCGCTCGTTTGCACCACGGTGCCGCGGCCCGCCACGAGCGCGCTGCGGCCCGGGCGGTGCCCCGATTTGACTGGAAGAGGAGTGTGTGCAGCCATGGCGGCCTACCTGATTCGACGCCTGTGGCAGATGATCCCGACCTTGTTCGGCGTCGTGCTGCTGGTGTTCCTGTTGTTCAAGGCCTTCGGCGGCGACCCCGCCGAGATCCTCGGTGGCCTGAATGCCACCCAGGCGCAGGTCGACGCGATCCGCACGCAGCTCGGCCTGAACGAACCGCTGTGGACGCAGTTCGGCATCTTCCTGAAGCAGATCGTGACCTTCGACTGGGGCAAGAGCTGGGCGACCAACGAGGCCGTCAGCCACCTGTTCGCGACCCGCCTGCCGGCGACGCTGACGGTGATGGTGCCGATCCTGATCCTCGACACCTTGCTCGCGATCCCGTTCGCGATGGGCGTGGCCTATGTGCGCGGCTCGCTGACCGACCGCGCGATCATGGTGCTGACGACCGTCGCGCTGTCGATCTCGTTCCTGGTCTACGTGATCGTCGGCCAGTACGTGTTCGCGTTCCAGCTCGGGCTGTTCCCGGTGCAGGGCTGGAGCGACAGCGTCTGGACCAACCTGCGCGTCTACGCGCCGCTGCCGGTGATGCTCGCGGTCGCGGTGTCCCTCGCGCCGACGACGCGGCTGTACCGCACCTTCTTCCTCGACGAGATCGGCCACGACTACGTGCGCACCGCGCGCGCGAAGGGCCTGACCGAGCCGGTGATCCTGCTCAGGCACGTGCTGCGCAACGCGCTGATCCCGATCCTGACGAACGTCGCGGTCGCGCTGCCGGGCATCTTCGTCGGCTCGTTCCTGATCGAGGTGTTCTTCTCGATCCCCGGCCTGGGCCGCGAGATCCTGCTCGCGGTGAACCGCAGCGACTATCCGGTGATCCAGGCCTTCGCGATCTACATCGCGGTGATCACGATGGTCGTCAACCTCGCGACCGACATCCTCTACAAGCTGGTCGATCCGCGGGTGGTGCTGAAATGACGGCCGTGCTGGTGAGCCCGCAACTCACGCCGAGCGCGGCCCGCGCGCGCGGCGTCTGGAACGCGGCGGCGCTGCGCTTTCGCACCGACCACGTCGGCATGACCTCGCTGGTGATCGTCGTGCTGTTCCTGCTGCTCGTGCTCGCGTCAGGTGTCGGGCTGGTCGCATCCGACTGGCAGATCGAGCGCGGCGTGCCCGACGCGCCGCCGACCTTCGCCGGGCCCGCGGCCAAGACCGAGAGCGTCGCGGTGGCGACGCCGACCGGTCCGAACGTCGACATCTCGGCGGTCGACCCGCTCGCGCCGCGCTACAAGGAATGGGCCGAGGCGGCGAAGAAGTACCAGACCACCGAGTCGATCAAGGCGCAGACGCTGCCGTTCGGCGGCGACCGCCTCGGCCGCGACGTGCTCGCGAAGGCGATCAAGGGCGCACAGGTCTCGATCCTGGTCGGCGTCTCGGCCGCGGTGCTCGCGACGCTGATCGGCACATTCCTCGGCGCCGTCGCCGGCTTCTTCGGCGGCAGGCTCGGCGACCTGCTCGAGTGGGTCTACAACGTCTTCACCGCGGTGCCGGGCATCCTGCTGATCTTCGCGTTCGCGGCGGTGTTCGGGCGCGGCATCGGCTCGGTCGTGCTGATCCTCGGCCTCGCGGGCTGGACCGGGATCTACCGGCTGGTGCGCGCCGAGTTCATCAAGCACGCGGTGCGAGACTACGTGCGCTCGGCCGAGGCGATCGGCGCGAGCACGAGCTCGCGCATGTTCCGCCACATCCTGCCGAACGTCAGCCACGTCGTGCTGGTGCAGCTGTCGATCCACGTCGTCGGCTTCATCAAGTCGGAGGTGATCCTGTCGTACCTGGGCCTGGGCGTCGGCGTCGACCAGGTCTCGTGGGGCACGATGCTGTCGGAGGCGCAGAGCGAGCTGATCCTCGGCCACTGGTGGCAGCTCGCCGCCGCGACGATCTTCATGGCGGTGTTCGTCACCGCGTTCTCGTTGATGACCGACGCGCTGCGCGATGCGCTCGATCCCAAGCTGCGGGGCCTCGAATGATGAAGCCCCCACGTTCACTTCGTTCACTGCCCCCCGAGGGGGCACAGGCCTCCCTTGGGGCGGCCCGGCGGAAGGCCTAATGAGCACGCTTCTCTCCATCCAGGACCTGCGGGTCGCGTTCCGCCTCGGCAAGGTCGACGGCGTGATGCAGCGCTTCGAGGCGGTAGGCCGTGGCAACAGCGGCGTCAGCTTCGACGTGCCCGAGAACACCACGATCGCGCTGGTCGGCGAGTCGGGCTCGGGCAAGAGCGTCACCGCGATGTCGATCCTGAACCTGCTGCCCGACAACGCCGAGCGCAGCGGCGCGATCACGTTCCAGGGCCGCGACATGCTCGCCACGCCGATGAGCGAGTTGCAGAAGCTGCGCGGCCGCGAGATCGCCTGCGTGTTCCAGGATCCGATGACCTCGCTGAACCCGGTGTTCACGGTCGGCCAGCAGATCTGCGAGCCGCTGATGAAGCACCTCGGCCTGACCGCGCGCGATGCGATGAAGCGCGCCGAGGCGCTGCTCGTCGAGGTCGGCATGCCCGAGCCGAAACGGCGCCTGTCGGCCTACCCGCACCAGCTCTCGGGTGGCCAGCAGCAGCGCGTGATGATCGCGATGGCGCTCGCCTGCGAGCCCAAGCTGCTGATCGCCGACGAGCCGACGACCGCCCTCGACGTGACGATCCAGCGCCAGATCATGGAGCTGCTCGCCGGGCTCAAGGCGCGGCGCCAGATGAGCATGCTGTTCATCAGCCATGACCTCGGCGTCGTCGGCGAGATCGCCGACCACGTCGTCGTGATGCGCCACGGCGCGGTGCGCGAGCAAGGCGCGGTCGCCGGCATCTTCGCCAACCCGAAAGATGCCTACACCAAGGCACTGCTCGCGTGCCGGCCGACGCTGGAGCAGCGCGCGCCGCGCCTGATGGTGATCGACGCGCACATCGCGGCGCAGGGCAACGGCGGGGTCGCCGCGCACGCCGCGGCCGGCGTCGCGAAGCCGAAGGACCCGAACGCGCGCGTGATCATCGAGGCGAGCCGCCTGACGAAGAGCTTCTGGCTCCAAAGCGGCGTGTTCGGCCGCAAGGAGTTCCGCGCCGTGAAGGGCGCGACCTTCAAGCTGCGCCAGGGCCACACGCTCGGCGTGGTCGGCGAATCCGGCTCGGGCAAGACGACGATGGGGCTGGCGCTGCTGCGCCTGCACGAGCCCAGCGGCGGGCCGGTCGGCGGCCGCGTCACGTTCGACGGCACCGACCTGCTGGCGCTGAGCAAGGCGGCGATGCTGCCGATGCGCAAGCGCATCCAGGTCGTGTTCCAGAACCCGTACGCGTCGCTGAACCCGCGTTTCACGGTCGGCCAGACGCTGGTCGAGCCGATGACGATCCACGCCATCGGCAAGGACAACGACGCGCGCGAAGCGCGCGCCCGCGCGCTGCTGGTCAAGGTCGGCCTCGACGAGGCGGCGATGGACAAGTACCCGCACGAGTTCTCCGGCGGCCAGCGCCAGCGCGTCGCGATCGCGCGCTGCCTGACGCTCGACCCCGAGGTGCTGGTGCTCGACGAGGCCGTCAGCGCGCTCGATGTCTCGGTCCAGGCGCAGGTGCTGAACCTGCTGAAAGACCTGCAGGACGAGCTCGGCCTCGCCTACATCTTCATCAGCCACGACCTCGCGGTCGTGCGCTTCATGGCCGACGAGGTGCTGGTGATGAAGGACGGCGAGGTCGTCGAGCAGGCCAGCGTCGAGCAGATCCTCGATGCGCCGCAGCAGGACTACACGCGGCGGCTGCTGGGCGCGATTCCGCGCGGGTACCGCGCGGCCGCCTGATGCTCGCGTGGGTACGGGGCCGCAGCATGACTTTGGCGCCCGACGAATCCGGTCGAACCTGTAACGCATCTCTTACGAGTGCGTCACATTTCGTAGGCAGTTGTTCGATTCGGCGTCAAATTTCGGTCGGCCCACCGCCACTGCGGCATCGAACGGGCATGGCACAGACGTTGCGCTGGTGTTGGCTCACAGCACCCGAGATGCCGCCTCGACGCGGCGCCGGGCCGAGCACCCACAAGGACGTCGTTGCCATGCCGCTGAATCGCACTGTGAAGTCTGTTGCCCCGCGCCGCTCGCGGCCCGCCAACCCGCGCTGCCGCGGTGGCGCCTCGTCGGTGCTGCGCCTGGCGCAACCGGTCGCGCAGCGGCTGCCGACGACGCTGGAGCTCTCCGACTGGATGAGCCACGCCGCCAGCGTGCTGATGCCGGTGACCGGCCCGCACTTCGATCTGGGCGCACGCAACAGCAGCCATCCGGGGGTTTGATGAGCACGTCACCGATGATGAAGAACACCAGCGCAAGCGGGCGCGCCGCCGCCACCTCGGTGCTGCCGCAGCGCAAGGCGCCGGTCCTGCAGGCCACGCCACAACGCCTGCCGTTCCGGGTTCTGCAGACCGCGCATGCGCCGGCGCAGCTGTCGCTGTTCCTGCGGCCGGCGTCGCGCTGAGCGCGCGACACACAGTTTTGCGGACGAAACTAACGTCCTGAGGGGAGCGGGCAGGCCGGGGCGGTGTCGAGAGCGAGCCACGGCAACTTACTGTCCCGCTTCCCTTCTTTTCTTCCGGGCGGCCGGCCTCGGCCCGTCGCCCAATGCCTTCGGGCAAGCCCTCTGAACGCTGTGCGGTGCGCCGCGCGACACTCTCGCGCAACCCATGCAGTTCAGAAGGATCCCTCCATGCATTCGATCGATCGCCGCCGCCTGCTCGCCGGCGCCGGCTCGCTGCTCGTGCCCGCGGCGCTCTGGCCAGCGATTGCCCGCGCCGACGCGAACTGGCCGACCAAGCCGGTGCGCATCGTCGTGCCGTTCGCGCCGGCCGGAACCACCGACATCCTCGCGCGCGCACTCGCGCCCGAGCTCGGCAAGGCCTTCGGCCAGACCTTCATCATCGACAACCGACCCGGCGCCGGCGGCAACCTCGGCGCCGACGCGATCGCGAAGTCGCCGCCCGACGGCTACAACCTGCTGATGGGCACCGTCGGCACGCAGGCGATCAACGCCTCGCTCTACCCGAAGATGAGCTTCGATCCGGTGCGCGACTTCGTGCCGATCGTGCTCGTCGCCGGCGTGCCGAACGTGCTGGTGATGAACCCGGCGAAGGCCGAAGCCGCCGGCATCGGCAACGTCGCCGACCTGATCCGCTATGCGAAGGCGCATCCCGGCAAGCTGAACATGGCCTCGAGCGGCAACGGCACCTCGATCCACCTGAGCGGCGAGCTGTTCAAGAGCATGACCGGGACCTACATGGTCCATTTCCCGTACCGCGGCTCGGGCCCCGCGCTGCTCGACCTGATCGGCGGCACGATGGACCTGATGTTCGACAACCTGCCGTCGGCGCTGCCGCACATCAAGTCCGGCAAGCTGAAGGCGCTGGCGGTGACGAGCGCGCAGCGCAGCACGGCGCTGCCCGACGTGCCGACGATCGCCGAGGCCGGGCCGGTGAAAGGCTTCGACGCGAGCTCGTGGTTCGGGCTGCTCGCGCCGGCCGGCACGCCGACGGACATCGTCAACCGGGTCCAGCAGGAGACCGCGAAGGCGCTGCAGACGCCGCTGCTGAAGGAGCGGCTGCAGGCGCAGGGCGCGATCCCCGGCGGCCAGCCGCCGGCCGAGTTCGCGAAGTTCATCGCCGCGGAGACGAAGAAGTGGGCACAGGTCGTGAAGGTGTCGGGCGCGAAGGTGGACTGAAGCACCCCCAGGAAATGTCTTCGACATTCCCGCCCCCAAGGGTCAAGCAAAGTGGCAGAGCCACATTTGCTCGAGAGCGGCGCGCGAGTCAGGCCGGTGGCGCGATCACCTGCAGGCTCGGAAAGTAGCTCCGGTAGCGCGCCGCGTCGCGCGTCAACAAGGGCCAGCCCGCGACCGCCGCATGCGCGCCGATGATGAAATCGGGCAAGACCTGCGCCTTGCTGCCGCCGCGCCGCCGGTACAGCGCGAAGGCCTTGCCGGCGAGAAACAGCGCCGGACGGGGCACCTGCTCGAACGCCAGTTCCATGCGCTTGACGACGGCGTCGAGCGCCTCCACGGTCGAGAACGACAAGGACAACTCCGCATAGACGATCGGGTTGATCGCCAGCGCATGGATTTGCGCCTGCGCCCGCAACTGGCGGATCGACCAGTCGGCCCACTCCGGGTCGTCCTGCAGCACGTCGACCAGGACGTTGGTGTCGACCAGCAGCAAGCTCAGTCGTCCGTGCGCAGCAGCTTCATCAGATCACGCGTCCGCCACTTGACATCGGCCTGCCCGCGCACCGCATCGAAGCGATCGCCCGGTGCCCGGCGTTTGCCGGAGGGCGGCGCGGCCGGCATCAGGACCACCTGACCCGCAGCGTCGACCGCGAAATCGACGGCCGCGCCGGGCGCCAGCCGCAGCGCATCGCGAATCCGCTTGGGGATCGTGACCTGGCCCTTGCTGGTCAGCGTGGTGGACATGGCGGCGCTCCCCCGAAGTGTTACCCGAAGGCCCTATGGTAATACATCGGCGCCGCGCCGCGATGGCTGGGCCCCGATGGTCTAATGGCGCGCCGACCGAGCACCCCGCCGACCCCCGATGTCCGATTCTCCGAACGACCGACGCGACCCCCTCGTCGCCGCGCCTCAGCAGGGGTCGCCGCAGGTGTCGAGGCTGCAGTCGGGGCCCGCCCTGCTCGCGCTGCTCGCCCTGTGGCTGCTCGCGACGCTCGGCCTGCGCGCCTTGCTGCTGCCCGACGAGGGCCGCTACGCCGAGGTCGCGCGCGCGATGTGGCATGGCGACGGGCTCGTGCCGACCTTGAACGGCCTGCCGTTCTTCCACAAGCCGCCGCTGTTCTACTGGCTCGACATCGCGGCCATGCAGCTGTTCGGCGCGCACGAGTTCGCGGGTCGCTTCGGCTCGGCAGTCGGCGCGTGGCTGATGGGCGCGGCGCTGTTCCTCGCGATGCGGCGCTGGCACGGGCCACGCACCGCGGCGATCGCGCTCGGCGTGCTCGCGACGACGCCGTTCTTCTTCATCGGCGGCCAGTACGCGAACCACGACATGCTGGTCGGCGGCCTGATCACCTGCGCGGTGCTGGCGCTGGCGCGTGCGCTCGAATCGACGACCCGCATCGAACTGCGCTGGCTCGTCGCCGGCTGGCTGCTGTGCGCGCTGGCGGTGCTCGCGAAGGGCCTGATCGGCCTCGTGCTGCCGGCGCTGGTGATCGGCCCGTGGCTGCTCGCGCAGCGGCGCTGGCGCCAGCTGCCGGGGCTGCTGCACCCGCTGGCGCTGCTCGCGTTCGCGCTGGTCGCACTGCCGTGGTTCGTCGCGATGCAGCTGCGCTACCCGGGCTTTTTCGACTACTTCGTGATGGAGCAGCATTTCCGCCGCTACGCGCAGTCGAACTTCAACAACGTGCACGGCGCGTGGTTCTTCATCGTCGTGCTGCCGCTGCTGACCTTGCCGTGGAGCGTCTGGCTGCCGGCCGCGCTGCGCCGCGCGGGGGCCGTGCCGACGCCGACGCTCGCGCTGTACGCGTGGTGGACGATCGCGATCGTCGGCTTCTTCTCGATCCCGAGCTCCAAGCTCGTCGGCTACGCGCTGCCGGCGCTCGCGCCGTGGTGCGCGCTGCTCGCGCTCGCGATCGCGGCCGGCCGCAGCGGCGCGTGGCGCTGGCTGATGGGCGCCGCGGCGCTGGCCTGCGTCGCGATCGTCGCGGTCGCGGTCTGGAAGGGCACGCCCTCGAACCGCGCGCTGGCGCTGGCGCTGGCCCATGGCATCGGCGCGACCGACACCGTCGTGATGGTCGACGAGTACGACTACGACGTGCCGTTCTACGCCCGGCTTTCGCGCCCGGTGGTCATCACCGGCGACTGGGCCGACCCGGAGATCCCGCGGCGCGACAACTGGCGCAAGGAGATCTTCGACGCCGCGCGCTTCGACCCCGCGCTGGCGCGCACGCTGCTGCGGCCCGCGAGCGATGTCGGCACGCTCGCCTGCGGCGCGAGCGCGGTGTGGTTCATCGTGCCGGTCGGCCATGGCGCGGCCGTCTCGAGCCAGCCGGGCGCGGCGCGTGCGTTCGCCGACAAGCGCAGCGAGCTCTGGCGCGTGCCGGGCCGGGCCTGCGCACGGCCATGAGCGCGATCGTGCGGCGCCACTTCGTCCGCTACGGCAGCGTTGGCGCGGTCGCCACGGCGGCGCACTACCTGACGCTGGTGCTGTGCGTCGAGCTGGCCGGCTGGCCGGCGTACCTGGCCTCGGGCTTCGGTGCGGTCGTCGGCGCGCAACTCGCGTATGCCGGCAATCGCTGGTTCACGTTCGGCCACCGCGGCGCGATGCGCGCGTCGTGGCCGCGCTTCATGCTGACGGCGCTGCTCGGCGCGTTGCTCGGGATGGCGATCGTCGGCCTCGGCGTGCGTCTGAGCATCCACTACCTGATCGCGCAGGCGGTCGCGACACTCGCGAGCCTCGTGCTGACGTTCGCGATCAACCGGGCCTGGACCTTCCGCTAGGGCCTGTTAACGCTATGGGAGGGCTCGCGTGACTCAGCAAACAGGCGCCCGCAAGGCGCAAAGCGCAGCCGTACCGCGGCTACGGCGAGCATTTGCAACGCGGCGGGCGCCTGTTTGCTGAGATCACCCGAAGGGCCGGGGTGCCGCAGGCCGCAGGGCCGCGTTGTGCGCTCGTTGTGTGCCAGAGGCACACGGCCTCGCGCACCCTTGCCC